>CAZSJU010000278.1:3816-4991 GCA_964607235.1 uncultured Anaerolineae bacterium | reverse complement strand
ACCGGCGTGACGCGCGAGACGCGCATGGAAAAGACGTTGGCCGCGGTGGATGATTTGATCGGCTTTGTCACGGCCGTCGCGTTGGTGCGGCCGAGTAAGAGCATCCACGACGTCAAGGTCAAATCTATCCGCAAAAAATGGAAGAGTAAAGCCTTTGCTGCGGCCGTCGACCGCGAGGCGATTGAGGCAGCGGCTGAGGATTTGGGCGTCGAGTTGTGGGCCCACGTGGCATTTGTGTTACAAGCGATGCAAGGCGTTGCCGGTGAGCTGGGCTTGCAAGGTGAGTCTGTTTGAGCCGTATCTTGGAAAGGGCTAGAAAAGATGCGACAAACTAACCAGACGCGCCGGCGGAGCGGGGATGACCCGGGCCGGACGGATGCGATCTTGATCTATAATCCCACTGCCGGCCCTCGGGCCGAGTTGCGGCGGGACTTGCAGCGGGTCGTGGAGTATGTGGGGGAGCGCGGCTGGCAGGTAACGATGCGCTCCACGCGCAAGCCCGGTGATGCGACCGCGTTGGCGCGCGCCGCGGTCGCGGCGAATTGCAAGGTGGTGCTGGTGGCCGGCGGTGATGGCACGATCCGCGAGGTCGTCGATGGGTTGGTGGGCAGTGAGACAGCGATGGGGGTATTGCCTGTGGGCACGGGCAATGTGTGGGCCAAGGAAATTGGCTTGCCCACCATGACGTTGACGCAGCCGGACCGGTTGTTACGGGCAACGCGCATGTTGGTCGATGGCGGGGTGCACCGGGTGGACGTCGGCCGGGCCGGGGAGCACTATTTTCTCAATTGTGCCAGCGTAGGTATCGACTCGCAGGTTACCGAGCAGATGGAACCGCGCACCCGTGCGTCCAAGCAGTTGGGCGCGTTGGCTTATTTGTCGGCAGGAGTGCGTGTTGCTAGCGATTTTGGCGGCGTGCGCAGCACGATTATCATTGATGGCCGTACCATCCAGGCCAAAATTATCTTGATCCTGGTCAGCAACGTTAAACTGTACGGTGGCCTGGTCGAGATGACGCCTGAAGCGCGCCTGGACGACGGATTGTTGGACATTCGTGTTTTTAAAGGTATGGGGCCGTCGTGGGTGTTTCGTCACCTGGCAGGCGTCTTTACTCACCGTCACTTGCGCGACCCGATGGTCGACCATTATCAGGGCCGGCGTGTGACCATCTATAC
>CAZSJU010000278.1:0-3716 GCA_964607235.1 uncultured Anaerolineae bacterium | reverse complement strand
CTTTACCTCCAGTCTCTCATCTCTGTGCAGACACAGGTGTCGCCTATTGGATAATAGGGCACCATCGATTCCTTGACCCATTGCATCGACTCGGCCACCGTCATCCGCCAGTTTGTGTGGCAAGTGGAGAGCACCTCGACCATGGAAAAGCCCAAACCCTCGATCTGTGTGCGGAAGGCTTTGGTGATGGCTTTTTTGGTCTTGCGGATGCCGGCAATATCGGCCACTTGTTGGCGGGTGACATAGGCTGCGCCCGGCAGGTCACCTAACATTTCGGCCATGCGGACGGGAAAACCTGCGGCCTGTACGTCGCGCCCCGTGGGCGAGGACTTTGTGACCTGGCCGGGCAGGGTCGTGGGCGCCATTTGTCCGCCGGTCATGCCATAGATGGCGTTATTGACAAAGATGACGGTGAGCAGGTCGCCTCGGTTGGCCGCGTGCACGATTTCGGCCATGCCGATGGACGCCAGGTCGCCGTCGCCCTGATAAGTAAAGACGACGTTGTCGGGGTTGGTGCGCTTGATGCCGGTCGCCATTGCCGGCGCCCGGCCGTGGGCTGCCTCGGCAAAGTCCACGTCAAAATAGTCATAGGCCAACACCGAGCATCCGACCGGCGCGACGCCGATCACCTTTTCACGCACGCCCAATTCATCCAGCACCTCGGCCACCAGCCTGTGGATGATGCCGTGGGTGCAGCCAGGGCAATAGTGCGTGTCTTTTTCACTCAATGACTCGGGGCGTTGATAGACGACCGCCATCCCCTGGGGGGGGGCTGGGATTGTATGTTTCATGGTTTCTACTCCTCTATCTCTTGGGCCAGCCGGTCCAGCGCGTTCAAGATCTCGTCGGGGAAGGGGACCACTCCGCCCATGCGGCCGTAGAAGCGGACGGGTCGTCGCCCCTCGACGGCCAGCCGTACGTCATCGACCATCTGCCCGGCGTTCATCTCGACCACGAGGATGCCCTTGACCTGTTCGCATAGTTCCCGGATGCGCGCCTGGGGAAAAGGCCACAGTGTGACAGGGCGCAGCAGCCCCACCTTGAGCCCGGCCTCACGCGCCTCGCGCACCGCCGTCTGGCAGATGCGCCCCACGGTGCCAAAAGCGACCAGCAGCAAGTCCGCGTCTTGGACGTCGTGCTCTTGGTAGCGCACCTCGTTCTTTTCAATTTCACGTAGCTTGGCCTGCAAGCGCAAGTTGGCCGCTTCGAGGTTTTCCGCCCCCAGGTAAAGCGAGGTGATGATGTGGTGTGGACGGTCCTGGGCGCCGGTCAGTGCCCAGTCGCTGTTGACGCGTTCCTCACGCGTCCTAACTGCACGCATCGGGGGCAGTTCGGCCGGCTCCATAATCTGACCGATGCTGCCGTCGGCCACTACCATGCAGATGGTGCGATACTTTTCCGCCAGGTCAAAGGCCAGCACCATCAGGTCGATGGTCTCCTGGACCGTCGAGGGAGCCAGGACGATGTTGTGAAAGTCACCGTGCCCGGCGCTCTTGACGGCCTGGAAATAGTCTCCCTGGGCGGGCTGAATGTTGCCCAGCCCCGGCCCGCCGCGCATCACATTGACGACGACGGCCGGCACTTCGGAGCAAGCGATATAAGACAGGCCCTCTTGCATCAGGCTGATGCCCGGGCTAGACGAAGACGTCATCACCCGCACGCCCGTGCAGGCTGCGCCGTAGACCATGTTAATCGAGGCCACCTCGCTCTCGGCTTGCAAGAACACACGCCCTTCTTCGGGCAGACGCTTAGAGAGCACCTCCAGCACCTCGGTTTGGGGTGTGATGGGGTAGCCGAAAAATGCCTCTAGCCCGGCGCGAATGGCCGCCTCGGCGATAGCCGCGTTCCCTTCCAGCAGTTCTTTTGCCATAGCGATCTCCTATGCTCCTGTCCCGCTCGCGGCAGGGGCGGCTTTTTTCTTGTCGGCTTGGCGATAGATTGTAAAGACGACGTCCGGACAAATGATGGCACAGATGGTGCAGCCTGTGCAGTTGTCCGGGTCCACCAACTCTACCGGCCGGTAGCCTTTGACGTTAAAGCGGTCTGTGCTCAGTGCGAGGACGTGCTGGGGACAAGCGTCGACACATAGGCCGCAGCCCTTGCAGCGGTCCTCGTCTATGTAAACCCATCCTTTAGCCATAAAGCAGTACTCCTCTTGTGAAGGTCAAGTCAGGTATGTGGTTATTTGTGGGGCAAGTAAATCTGATCCAGATTATAGTATAGCCCCATTGAGAGAGAAATCCTAGTGCTAAACATCATCCGTCGAGTGTGTAAAAAGTCACTGAATGGGGCATCCCGGCTTACGCAGACAAGGTTACACGTTCGCTTGCTCGTCCAGCGTAAATTCCCAGGCGCACCAATAGTCGGCGGGGTGAGGATCAGGGGGACAGGCGATGCAGCGGGTGCGAAAGCGCGGGTCGATGGTCTGGGCAAAGCCGCCGTACTCGATGATGCCGATGGACTTGCAAGGAAAGTCGGGCCGTCCGGCGCGTTGGCGCGCCGTCTGAACGCGGCAGGCGTTCATGCGAAAGATGAACGTGCGCTCGTCCACGTCGATGGTTTCTTGTTCGTTGAGGCGGGCATAGAGGCGAAACTGGAGCGCCTTTTTCAGGGCCGGGATGCCGCCGCCGGGCGTCATGCCCAGCCGTTTCATAATGCGCCGCGCTTCGATGACGGTAAAGCGGCGCCAGGCATGGGCGTCCAGCTCCAAGGCGGTCTCTATGTCAAACTTTTCCTCGGCTGCCAGGAACCACAGCCCGTCGTGGGCCAGCCAGTTCTTGGCGGCGTCTTCCAGCAATCCGATCAGTTGTTCCTTGGACAATCCTTCTAGCGCTTCACGGTCAGGCATGGGTTCCTTCCTTTGTGCCATCGGCGTCGCTTGCCAGGAGTTCCTGAGCCAGGGCCGCGTAGGCCAGGGCGCCCGCTGAACGGGGGGCATAGGTAGAAATCGGCTGGCCGTGGCTGGGCGCTTCGCTCAGCCGCACGCTGCGTGGGATGACGGCCTCAAAGACGCGCTCGCCAAAGTGGCGTCGCACTTCATCCACCACTTGTTGCGCCAGGTTGGTGCGCCCGTCAAACATTGTCATCAGCATGCCCCGTATCATCAGTTGCGGGTTCAGCCGGGCGCGTACCAGCTCGATGGTTTGGTGCAATTGAGTCAGCCCTTCCAGGGCCAGGTACTCGCATTGCACAGGGATGATGACCCCGTGCGCGGCAGCTGTCAGGGCGTTCACGGTCAACAAGCTCAGGCTAGGGGGGCAGTCGATCAGCACGTAAGCATAGTCAGAGGCCGCCGGTTCCAGCGCTTGTTGTAGACGGTATTCGCGGGCCAGCGCGCCCACCAGCTCTACCTCGGCGCCGGCCAGGTCGGGCGAACTGGGCACCAAAAAGATGCCCAACTCGGGGCTGCGCCAGATGGCGTGCTGGAGCGGCGCTTCGCGCACCAGCGCGTCATAGATTGTGGTCTCCAGGTCGTATTTGTCCAGTCCCAGGCTGGAAGTGGCGTTGGCTTGCGGATCAATGTCTACGATCAGCACTTTTTTGCCGGCCTGGGCCAGATAGGCGCCCAGGTTGACGGCAGTGGTGGTTTTGCCCACCCCCCCTTTTTGGTTAACGAGCGCATAGATTCGCGTCATGATGGGCTCATGCTACCTCAAATTGCCTGGAGACACAAGTGTGCAGGCGGCGTGTAGTAATTGTCAATACGTCATTGCGAG
>CAZSJU010000277.1:0-5001 GCA_964607235.1 uncultured Anaerolineae bacterium | reverse complement strand
CAAATTAACTTGTTCATATTGCAAAATTAGAACTTTTGTGCTATTATCTAGGGGAGAGTCTGTGTCTTTAGGAGATCGTTATGCCCACAGCTTATGATACCAGTGACATCCAAGTCCTGGAATATCCGGAGAACATCCAGCGGCGGCCTGGAATGTACGTTGGCGGCACCGGGCTGGACGCCTTGCATCACCTGGCCTACGAGCTGGTAGACAATGCCGTGGACGAGGCGCTGGCCGGCGCTTGTACCCACATTGGCGTCGAGATTCACCCCGACGGCTCGATGACCGTCACGGACGATGGGCGCGGCATCCCTACCGGCATGCATGCCGAAAAGGGGCGGCCGACGTTGGAATTGGTCTTTACCGAGCTCCACGCTGGCGGCAAGTTCAAGGACGGCAGCTATTCCACCAGCGGTGGATTGCACGGCGTCGGCGTCAAGGCCACCAACGCGCTGGCCGAGTGGTTGGAGGTGCGGGTGCATCGCGATGGCGTGATCTATTTCCAACGCCACGAGAACGGCCTGCCGGCCACGCCAGTCCAGATTCTTGATCCGGTCACCGATGAGGTCATCGCTGAGGTCGGGCAAAATGGCGATGCCAAGGCTATCCAGTCGCACGCTGACACAAAGCGGAGCACGGGGACCATTATTTCCTTCAAGCCCAGCGCGCGCTTTATGGATACGCTTGACTTTGACTTTGATACCGTCGCGCGGCGCTTGCAGGTCATCGCGTTTTTGTTGTCCGGTGTGACCGTCGAACTCGTTGACAATCGCAAGCGGCGCAAACGCCACAAGCGCTTTCGTTACGACGGCGGCCTGGTCGAATATGTACGCTGGCTTAACGAGAGTCGTAAGGCGATTCACCGGCTCCCGGTCGAGGTGACAAGAGAGCAGAACGGGGTTTCGGTTGAAGTGGTGTTGCAGTGGCACACCAGCGTGGAAGACACTGAAATCGTCAGCTTTGTCAACACCATCCCCACGCCCGATGGGGGCAAGCACGTGGCCGGTTTCAAGAGCGCCGTCACCAAGGCTATCAATCAGTTCGCGGCCGAGAAAAAACTGGTCAAGGACAAAGGTTCAGTCAACATTCGCGGCGGCGATACTCTGGCCGGGCTGACGGCAGTGGTAAAGTTGTCGATGCACGATCCCCAATTTACCAGCCAGACCAAGACCTGCCTGGCCAGCGATCACGCGCAGGGTATCGTACACAGCATTGTGTATGAGGGGTTGTTGGAGCAGTTGCGTAAAAAGATCTCGTTGGGCAAAATCATTGTCAGACAGGCCCAGGCTGCAGCCCAGGCGCGGGTCGCGGCCAGCAAGGCGCGCTCGCTGGTGATCCGACGCAGCGTGCTGGACGCTGCCGACTCGGGTCTGCCGGGCAAGCTGGCCGATGTCAGCAAGGGCACGGTTACCGAGGAAACCGTATTGTACATCGTCGAGGGCGACAGCGCCGGCGGCTCGTGCAAGATGGCCCGCGATCGACGGCACCACGCTATCTTGCCGTTGCGCGGCAAGCTGCTCAATGTCGAGGGGGTCAAGCTGACCCGGCTGTTGAGCAACAAGGAGATCAAGTCCATCATCGCGGCGGTAGGCGGCGGTGTGGGAGCCGATTTTAACGTGGACGACATGCGTTACGGCGGGGTGGCGATTTTGGTGGACGCGGACGTGGACGGTGACCACATTCGCACCTTGCTGTATACGTTGTTCTGGCGTTATATGCGCCCTATGGTGAATAACGGTCGGCTTTACGTGGCCGTGGCGCCGCTGTATCTCCTGCGCAAGGGCAAACAATCCCGCTATGTTTACTCGGACCGGGAGCGAGATGTGGTCTTGGGAGAGTGGGGACGCCAGGGGGTATCGATCCAGCGCTACAAGGGTCTGGGTGAGATGAACCCCGAACAGTTACGCGAGACGGTGTTTTCCGTCAACGATCAGAGCGGCCCCTTTAATGATAACTTGCGCCGGGTGACAGTAGAGGACGTGCACCACGCCAACCAGATCATCAGCACCTTGATGGGGCGATCGGCGCGCAACCGCCGCAAGTGGCTGTTGGAGCGTTGGCGTGAAGAAGATCATCCATCCAACGGAGACGAGGATGATGAGGACGAAGAGGTGACCCAGGATGCTGACTGAGCAGATTTCTTTGACAACGGACCTGGAACAGGCATACTTTCAATACGCCGTCGAGACCATCACCGATCGCGCGCTGCCGCGCGTCGAGGACGGGCTCAAGCCGGTGCAGCGGCGTATTCTGTATGCTATGCACGACATGGGATTGCGCCACGACCGTCCACACCGCAAATCTGCCCGCGTGGTGGGTGAGGTGCTCGGCAAGTATCACCCCCACGGTGACCAGTCGGTGTATATGGCGATGGTGCGCATGGCCCAGGATTTTGCCATGGGTTATCCATTGATTGACGGTCAGGGTAACTTTGGCAGCATTGACGGGGACAGCCCGGCGGCCATGCGCTACACCGAGGCGCGCCTGGCCGAGATCGCCAGCTTTATGCTGCAGGACATTGACCAGGACACGGTGGACTTTGTGGATAACTTTGATGGCAGCTTGCAAGAGCCGGTTATCTTGCCTTCGGTGTTGCCTAATCTGTTGATCAATGGCTCGATGGGGATCGCCGTGGGCATGGCCACCAATATTCCCCCGCATAACCTGGGCGAAGTGTGTGACGCCTTGGTGCATGTGGCCGACCGTTGGCGCAAGCGTGACAAGATTACGGTGGACGAGTTGATCGAGATCATCCCCGGCCCTGACTTTCCCACAGGGGGCGTGATCTATCGTTACCGGGGGGACCTCTCGGACGAAGAGCGGACCGACACCATCCGCGCGGCTTACGAGGTCGGACGGGGACGCATTGTGACCCAGGCGCGGATAGACATGGAAGATATTGGTGGGGGCAAGGTCAACATTGTCGTCACCGAGTTGCCCTATGCGGTGCAAAAATCCACAGTGTTGGAGCGCATCGCCCGCGAGGTGCGGGACGGCAAGATCAACGGCGTCACGGACCTGCGGGACGAGTCGGACCACGAAGGCATGCGGGTGGTGATCGAGGTCAGCCGCATGGCCGATCCCAATGAAGTGCTGGATAGCGCCCTGAGTCGCAGCCAGTTGCGCGAGACTTTTGGCGTCAATACCCTGGCACTGGTGCCCGAAAAGTTGAATGGCGACGTGGTCGTGCGGCCGCAGCGGCTCTCGCTGCGCGATATGTTGATCTATTTCGTCGAACACCGGTTGACGGTCATTGTGCGGCGCAGTCGTTACGAATTGGCCAAGCGGGAGGCCCGGTTGCACATCGTGCAAGGCCTGCTCAAGGCGCTGGACATCATTGATGAGG
Organism: uncultured Anaerolineae bacterium; assembly: GCA_964607235.1. Classification (GTDB taxonomy): domain Bacteria; phylum Chloroflexota; class Anaerolineae; order S140-20; family S140-20; genus CAZSJU01. The sequence goes on along the minus strand of CAZSJU010000277.1, from coordinate 1,655 downwards.
TCATCGACACCATCCGTCGCAGCCGCACCAGCGAGACCGCAGAGCGCAACCTGGTGCGCCAGTTCAAGTTCACCCATATTCAGGCGCAGGCGATCCTCTCTATGCAATTGCGGCGCCTGGCCGGCTTGGAACGACGCAAGTTGGCCGATGAGGAAAAAGAGCTCAAGGAACGCATCCGTTATCTCAAGAGTCTGCTCAAGTCGGAAGCGCGTCGCTTGCAAGTCGTCGTTGAGGAAACCACGGCGATCAAGGACAAATTTGCCACGCCGCGCAAAACGGTGATCCTGATCGACGAAAAGCCTGGCGACACGATTGTGACCGAGGCGGAACTGTCGATGCCTGATGGACCACAAGTCATCGTGGTCACCACGCAGAGCGTGCAGCGCAACGACGCTAGCCGGTTTAGCTATCGCGTCAAGGCCGGGCCGACCAGCCGCGCGGTTGAGGCCCACCGGCTGCATCTGCAGACTGAGGCTGACGACACGGTGGTTTTGGTCTCTGACCAGGGCCGGGCCTGGTGGGGTACGGTAGGGCGTTTGGCAATCTCGTCCAGCTTTGAGGCGTTGGGTCTGGACAAAGATGAGCGGGTTGTCGGCTTGGGCATTTTGAACCAAAATTCCCTGATTCTAGGCACGCGCGGGCGAAAGGTCAAACGGGTGCAGGTTGAGGACATCAAGGCCAGCGCCGAGGCTTCGTGGGCTGGGATCATTGGGTTGAACGGTGACAATGACCGCGTATTGTTCGCCGGCATCGGTGGCGACGACGCCCAGGTGATGTTCTTTACAAGTTCGCGCGCTATCCGCTTTAGCGCGGCAGACGTCAACCCCCAGGCGACGGCTTCGGCCAAGGGTGTGACGGGAATCAAGGTACGCAAGGGGGATCAACTGTTTGGCGGCGCGGTCATTGCCGATCCCACGGCCAAGTTGGGCGTTGTGGTCGTCAGCCAGACGGGCTATGTCAAGCGCGTGTCGCTGGATGAATTCTCGCTGCAGGGCCGGGGCGGACAGGGGGTGTTGTTGCTCAACCAGACCAAGACCACCGGGCCGGTGGTCGCGGCGACGGTGGGGGCGATGGATGGCAAAGTGGACCTGTTGGCCTCGGATGGCAAGCGGCAGCGCCTGGACGAGGTGCCGGTGGAGAATCGGTCCAATCGCGGCGTAAAGTTGCTCGAATTGGACGACGTGGTCGAGGTGCTCGTGCTCTAACTTGGCATCCCCTGTGGAGGGATTAACTGACCGGGCGTCCCTCGGTTGAGCGGCGTTGCCAGAAAAAATAGAGCAACAGTCCCATCAGTGGGACGGTGGAACCCAGCGTAGCAGCCGTCACCAGGATCATGCGCCGGTAACGTTCCAATAGGGAAAGTTGTTCATCGCTGGCGGCTTTGATCAATAGTTGGGCCAACCGCTGCACGAAAAGTGGCGATGGCTCGACGGGCACCAGGGCTTCGGCGAGCCACTCGGCCAGCTCTAAGAACGGCGCCAGGGTACGTTGTTGTTCTGGGATCATTGTAGGATAGGCCGCCACGCCCCGGAATCCAGCGTTGAGTTGATCGGCGTGAGCTGCCAAGATTTCAATCTCGGTTTGTGGGTTCATAATTGTCGGTCTGTCCTTGTTCATACGCGATAAGTGATGATACCTAATGTGCCGGGACCCAG
>CAZSJU010000276.1:3568-5062 GCA_964607235.1 uncultured Anaerolineae bacterium | reverse complement strand
GTCCCTATGTTAACGATGACCCATCGGGGCAAAACTTGATTATATCACTTTACCAGTCCGTGACAAGCTTGACAATCCGGCACTTGCCTGGTAGAATGACCCAAGTTGTGGCCCATTCGTCTAGGGGCCCAGGACGCCGGCCTCTCAAGCCGGAAACACGGGTTCGAACCCCGTATGGGCCACCAAGGCCGCCCTTATCGGGCGGCCTTTTTTGTTGCGTCGACGTGCTTGCCATTATGCCCCAATCGCTGGCGCAGGCTTTGCCACCCGTCTTCAAGCAACAGCCCGGCTGCCTGCAGCAGCTTGACCGGTAGTCCTTTGACCGGCAGGTCCAGCTCTTCTTTTTCACACACCGTCGAGCGGTTGACCTCTTCGATCTGTTCGCGCAGGGGCAACATCCGCTGGGCCAGCGCGTCCGGTTCTGTGGTTTCGACCAGGTGGTCGATGTGTTTCATCAATGCGATGGCCCGCTTGATGCGTTCCTCGGTCAACTGGGCGCGCTCCTGGCTGACCTGACCAAACTCGGCTTTGAGCCGGTTGAGCCGCAGGCCGGCTTCATAGGTCACGTCGACCATCTCGGCGCGGCTCATCCAGCGGGTCTCGTAACTCAACACATATTTCCAGCTCGGGGCCAGCAACGCTTGTCGATGATCTCGGAGCGTGTGGCAGAACTTGTGATAACCGTATTGATCGGGATTTTCAAAGGCCAGGCTACCGGGATCCAAAAAGGGCGCCATAGGGGAGATGAACAGCTTGAGCCGCTCGTCACCGTCGAAACGGCGCAACAGGTGACCACAATATTCGATGGTATCCAGCACCGACTGGGGTGTCTGGCCGGGCAGGCCCGACATGAAGAACGTATCCATGCGCTGGGCGCCAACGGCCAGAATGTTTTCGATGGAGGATTCGATCGCCGCATCCGAAAAAGGCTTGCCGGAATAGCGGCGCACTGCCGGGTCGTGAGACTCGGGTGACAGTTCGACCACAAAGTTGGGCAGGGCCGCCGCGACCTCTTGCATAAAGCCCCGGTCCACCGGCTGGAAAAACTCAATGATCACCTGTTCATCGAACCCCTGCATGGCCTTGAGAAAACGCCGCGCATAGTCCATGCCGGCCTGGCGGATGTCGCCCAGCACAAAGACCGGTCCGCGGCTGAAGCGATGGATGCGACGCAGGTCAGTGGCCACAGTCTCTGGGCTGCGAAAGGCCGGCCGCTCCCGGCCAAAACTGTGCTTGGAAGCATACGCCGACCCCCCACAGATGGCACAGTTGCGCGTGCAGCCACGACAGGTCAGGGCCGCGGTGATGGGATAGCGCGTCCACTTGGCAAAGGGTAAATAGTTCACCAAGTTGCGATCCCGCGCCACGGCCTTGACCACAAAGCTATAGTCTATCAGCAAGTGGTCCAGGCTGTCAGGCACGTACGTAAGCGGGTTAATGCGCGGTGTGCCGCCCCTTTCTTTCCATGTCAGGTTGGGGATTTCTTGCAGCGTT
>CAZSJU010000276.1:2311-3468 GCA_964607235.1 uncultured Anaerolineae bacterium | reverse complement strand
GCGCGGTGTGCCGCCCCTTTCTTTCCATGTCAGGTTGGGGATTTCTTGCAGCGTTTCCGGCTTGGCCCCCAGTTCGATGGCCTCGATTAACTGGCGCAACGGCTCTTCGGTCGAGTCGCCGCGCAACACGTAATCGACTTGGGGAAAAGTCATTAGCTCCTCGTGATAGTACGAGGCCGAAAAGCCCCCCAAGATGACAGGCGTCTGGGGATGAAACTGCTTGATGAGCCGGGCGACCTCTAGCGCCCCGTGGGCATGGGGCAGCCAATGCAGGTCGATGCCAAAGGCCATAGGGTCTAGCCCGGCCAGCAGCTTTTCCGCGTCAAATTTTTCGTCGCGCAGCATGCGCACGGCCAGATTGACAATGCTGACGCGATGACCGTAGCGTGAGAGGTATTCGGCCATAGTCGTAAAGCCAATGGGGTACATTTCAAACACGGTATCAGAAGGGACCAGGTCACCGATTGGCCCCCACAGCGTGGCCCGTTTGCGAAAATCGTATACGCTGGGTGCGTGAACCAGGATGAGTTTTTCTTTTGCCATCAATGCCTTGCCTTGGGTGCGCTCGTACTATTGTGAGAATAATAATTGTGAGAATAACAACGTTGACCAGGCCACTGTGTTGCCCCGTGACCTGGACGATGTGGACAAACGTGATAGAGCCATTTATTCATGTGTTAAAACTCCTTGACTTGTGCTATAATAAGTATACCTGGATGGTCTTATTTTGTCTATAAAGGCACTTGTATGGTCCACGATGAGGTAAGCGTTGTGTCCAAGTTTTCACGTCGTGATTTTCTCAAGCTGAGCGGCAGCACCCTGGCGATGGCTTTTTCCTCTCACAAGCGGTGGCCGACTTGGGACGCGCGGACACTGGCGCCGGGGGGCCAGGAAGACCCGCCTGAAACGCGTATGGGGCGCGTGACGGCCGCCGGAACCGCCGTTTACGAAAAAGCGGAGCGTGGCGCCGCGCGCGTCGGATACTATGGGCGGGACGAGAGCTTTGTCATCACCGGCGAGGTACGCGCCGCAGGGCTGAACGCCCACAATGATTTGTGGTACACGGTCGAGGAGGGCTATGTCTTTTCAGGCTGGGTGCAGCCTATGCTGCAATATCCGCCGCAACCGGCCCACTATGACATGGGGGATTGGGGATT
>CAZSJU010000276.1:0-2211 GCA_964607235.1 uncultured Anaerolineae bacterium | reverse complement strand
GTGACGTGCCTGGAAAATGGCCTGGCAGTGTTTAGCTGTCGCTGCGCGTCGGGGGCCGCGTTCACGATGGGCGATGGCACCATCGCCGATTTTGGCACACCCCGCGGCGAGTTTAACGTGTTGCTCAAACAAGCCTCACGCCACATGGTCGGCGAGGATGAATCATCCCCAGATTATTTTGATCTGCCCGGCGTGCCTTGGGATATTTTTTTCGACCTACAGGGCCGGGCGATCCACGGCACGTATTGGCACAATGATTACGGCGTGCCGCGCAGCCACGGATGCCTGAACGTCTCTATCGACGACGCCCGCTGGATTTACCGCTGGACCCATCCCATTGGGGCCTACAAAGATGATTACATCCGCAGCAATTGGCGTGTCGGCACGCCCATCATTATCTATTGACAGCGACAGCGTGCCGCCGCTATTCTGGCTCTGCGAACCCGAATGTGGCTCGCACGTCCCGGCAGATTGAGTGAATCTCGCCCTCGTTTTGTGCCCGGACGCGCAGAGCATACAACCGGTACTCTGGCCCTTGCACCACCAGCGTTTCGGCCGGGGTTTCCTTTTCCTCGCGCTGCCACAATTCTTGAAAGAAAAAGGCGGTCCACTCTTGATCGCCCCAGGTGACCTCTTGGCTTTGCTTGACAATGATCTCGTGTTCCGCGCTGTAAATGGCTTCGGCCAAGACCAGGGCGTTGTCGTCGGATAGCGGTTGGGTGGGGCCGGGCGCCCAGGCCAAGATGACTTCGCAATCGCGATATCGCCAGACGTGCAGGCCGGCAAAGGGGTCTCCTTGCGCTGCGACCTGGCTGAAAGCCTGCGGCACCCGCAGTTGGACGCCGCTGGGCAGCGTGTCCGTCAGGACGTGGTAAGGGACCCGTTGTGGCGTAAAGACCCGGTCACTGTAACCCCAAATGGGCAAGTCTGCCTGGACGTCGACGATCAAGTGCCAGACACCGGGGTAGGGCTCTGGTTCGAGCGGCAATTGGAGCGGCACGTCAGGCACCCACCACCCCTCGTCTCCCTCTGGCCGCATATCAAAGCTGGCATACAGTTGATCTTTTGCATCAATCACCCGCGCGCTCATACTGACCTGGGCGTCTATGCCTTGCGGTTCCTCAATCAGCACCTCAAAGTGCACCGGTTCCAGCGCGTCCACCGGCCGTGGAAACGCGATGCTTAGATAGACCGGGGGAATAGGCGTCGACGTGGGGGTGGGCGTTAGGGTGGGGGTGGGCGTCAATGTTTGTGTAGGCGTCGGTGTTGGGGGTATGGGCGTCGATGTAAGGGTCGCCGCCACAGTCGGCGTGGGGTCTGGCTGACAGCCGGTCAAGATGAAAAGCGTCAGCAGCGCCAGGACAATCCAGGTCGCCGGTGCGCTTCGAGTTGCTCCATGCCAGCCGGGCTTGTGCTTGCATGGCAAGTACAAGCCCGGCTCGACACATCTTTGGCGCGACACGCTGGATAGCTTGGCCGGCGCGGGGGGGGAATAACGTGTGTTCTTGGACGTGCCAGCTCGGTCAACCATCATTGCTCAATTTTGCATCAATGCGCTTAATCGCTCTTGTGATGCGACTTGCACCTCAGCGTGGATGCTTTGCTCGTACGTGTCCATTGTCACGACGGTGGGAAAGTCTTGGACGCGGATGACCCAAAAGGCTTCGGGGACGCCAAACTCGTCCTTTTTGTACACGTCCAGCACCTCTTTGACCGAGTCGGCGATGAGCGTCGCGGCGCCACCCACGGCGTGCAGGTAGACATAGGTGTGTTCCCGGCCACCTTGGAGCGTCTTTGATCCCATCCCGCCTTTACCAATCACAGCCTTGACGCTAAAGTGCGCCATCACATCGGCCTGATAGGGTTCCTCACGGATGCTGGTCGTCGGTCCGGCGGCCACGAAATGCCATTGGCCTGTCTCGTCCTGGCGCACCACCGGTCCGCAGTGATAGATTGCACCACCTTTTAGCAGTTTTTTGAGCTTTTCATAGAGTGCCCCCTCTGACTCGGGCGGGCGCCCACCGGTTTTGACAAAATTTTCAATGATATAAGTATGGGCGGCATCGCGCCCGGTGGTCATCACGCCGCTTAAAAAGACCTGGTCGCCGACGTGGAGCTGCTTGATCTCGTCATCAGAGATGGGGATATTTAGGTGAAAAGTTGCCATTTGTGAACTCCTATGGTCTTATGCGGGTCCCGGTTAGATAAATC
>CAZSJU010000275.1:3521-5065 GCA_964607235.1 uncultured Anaerolineae bacterium | reverse complement strand
CCGGCGGTAAACGTCGCCACGGCCACGCCATCCACCGTATCGACAACCGGCGGCGTCACCGTACCCGACTCGGCAGTAAAAGTGATGCGATTGGTCTCGGTGAGGGCCCGTCCCAGGCCGTTATACATCGTCGCCGAGACCACCGTGCTGCCGGCGACACTCACGACGTCGGACGCGGCCTCAAGTTGCAAAGAGGACGGCGTGCGCGCCAGGCGCTCATGGTGACGCACCGGTCCCGAGGCGACAAACATCGCGACGACTGTGATCGGCTCTGGCATAAAGCCGGTGATCACCTCGGTATAGATGCCCTCCAGGCGCCCTTGTTCTTCTATCGCCTGCCCGAGCACGGTGAACTGCCGCTGCACCTCGCGTCCTGACACAGTGGCCTGGAAAGGCTCTGACGCGAGCGTAAAGCGGTCGCCGCTCACGCTGCCGTGCAACGCCGGCGGCGGGCCTTCTGCCGAAAAGGCCAGCGTATCGGTTTGAGTGAGCACGCCCGAGAGTATGCCGCCCTGATCCTCCAGATCAAAGGCGATATCCACCACGCCCAGGCGCACCGGCTCGGTGATGGCGACCGTGCCCCGGAACGTCCCGGAAATCACCGCCGTCGCCTCGGCGTTAGCGGTGGCCGCGCGCGTGCCGGACGGGCCGGACAGGGCCAACGCACGCGCCGCCCCGAGGTCGTCCCAGATACCGGCCTCGCCGCAGGCCTCCGGCGGCGGGATCAAGATCGTGCAACACACCTCAGCGGTGACGTCTTCCATATCCATACCGGGATCATCCAGGGACAGCGCCGCGGGCGTTTCCGGCAACGCGACTTGCAGTTGCGGCAGCGCCGGCGCCGCGCGCCCCCCGTTTTCGCCCTGCGCCACCCGCGCGCGGGTGTGGGCCGACGTGTCCAGCGTGATGATGATATCCTCGATCTGAGTGAGGTCCAGTAAACTGTTGGCTGCCAGGTCGATCCGCAGTTGCCAGGATGAAGCGGCCACGCTCAAGTTAAAGAGCTGCGGCGTATAGCCCCCGCCTTCACCGTTCACCGCGGCGCTGACCGAGGCGACTGCGCTCATGTCCCTCAAGCCCAACTCTGAAGGCACGGCCCCGTACTCGGAAAACAACAAGATCGGCCCGGGAGCATATTCTTCCAGATTACCGTCCCCCTTTTGCAGCACGTTCGCGCCGCCGTGTCGCAGCCTGACGCTGGGCGCGGTAGGGCTGCTCCACGCCTGCCGCGTGAGGATATTGACCGACGCGCCGTGACATTTGTCCGGGATCGAGCACACCGCTGCGGGTTCGTTCAGGCCCACGATGCGGATGTTCCAGTCGTCAGACGAATAGAAACCGCCATAGGTGAGCTGGGTGCTCAACGACGTCTCAAAGGGCACGCTGAGGAAAGGCTTTTCTTTTTCCTGCCCGGCCTCTCTGAGGGTCAGGTCGACGACGTGCTCCTGCAAGAACGCCTGGAAACGCTCAAAGCGCGGTTCGGCCAGTGCCGTCTCGGTCAGCGTACCACTGGGGTCCAGCGCCGCGTCGGTCAGCCCGGCCAC
>CAZSJU010000275.1:2045-3421 GCA_964607235.1 uncultured Anaerolineae bacterium | reverse complement strand
GGCCTCGATGGCCTTCATCTCCCGCAAAAAGCGGTAGCCGGGGTTGTTGAGATACCCCTCGACTGTGACGCGCTCCGCCCCTTCCCAGCGATTGAGCAGGTTATAGTACTTTTCGACCAGGTGATTGTGCTCCGCCGAAAGCCGGTTGTATTCCTCGATCGCGATTTCCCACTCGATCAGCCGCTCGGATTGATCCAGCAGCATGTTCTTGATCACGGCGGCGCTCTCGATGCCCTCGATCGTGGCGTCGCTCTCGGCGATGCTCAAGGCGCGCATGCTCTCGTATTGCCCGATCGCCAATTCGTTAAGGTTAACCCTGGTCTCGATGGCGTGGGTGTGCGAGCGCTCGTGCCGGTACTCGCCGATGCACGCCGCGGCCAGCTCGATCCCGGCCTTCATGCCACCGGTCTCTACCGACCCCGAAGGCCCGCTAAGGCTGATGCCAAACGAGCGGCTCCCGCCGATCCAGGCCTCAAAATATCCCTTGACCTCTTGATCGAACCCCCAGGCCGACGTGCTCGTCGTGGTGTCCACGATGGTGCTGGTGGTCTGGTAGGCGCGCAGCTTGCCCTCGGCCAACTCGATGGCCGCGATCTGCTGGCCCTGTTCAAGGATCACGTTGATGGTCTGCGCGGCCCGCTCTTGCTCGATGCGGATCCGTTCCGTGATGTCATTGGCCCGCTTCCAGGCCAACGCGATCCTGCGCGAGGCCGCGGCCATGTCGTAATAGTTCTGCTCGATCAGGCCGCCGTCACAGGGCACAAAATCCTCGGGCTGCGTGCCGCTCCCGCCGCACAAGTCTACCAGTTCTGCCACGTATTCGTCCTGCAAGTCTTGCGCCGCCTGCCCCACGGTCGTGGCGTCGATATCAAACTGTCGCTGATAGGTCCGCGCCTCAGCTTCCAGCGCGGCCGCGTCGGCCTGTCGCTCGCGCGCCGTGGCCAGCAGGTTGTCAAAGGTCTCGCGTGGCACGTAATCGTCGCGATAGCCAAAGGGGTTGAGCCCCTCCTGGATCGCCCGCGCGCCCGCGTGGATGCGGGCCACGCTGTCCAGGATCGCATAGCCGCCGTTTTCATAAAAATCCAGGCCACGGTCCTTGGCCTCTTGCGCCAGCCCCAGCGCCTGGATGTACTGGTTGGACAAGGCCTCGGTATACAGCGCCAGGGCGGTCTCGTCCCCCTTGATCTGCTGCGTGCTGCCGTCCACAAAGGTGACCGTGCCTGTGCCAAACTGGCGATAGTGGAAGGCCAGTTCGTTCAAGGTGAAGGCCAGGCGCTCGCTGGCCGTGGCATACAGTATAAACTCATCGGGACCAAAATAGTCGCCGATGTGCGTGCCGTACGCCCCACCGATGTCCATGACAAAGGCCTCGACCA
>CAZSJU010000275.1:0-1945 GCA_964607235.1 uncultured Anaerolineae bacterium | reverse complement strand
TCGGCGCAGAAGCGATAGTACAGCTCGCCCCCACCCTTGTCCATATAGTTCTGCTCCAGTTGGGCGATGGTGGTCACCGAATAGCTGGGGGTATACTGCAGCTCCAGCCGCCGGTAGTCTTGGGCGTCTTGTAGCAAATCAGCGGCCCGATCGTACAATCCCTGATAGTCCTGGCGCATCAACCGCGAGGGTTGCTGACCGCTCAAGGCGATGCGCATCCCTCCCGCTACGCCGGTGACCCCGCCGACCGGGCTGAAATCAGCGTCACTGATGGTCCGGTTGCCGCCCGGGTCGGTCATGTCGGCCCACAACGGCTGGGCCAGGGTCATGCCCAGGATGAGCAGGACGACCAGCGCGCGATAGATCAATCTATGTCTCATGGTGATGACTCCTTTCTCATCTAGTAGCTATCCGGACGTCACCACGCCAGACACATGGCTTCGCAATAAGTAACGTTCCCGGTTCCTGATTCAGCGTATGCATAGAGCACCCAGGACCCACCAGACGTATCAACCGCACAGCTCCCAACCTCGTCATCGGGTCCAATGCCAGTGTACTGTGCCGCTGTCAGGAAACAGATGCTGTTGCCCGTGGCGCGCAAAGTTTGAGATTGGCTGCCTGCACCGGAAGAAGAGGCATAGTAACTAGCGTTGTTGTCAACGACCATATTCTGCAAGTGTCCGGACCACGCGATGCCACCGTTCACGTTCAGCATGTAGGAAAGCGCTTGCGTCGAGGCGTAACCCACACCTACATTGCCACTAGCAGGCACCAGGTAAACATTATTACTCGAGTTGGTGGTACCGTGAATGCCACCGTCGCCCACGCGCAGCCCGCCCTCAATGGCTGCACAACCCCCATCCGAATCGATGCACAACCCGCCCTCGGGGATCTGGATGTCGCCGCCGGTGATGGTCACGTCGCCGTTGGTGCTGGTCACGTTGAGGCTGCCGCGCACGGTCGCATCTCCGTTCACGTCCAGTTTTGTCGAGGGCGCATCCGTCCCCACGCCGACGTTGCCGCTGCCGGGCACGAGGTAAAGATTCTGGCCCGAGCTATTTGAGCCATGGATGCCGCCATCGCCGACCCGGAGCCCGCCATCCGCCGGTGACGTACAGGCGCCGTCCGAATCGATGCACAACCCGCCCTGAGTGATCTCTACGTCGCTCTCTCCGATCAGGACGTTACCGGCGCCATTCACAGTGACCGCGTCCTTGGGGTCGCCGTCGGCGGCGGAAAGGCCGTTGGCCCGCTCGGCGTGGAACGCATAGGGCACGCTGGCAAAGCGCTGCCGGGGCACCATCTCGGCATAGGGGTCCACCGTCACGCCGATGTAGCGTTCGGGGCTGGCAAACAGATCGTCGGGGAAGGGATTCACCGGGTCGTCGCCCAGTAACGCGCTAAAATAGCCATCGCGCACGGTGACGCTGATCTGCTGCTCGGACCACAGCGCGCTGCCTACTACTGCATCGTCATAAATGGTGAACGTCATCGTATAGTAGCCGCTCATCAGGTTGCCCTCATCGTCCCGCAGGTAGCCCTGAAAATTCGTCGCCCCGGGCACCGTGTCGGCGGCGGGCGCCGCCGGGCGCGCTTCTGCCCGGGCGGGATCCACCGACGCCCGACCGCCGGCGGCCCAGACCAGGCCGCCGCCACCGACCAGGTTGAGCAGCCCAAACAGGGCGAGCAGCCCGATCGTCACGTAACCGACGATTTGTGCGCATAATTGGAACCTTTTAATAGACATCTTGACCTCCTAAAATTGAGTGAAAAGGTGAGTCGATAAAAATAGCAAGCGCTCCCTCTCCCAAGAGGCGGGAGGCGAACGTCGTGCACAGCTTTAAAGGCAGTTTGTGCTTTTCATTGAGGAATTTGAGAGGCAGTATGGCACAATCCCCCGACCGGTCGACACGATTGCGACGCATACATGACGTGCTCATAGGTC
>CAZSJU010000274.1:0-5070 GCA_964607235.1 uncultured Anaerolineae bacterium | reverse complement strand
TAGCTTCATTCTACCATTGGGCCGTCCGTTGTGCAAACATGAGAGGATGGGAAATATGTCTTATCCATGCATCGACCTGCGGCTTGTATCGCCTTGACGCTTGGATTATAATGACGGACGAGACAGCCCGGGCGCGGCGTCACCGCCCGCTTTTTAGATGGGAAGGTTGAAATTGATCCCTGAGCGGTCCTTATTTGTATGGATCCTTTGCCCGCTGTGGCTGCTCGCCCTGCTAGGCGCCCACACGTCCCAGGAAACGTTCACTTTGCCCGCCCGCGCCGACGCCTTGGACGCCAACTGTGAAACGACCTACGCGGGCATCACCTACTGCGTCGAGGACGACGGTGAGTTACACATTGTCATCATCGACCTCAGCGCCCCCTATATCCGTTTTGAGATGGTGATGGCGGACGACGTCGACCGCACAGACACCGAGCACCGCGAGCAAATCGAAGAGATGGTGACACGCCTGCCCTACCGCGACCAAAACGTCGTGGTCGCCATCAATGCCGACTATTTCGGCCATACCCACGGCCCCGAGGGACTGACGGTCAAGAACGGCGAGCGCCTGGACGGCGGGGCCACCGGCTATAATCCACACGCGCTGTGGCGCAGTTCATTGGCCATCTCGCGGCTGAACCGCGTGTCCCTGGGACGCAAAACCATAGCCGAGCTAGAAACCCCCGCCGTCTATCGCGAGCGCTTTTACAACGCGGTCGGCGGCGGGCCGCTCATCCTCAACCAGGGCATCGTCATCCCCAATCGGCTCGCCTGTTTGCTGGAACAGTTCCCGGTGGGCGCCTGTCGCCGCACCATCCAAACCGCCGCCGGGCTGAGCCAGGACGGGCGGTGGCTGTATCTAGCCGCGGGCCAGGGCCGAGACATTGAGGGCTTGGCCCAATTGTTGCGCGAGTATGGCGCATTTACGGCCATCAAACTGGACGGCGGCGGCTCATCGCAACTGTGGTATAACGGGCAAATACGTCATGACACGAACCGCCCCGTCGGCAATGCGCTGCTGGTCTTTTATAGCCCGGTGCCATACCACGACGCCCGTTATACCCGCCTCCCCAACTTTCCCGTGGCCAAACCGGGCGAACGGGTCGAGGTACAATTTGAGATCCAGAACACCGGTTTTCTAGATTGGGCGCCCGACCTTGGTTACCGCCTGCAAAACGTGCAAGGCTGGCCCCTGCTCGGACCGGCCTATCATAAACTGTCCGTGCCGGTCCCCGCCGGCGGGTCAGTCGTCCCCTCGCTGGTCATCACCGCGCCACAACGTCCCGGCGTCTATGAAGCGGCCTGGCAAATGACGCGCCGGGCGGAAGCGATTGGCCCTCGGGTGTGGTTCGGCCTGATCGTGGTGCCGCCACAACCCGCGGGCGCCCCACTACAGGAGCGACTACAAGCACAACTGGACAGCCAGCGCGCCCGTCCGGGATTCCTGCAGGACTGGCCGGCGCTGCGCCAAATGCTTGAAGCAACGATCCAACACGAGACCAAAACGACGCTGCGCCAGACCTGGCGTGACGCCGAGGCGCCGCCCTATTTACCCACCGTGAGCGCGCTGTGGACGTGGTGGGCGCCGTTGTTACAGTCGCTGCCGTATTGAAAACGCATCAAAACACAACTTGCCACCGGCTCCAGCCAGCAGTCACTTGGTTTATAGGCGTATTCATGAACCTTTTACTTGCGCTGGTAGACCGATAGCGTTACAATTGTTATATGCACATGATCAATGGCAATAATGGAGGATGCAATTTTGCAGCAAGGGAAACAAATGTTAACAAAGTTGATGATTACATACGATGTCAACCAGACGACAATTGAAGAGTATCGTCAGTTTGTGCTGGGCGAGTTTTTACCGGCGGTGCAAAAAATGGGTCTAGCCGTCGCCGAAGTGTGGCATACAGCTTATGGTGACTATCCCGACCGGATGACCGAATTGGTCAGCCGTGACGAAGAGACGATGCGCCGCATTCTTGGCAGCGAAGAATGGAAAGACCTGGAAACCCAGTTACAAGAATACGTCACCGAATTTGGACGCAAAGTTGTCCCCTACCAGCCGGGATTTCAGATGTAGACAAAAAGGCCGGACCTTTACAAAGGTCCGGCCTTTACGTTAACGCTCAGTGATATGCCTAGACGACGACATTGACCAGCTTGTCCGGCACGTAAATCATCTTGCGCGGTTGTGCCCCTCCCAGATGGCGTTGGATGTTCTCACTGCCCAACGCCAGTTCGCGGGCCCGCTCCTCCGTAATACCCACCGGCACCTCCACCCGATCACGCACCTTACCGTTGATCTGCACGATCAGCGTAAAAGTCTCTTCAGCCGCGACCGCTTTATCCCACTCGGGCCAGGCTTGTTGGTGGATGCTGTAAGGCTTGCCCCGGTGGGCCCACAATTCTTCGGTGATGTGCGGCGCGATAGGGCACAGCAGTAACAACAGCGCCTCAATAGCCTCGTCCCAGGCTTCAGTACCGTACAAGGCGGTCTTTGCCTCTTGCAACGCGTTGCGGAACTCCATCAGCGCCGCGATGGCGGTGTTGAAGGAAAAATCCTGCAAGTCCTGACTCACTTTGCGGATCGTTTGATGCGTCTTGCGCCGCAAATCGCGCACCGCGTCTGCGCCGGGAGTCTCTCCCCCCTTGCCGCGTTTCCCGTCCTCTACTGCCAGGCTCCACACATCTTCCAGGAAGCGTCGCGGCCCCTTGATGCCCTGGCTGTCCCATGGTCCGCCCAGATCCCAGCGCGCAAAGAACATCAAATAAGTGCGCACCGTGTCCGCGCCATAGGTCTGCACCAGATTGTCGGGGGCGATGACGTTGCCCCGGCTCTTGGACATCTTTTCGCTGTCCTCGCCCAACACCATACCCTGGTTATACAGACGCAACATGGGTTCGTCCAAGTCCACCAGGCCCAGGTCGCGCAAAACCATGGTAAAGAAACGTGTGTACATCAAGTGCATCGTGGCATGCTCAATGCCGCCGGTGTACTGATCCACCGGCAGCCAGTAATCGCCCTGCTGCGGATCCCAAGGACCTTGATCATAATCTGGACTCAGATAACGATAATGATACCACGAGGAGCACATAAAAGTGTCCATGGTATCCGTCTCACGATGCGCCGGTCCACCACACTGGGGACAGGTGGTGTGCAAAAAGCCCTCGTGGAACTTGAGCGGGCTCTCACCCGTCGGCATAAACTCGACGTCGTCGGGCAACAGCACCGGCAAGTCCTCCTCGGGCACAGGCACAGCGCCACACTCGGGACAATAGATGATGGGGATTGGCGCACCCCAATAGCGCTGCCGGCTGATGAGCCAGTCGTGCAGCCGATAGCGCACCCGGCCCTCGCCCAGGCCGCGTTCCTCCAACCAGGCAATGACCGCGCGCACGGCCTGGTCGTCGGCGGTCGGAGTGCCGTTAAAAGCCCCCGAGTTCACCATCACGCCCTCGCCAGGGTAGGCCGCCTCCAGAGGTTCCCCGTCCCAGTCGGGCGGAGCGATGACCACCGGGATGGGCAGGCCAAATTGGGTGGCAAATTCAAAGTCCCGCTCGTCGTGGGCCGGCACCGCCATAATGGCGCCGGTGCCATAGGTCATCAACACATAATCCGCGATCCAGATCGGGATACGCTCGTCGTTCACCGGGTTGATGGCATACGCGCCGATAAACACGCCGGTCTTTTCCTTGTCGGTGGCTGTGCGGTCAATCTCGCTCTGGCGAGCGGCCTGGACCACATAGGCGTCGACCGCGACGCGTTGTTCTGGCGCCGTCAGCTTGTCCACCAACGGATGCTCTGGCGCCAGCACCATAAAGGTCGCGCCCCACAGCGTGTCCGGGCGGGTGGTAAACACCACAATGTCGTCACCGGCCTCGGATTTAAAAATCACATCGGCCCCTTTACTGCGGTTAATCCAGTTCTTTTGCATGGTCTCGACCCGTTCGGGCCAATCGATCTTGGAATGGTCCAGCAGTTCCTCGGCATAGTTGGTGATGCGAAAGAACCACTGTTCCAGGTCCTTTTTGACGACCGGCGTGCCGCAGCGTTCGCAGTGCCGGTCATCGCCCCACACCTGCTCGCGGGCCAGGGTAGTGTTGCATTGGGGGCAAAAGTCCACCGGCGACCGGTCCCGATAGGCCAGGCCATGTTTATAAAACTGTAAAAAGAACCACTGGGTCCAGCGATAGTATTTGGGGTCCGACGAAACCGCCTCACGTTCCCAGTCCCACATAGCACCCATGGAGCGTAACTGCTGGCGCATGCGCTCAATGTTGGCATAGGTCCATTCTTTAGGATGGATGCCGCGCTGGATCGCCGCATTTTCCGCGGGCAGGCCGAACGCGTCAAAGCCAATGGGGAACATGACATTGTAGCCGCGCATGCGGTAATAGCGCGCCTGGGCATCACTGGGCGTCATGGCATACCAGTGGCCGATGTGCAGCTCGCCCGAGGGATAGGGCAACATTGTCAAATAGTAAAACTTGGGCCGGCTCTCGTCAATGACGGCGCGATAGAGTCCGTCGGCATCCCATTGCGCCTGCCAGCGGGGCTCGATCTCCTGCGGAACATAGTTATCTGCCATTTTTACCTCATCCATAAATATAAAAACGCCCTTCGCCTGTAGGGACGAAGGGCCTCTCCGCGGTACCACCCTGATTGCCCGGGCAGCATACAAACCGCCCAGACCGCTCAAAGCACGATAATGGATGCCAACCACCGCCAATTACTTGGGCTTGTGCCCGTTCACCAGCAGCGCTCCCAGGCGAGTTCGGCCTCAACGACGGTCAGGGGTCAATGACTATTGACCGGTGGCGCTCCCCGAGGGCGCCGGTGACGGTCTTACACCCGGCTCGCCTTGTACCGTCTCGCTGCGGGGATGGCTTATTATTCCTGCTCAGCGCGTTTAGGGTATCGATTTTTCAGTGGACCCAGCGGGACTCGAACCCGCGACCTCCACAATGCCATTGTGGCGCGCTCCCAACTGCGCCATGGGCCCATGTATATGGAGCCGAAGGGACTCGAACCCTCGACCTCTACAGTGCGATTGTAGCGCTCTCCCA
>CAZSJU010000273.1:3125-5077 GCA_964607235.1 uncultured Anaerolineae bacterium | reverse complement strand
CGCGCCACCGCTTCCCGGCAGCGCGCTTGATCGGCGGCGATGCCCACCACACACAGGTCGGTAAAGGCGCGGACACCGCCGGCCATCCACTCGATGCTCCGCAGCAGATTATACGCCATCAGCGGCATCATCAGATTCAACTCCAGATAACCGCCCAACCCGCCCAGAGTGGCGGCCGCGTCACAGCCGATAACCTGGGCCGTCACCATAATCAGTGCTTCGGCCATCACAGGATTGACTTTACCCGGCATAATAGACGAACCCGGCTGTACGGCGGGCAAATGCAGCTCCCCCAGGCCGTTACGTGGGCCTGAGCCCAGCCAACGGATATCGTTGGCAATCTTGTACAGGCTCACCGCGATGGTCTTGAGTTGCCCAAAAGCTTCCACGATACCATCCCGGGCAGCGTTGGCCTCAAAATGATTCTCCGCCTCGACAAACGCGGTGCCGAGCGCCTGGTTGAGCTGAGCGATGGCATGCTGGGGCAAACCGGCCGGGCAATTGAGGCCGGTCCCCACGGCCGTGCCCCCCAGCGGCAACTCGTTCAGTGCCGCCATCGCTTGTTCAGCCCGCGCCACGGCCTTTGTAGCCTGCACAGCATATCCGCTGAACTCCTGACCCAGCCGGATAGGCGTGGCGTCCTGGAGATGCGTGCGTCCGATTTTCACGACCCGGTCAAAAGCCTCGGCCTTTGCGGTCAAAGCGTCGCGCAGCCCCACCAGCGCCGGGATCAGATCATCACGCAAGGCCAACACCGCCGCGACGTGAATCACCGTAGGAATCACGTCATTGCTGGACTGACCCTTATTCACATGGTCATTGGGGTGCACCGGTCGCTTACTGCCCACCTCCCCACCCAAGAGTTGAATCGCGCGGTTGGCGATAACCTCATTGGCGTTCATATTGGTCGAGGTGCCAGAACCGGTCTGAAAGACATCTAACGGAAACTGATCATCCCATTTGCCCACCATGACCTCGTCGCAGGCGCGCACGATGACAGCCCCCAGACGATCATCTAACGCCCCCAGCGTTACATTGGCCTGAGCGCAGGCCCGCTTGACCAACCCCAACACTCGGATAAAGCGCCGGCCAAAACGCAGGCCCGAGATGGCAAAATTGTCCAACGCACGCTGGGTCTGCACGCCCCACAAAGCATCATCAGGGATGCCTACCTCTCCCAACGCATCCCATTCCAATCGCATATTTTCACCTTTTCTCACCCGTCCCGCGCGCGTTGCGCCCGACGGATACGTGCCCGCGTCTTGCCAATGCCCCGGGTAGGCGTCACGCCCTTGGGGCACACCTCCACACAGTTCCACACCATGTCGCAGCCCCAAACGCCCGCTTGACCATCCACCAACGCCACGCGCACATCGTCCGCCTCGTCGCGCACGTCCGCCAAAAAACGGTAATGCTTGGCTAACGCAGCCGGACCCAGATACGCGGGGGCGCGCTCGACGGCCGGACAGACGCTATGACAAGAAGCACACAAGATACAGTTGGTATAAGGCTCAGCTTCGGCCCACGCTTCCAGCTTGACCAGGTACTCGCGTTCCGGTTCAGGTTCTGCCGTTTGCAACCAGGGCTGCACGGCTTGCACCTTTTCCAAAAAGGGGTCCATATCCACGACCAGGTCTTTGAGCGCCGCCAGGTTGGACAAGGGCTCCAGGGTAATCGTGTCTGCTTCCAAACCATGTACCTGGGTGCTACAAGCCAGGCCCACCTGCCCGTTAATCACCATCGCACACGAGCCGCACACTGCGCCTCGGCAGGCATAGCGAAAGGACAGCGTGCCGTCCTGCTCGGCTTGCAAGCGCAACAGCGCCTCTAGCACCGTCACGCCCTCCTCAACATCAAGCGTATAGGTCTGATAGTGCGGCGCATCATCGCTGGCGGGATCAAAACGCAAGACTTTGAACGTGCATGTCCGTGTGCTCATGCGATGCACCTCC
>CAZSJU010000273.1:0-3025 GCA_964607235.1 uncultured Anaerolineae bacterium | reverse complement strand
GAGAAAAAGTAGGGCAACGACGTATAGGCCTTTTCCTCGCCGGCCATGTTGCGCCCCGCCCTTAACCCCTGACGGCGGGCCACGTCCCAGTGCTCGACCCGTAACCGCTTGCCAAAGGTGGGATCAGGCCACGCGGCGATGTCACCCGCGGCATAGATGTTGGGGTCGCTGGTGCGCAGGGTCTCGTCCACAATGACGGCCCCTCTGTCATTTAGCGTTAGACCGGCATCACGGGCCAGCGCCGTGTTGAGTCGAATGCCCACACCCATCACGACCATGTCCACGTCCAGCGTCTCGCCCCCTTGCAACTTGACCCGTCGGACCTGAGCATCGCCTTCTAGCGCTTCGGGCTTGGTCTGTGGCAAAATCCGCACGCCGCGCGCCTCAAATTTGGCGTGTAGCAAATCGCTCAGTGCCGGGGGGGCGATCAGTTCCAACAGACGCGATTCGAGAAAGACAACCGTGATATCCAGGCCAAACTGGGTCAGCGAGGCCGCGACCTCGGAGCCGATAAAACTCCCACCGATCACCAACACCCGCTTGCCCGACCGGGCCGCTGCACGGATGGCGTCGGCATCCTCAATCGTGCGCAGGGTAAAGACGTTCTCCAACTCACCGCCGGTTATCGGTAGCTGCCAGGCGTGACCGCCGGTCGCCAACAACAACTTTTCATAACCTAACGTCTGCCCACCTTCCAACGTCACGCTCTTGGCGGCAGGGTCCAGTTTGACAGCCTCGGTTCCCTTGATAACCTCAATGCCGTTTTCCTCATAGTAAGCATCGTCCTTGAGATAAACGTGATCCAGACCTTCTTCGCCAGCAAGATAGCCTTTGGAAAGCGGCGGTCGCTCGTAAGGCATATGGGGCTCGGCGCTCACCAGCGTAAGCGCTCCCTCAGAGTCCACCTTGCGGATACCGTCTGCACCCCGCTGTCCCGCCAGCCCGCCACCAATAATCACATACTTGGACATTTTTAAACTCCTTTCAAAAACTTGGTCACTCGACAATTTTTAATACTTGCGTTCTTGGGGCGCATAGCGCGTGATAATGACCGCCCCATATTCCAAGTCTGGCATCCCCTCAGGGTTATAGGCTGCCAGGCTATGCTTCAACCAGGTTTCATCGTCACGCGCCGGATAATCCAACCGCCAGTGAGAGCCACGACTCTCCGTCCGCTTGAGTGCGGACAGGGCCGTCACTTCCGCCAACGCCAGCAATCCACCCAACTCGAATGTGTCGACCAGGTCCTGGTTAAAGCCTTCCCCTGTGTTGTCCAGGATCACATGATCGTAGCGCGCCTTGAGTTCAGCCAACTTTTGGACGGCCTCTCGCAGCGCATGCGCCTCCCGGAATACACCCACGTGCTCTGTCATAACGGCTTGCACCTGACGGCGGATGACGACCTGACGCTCACCCTCCCGGCGCGCCTTGAGCGCCTCAATCGCCGCGCGCTCCTGACCCAACACGTTGGCCAACGCATCGGCCAACGCGCCCTGACGCGCAGCCTGCCCCCCTCCACCCAACAGTTCTACCGCCCGCTCACCGGCCCGTTTGCCAAAAACCAACGTCTCTAACAACGAATTGCCGCCCAACCGGTTGGCGCCGTGCACGCTGATGCAAGAACACTCACCGACGGCCAAAAGGCCCGGTAAATGGGTCTGACCGTTCTCATCGCAAGCCAGCCCCCCCATTGAATAGTGTTGCCCAGGTTGCACAGGGATAGGGGTCTCGATGGGATCTATCCCGGCAAAGTTCATCGCGATCTGGCGGATCCCAGGCAGGCGCGACTCGATCACCTCCGCTCCCAGGTGACGCACGTCCAGATGCACATAACCGCCATAGGGGCCGCCAAAGGCGCGCCCCTCGTTCGCTTCGGTCTGGATCGCCCGCGCCACAATGTCCCGAGGCGCCAGTTCCATCACCTCAGGCGCATAGCGCTCCATAAAGCGCTCCCCTTGCGCGTTAAAGAGCAGCCCCCCCTCACCGCGCACCCCCTCGGTGATCAGAATATTGGTGCCATACAGCGTGGTGGGATGGAACTGCACAAACTCCATATCCTCCAGCCGGGCGCCGGCCCGGTACGCGGCCACCGTGGCGCTGCCGGTGTTAATGTAAGCGTTGGTAGACTTGGCATAGATGCGCCCGTGCCCTCCCCCGGCAATCACCACCACGTCCGCGCCAAAGGCCTGCAAGGTCCCGCTGGGAACGTGCAAGGCCACCGCCCCCACGACTTGCCCCCCGTGCACTACCAGGCGCGTGAGCAGCCACTCGTGATAAAAGGTGATCCTCCGCTTGAGACACTGCTCCCACAGAGTATGCAACAAGTGATGACCGGTGCGGTCGGCCGCATAGCAGGTACGGGGAAACCCCGCCCCACCAAAGGGCCGCTGGGCGATGCGCCCATCGGGGAAACGGCTAAAATAAGCCCCCCAGTGTTCCATCTCTAGCACCCGCTCGGGCGCCTCTCGCGCCAGGATCTCGGCGCAGGGCTGGTCGGCCAAATAGTCAGAGCCCTTGATGGTGTCAAAGGCGTGACGTTCCCAAGAATCGTCCTGCCCCTCAGGATGGTTGCCCAGCGCGGCGTTCACCCCGCCTTGCGCCGCGCCCGAGTGGGAGCGAATGGGGTACACCTTGGACAACACTGCCACGTCGTGACCGGCCTGCTGCACAGCAACCGCGGCCCGCAAGCCCGCCAGGCCCCCACCAACGACCAATACTGGATGATAAGAAAACTCGGGCATTTCTTCCCTCCCTAACTCAGCGGTCTCAAATCGTCGATCAGCGCCCGCTCGCTAAACATCACGTCGGGGTTGAGCACGTCGTCGGGATCAAAGATGTGCTTGACCTGACGCATATAACCCGTGATTGCCGCCCCCCATTCCCGGGCCAGGTAAGGCGCGCGCAAACGGCCCATGCCGTGCTCGGCGGTGATGGTGCCATCGTAACGGAACACCGCCGCGTACACCTCGTCCGCCACGCGCGTCAACAACGCCGGCAGGTCTGGGTCTTGCGGGTCGAAAAGCGG
>CAZSJU010000272.1:3274-5100 GCA_964607235.1 uncultured Anaerolineae bacterium | reverse complement strand
CGCCGTCGGACCCACGCGGCAGAAACCAATGCCGCAACAGTCGCCGGTCCCAGGGCGGAATCGTCTCCGCAAAGTGCAGAGACAACATGCCCGGGTTGAGCCAGGCCGAGCGAAAGCGCCGGATGCGAGATTCTAGCAAGCGCCGGACCTGGTTAACCGTCTCGTCCACCGGGGAGATATGTTGCAACCGCACGTACCTGTCTCCCTCGGGCGCCCCACCAAAATCGGCCTGGTCTACCTCGGTGTTGAGCTGGATGTGGGGGCGGCTGCGTAGCAATTCAAACAAGCTCGGCGCGCTGCGCTTGTGATACGGGTCATTCCCGATCTCGTCACCCTCGCGGCTCCTTAGCGGCAGGTACCAGATCGTGCTGAACAGCAGGTACAGCAGCGCGCTCATGGGGAAAAAGCGTTCGCCATCGTGGAAACGCAGCAACGGCTCGTAGCGATGCAGCAACTCTCGCACCTCACCCTCTTCTACCGGGGCCAGGTGCACGCTCTGACGCTCAAACTCTTCAAGCACGCGTTGAATCATTACAACTCGCCCAACTCACCCACCGTGTGCACTTTGAGAAAATTGGTCTTGCCCGCGCCGCCAAAGGGGATACCGGCCGTGATCACGATCACGTCCCCCCAGGAGACCATGCCCGCTTCACAGGCTGCCTTGACCGTCACCTGGATCATCTGGTCGGTGTCTTGGAAATCCTGCACCAAAACCGGTTGCACGCCCCACACCAGCCCCAGTTGATACAACACGCGCGAGCTGGCCGTCGCGGCAATGACCGGCACGCTGGGGCGGTGGCGCGCCACCATGCGCGCCGTCGTGCCCGACATTGTCGTCGTGACGATGGCCTTGGCCCCCACCGCTAGCGCCACCTCAACCGTTGACTGGCTGATGGACTGGGTCACCGCATGCGAGCCCTTGACCCCGACGCCCTCGTTCAAAAAGCGCGCCCAACGGTCGTGCGGCATGTGGACCTCGGCGTTGGCGGCGATCTTTTGCATCATGCGCACCGCCTCGATCGGATAGGCGCCGACCGCCGTCTCGCCCGAAAGCATCACGGCATCTGTACCATCCAGGATGGCGTTGGCCACGTCGCTGGCCTCGGCCCGCGTGGGGCGGGGATTGTCGATCATGGACTGTAGCATCTGCGTGGCCGTGATCACCGGCTTGCCGGCGCAGTTGGCGGCGTGGATGATCTGCTTTTGATGAAACGGTACCTCTTCCGGGGGCGTCTCTACACCCAGGTCGCCCCGCGCGACCATCACGCCCTCGCTCACCTCCAAGATCTCCTCAAATACCGCCAGCGCCTCGGGTTTTTCAATCTTGGCGATAATGGGCAGGTCCACCTGTTGCGCTTGGAGAAACTGGTGCAACTCGAGCACGTCGGCCGGACGGCGCACAAAGGAGAGCGCCAGAAAATCCACCCCTTGTTCTGCCGCAAACAGCGCGTCCTCGCGGTCCTTGGCCGTCAGCGAAGAGATGCGCAAAGAGGCGCCGGGCAGGTTCACGCCCTTGTGCGAGCTGAGCGTGCCTCCCGTCACCACCCGGCAGACCAGATCGGTGCCCGTCTTGCCCACCACTTTGAGCTCAATCTGCCCGTCGTCCAGCAGTACCCGCTGTCCTATGCCCAGGTCGCGCACGACCTCGGGATGGGGCAACGGCGCCTCTTGGGCCGATCCCGGCACCGCGCGCGTGGTCAATGCAAACTCTTGTCCCTGCTCGAGTTGAATCTCCCCTCCGGCAATTGTCCCCACGCGCAACTTGGGTCCCTGCAGGTCTGCCATGATGGCGACCAACTTGCCCTCCTGTTTCGAAAGCCGGCGCA
>CAZSJU010000272.1:0-3174 GCA_964607235.1 uncultured Anaerolineae bacterium | reverse complement strand
GTTTTGCCAGCCCAAGCGATTACTCGGGCAGAAAAACCTGGGCTCTTGCCCATCGAGATCATACCTGGTCATCTGACCAGGTATAAAACTCGTCACATGTCCGGGTCGAGATTCCCCCACCTGCCCAGTACCTGCGAGACGAGAACGTGATATGCTCAAACGCAAGCGTTAGAGCGTCCTACGTATCATCCCGCAGCACCCAGACACTGGGACACTGCACCTGATCGCAACGCCTGCAAACACACATTGCGAATTCACAAAGGGAAAATCTATGCTATAATCCTATCCGACCCGGCTGACACCATGCGTGACCGGCCCGCATAGCAGCAGGAGCTTTGGCGAGAACAAACTTCCACCGGGCACCAATGGTCCAGTTTAAAGAAAAGCATCACCTGGCACGCCACGCCAAATCTCGTCGCAAGAAAGGAAATTCGCGTAATGAACGCACTACAAGTCAATGACATCTCTAAAAGCTTTGCGGAAACGCACGCCGTAGACGGCCTATCTTTTGAGGTCCACAGTGGCGAAATTTTTGCGATGCTTGGCCCCAACGGCGCGGGCAAAACGACCACCATCCGCATAGCGCTGGACATTCTCAAACCCGACCAAGGCACAATACAGGTGCTAGGCGGCCCGCTGACCCAGGACGCCAAAGATCGCATCGGGTACCTGCCCGAAGAGCGTGGCTTGTACCGTGAAATCAGCGTGCTCGAATGCCTGGCCTATCTGGGCACCCTGAAAGGCATAGACATCAAGACCGCCCGGCGGCGCGCCGACGAGTTGCTCGAACGGGTCGAGTTGGGCCCCCATAAATTAAAAAAGGTCAGCGAGCTATCCAGGGGCATGCAACAAAAAGCCCAATTCATCGCCACCGTGCTGCACGACCCAGACCTGATCATCGTCGACGAGCCCTTTTCGGGACTGGACCCGGTGAACACCAAGCTCATCAAAGAGATGCTCTATGAAATGAAAGCGCAGGGCAAAACCATCATCATGTCGACCCACATGATGCACCAGGTGGAAGA
Source organism: uncultured Anaerolineae bacterium (assembly GCA_964607235.1). Lineage (GTDB taxonomy): Bacteria > Chloroflexota > Anaerolineae > S140-20 > S140-20 > CAZSJU01. Next base: position 2,149 of record CAZSJU010000272.1, on the reverse strand, counting down.
AATGGCCGACCGCCTGCTGATGATGAATCACGGGCGCCGCGTGCTGTATGGCCCGGTCGACCAGGTACGCGAACAATTTGCAATGAACGCCGTCTATGTAGAGGGTCGGGGCGACTGGACGGCGCTGCCGAGCGTGGCGCGGGTGCAAGTAGACGGTAAAGCGACAGAACTGTTCCTGCAAGAGGGCATCTCGCCGGACGACCTGTTGGCCCAACTGGCGCGAGACCCTGCCTATCAACTCACCCGCTTTGAGGTCGCCGTGCCCTCGCTGAACGACATCTTTATCAGCGTCGCAAAACCGGAACGGAAAGAAAGAGAGGGTCAGGCATGAAACGGACCTTGCTCATCGCGCGACACGATTTTCTCACCAACGTCAAGCGGCGCAGTTTCTTGTTCAGCGCCTTTGGCCTGCCGCTGCTCATCATCATCGCCCAGTTTGCTATTGGCGCCTTTGTCGCCGGACAATCCGAGACGACCGGTTCATTGGGCGCCATCGGTTACGTCGACCATACGCCAGACCAGGTTTTGAGCGCGGCCGTGGAAAAGCCCGCCGAATACCGCGCCTACGCCCAGGAACAAGCGGCACGGGCCGCGTTGCTCGACGGTGAAATAGGGGCCTATTTCGTCGTGCCGGATGATTACGTCGCGCGCGGCGTGGTGCACGTTTACTCTACCCGTGATGTTCCACGGGGCATCGAGTCTCAAATGTCCTCCTTTCTCACGCGGAACTTGCTGACTGACTGGCCTGCTGAGCGCGTCGACCGCCTGCAAAATCCCCTAAACCTGAGCTATGCGACGTTGGGCGGTGAACAAGAGATCCGCGACGACGAATCAGCGGTGGCAGCGATCCTGGTGCCGCTCTTTTTTGCGATCATACTCATGATGTCCATCTTTACCACCTCTGGCTTTTTGTTGCGCGGCGTGGTCGAGGAAAAAGAAAATCGGATGATAGAGATTTTGGTCACGTCGGTGACACCACTCCAGATGTTGTGGGGCAAAATCCTCGGCCTGGGCGCGCTGGGACTGGTCCAGATCATCGTGTGGGGCGCAGCCGGTGCACTGACGTTGACCCAAGGCTCAAATTTTTTGCCCGAGCTAGCCAGCGTTAGCATCCCAACCTCAATGCTGATATGGGGACCCATTTATCTGTTACTGGGCTACCTGCTGTACGGCGCACTGCTGGCTGGCATTGGCGCCTCGGTCACTTCGATGGCCGAGGGACAACAAGTATCCGGCATTGTCAGTCTTGTCGCCGTCATCCCCATGTTTGCGATGAGCAGTTTTTTTGAGAATGCCAACGGCACTCTACCTGTGCTCACCAGCCTGTTTCCCTTTACCGCGCCGGTCGCGATGCTGGTACGCCTGCCCCTGGCCGACGTACCCCCGTGGCAAATCGGCCTGAGCGTGCTGCTGATGGGCATAGGCGCATTGCTGATCGTCTGGATTGCCGCCCAGGTCTTCCGCGTCGGCTTGTTGATGTACGGCAAACGCCTCAGCCCCCGCGCACTGTGGGCCGCGCTACGCCAGGGGCTGGACGTCATCCCACAAGGACAAGAGGAGGTCGCCCAATGAACAAGGTCTGGTCAATCGTGCGTCACGAAATCTCTACCGCAATGAAACGCCGCGGTTATCAATTCATGACCTTTGGTATCCCTCTTCTGGCCGCCATCATCGTCTTGGCGCTCATCGCGTTCCAAGGCGACGACGAGAGCGACGCCTCTGAAAACCCGTTGGCCGACTTGCCTGAGCAGCCGCTCGGTTACGTGGACTATAGCGGCTTGTTCCAAGACCCAGGAGAGCTGACCGGCGTGCTGCTCCCTTATACGGACGAGGCGGCCGCCGAGGCCGCGCTGGAAAAAAATGAGATTAGTAGCCTGTATGTCATCCCGCCCGACTATTTACAAAGTGGGAACGTCACCCATAAATCAAAACAGCTTGGCCTGTTTGATTCCCAAAACACAGAGCTGTTCCGCGTCTTTTTGATTATAAATCTGCTACAAGATGAAAACCCCCAGTTGCTACTACGGCTCTACCAACCGGCGCGCGTGATCGAACACCAACTCGACGCGACGGGCACAGAACTGTCCCAGATGGACGAAGAAGAACGCTATGGCAGCAACTTTATCCTGGTCTATGGCTTTGCCATGAT
>CAZSJU010000271.1:2880-5110 GCA_964607235.1 uncultured Anaerolineae bacterium | reverse complement strand
GCCCGCGCCGGGCAGGTCGTCGTAATCTATTTGCAAGTCAAAGCACAGGGTGCGCAGCTCGCCAGCATCAAAGCAGTCGGCGAGCAACCGGCGCAACCGAGCCCGGTTGATATGTCGCGGAGGTGCATCTGCATCCGGCACGTTCATCCCATGCTCCCGGAACAAAAAACGCCGCCTGGATCTGGCGGCGGCGTCTCTGATGTATAGCTGACCGATCTGAGTATAGGCCCCCCGGTTCGGGCCAGGATCTTTTAGCCTCCCCAAGGGGAGATGCTTGTGGTTACAAGTATAAATGAAAATTTATCTCTGTGCAAGCATGAGGTCCAGATTTCTACATAGAGCTGCATGGTTTTCGTCGTTTTCCCCTGCGTTAAAAGTGTACCGGTGAGGTCAAAACTGGTATAACAATTTTTATATTTGTTATACCAATAATGAAATTGTAATAAATATGGAGGTATGGTATAATTTTAACGCGTATAGTATAAACCAGGAGAGATAAATGTATAAAGCCAAAATCTCGGCCAAGGGTTGGATAGTGATTCCCAAACCGCTGCGGGAGAAGCATGGCCTGAAGCCAGGGACGTACGTGCAGGTTGTGGACTATGCTCACATGTTGACTCTGGTCCCGCTGCCGGATGACCCGGTGGAGGCACTTCACGGCATGTTGGCTGGCGAAGCGTCGCTCACGGCCGACCTGTTGGCAGCGCGCGCGCGTGAGCGCGCGCGCGAACAAGCTCAAGCGGAGGGGCGCCGTGGCTAAGGTTTACACATTCGACAGCTTTGCTATCCTGGCGTTGCTGGGTGACGAGGGAGGCAGCGCGCAGGTTGTGGAAATCTTGCAAAAGGCCCAGGAAGGTCAGGTCAGGGTGCTGATGACGTGGGTCAATGTGGGAGAGGTCGCTTACATTGTCGAACGGCGTTGGGGCAAGGATCGCGTCGCTCAAGTTCTGGGAACCTTGGAAGCCACAACGATCGAGATAGTGCCGATCGGGCGAGCGTTAACACTCGCCGCTGCCCACATCAAGGCCGAGCATCCCCTCGCGTACGCCGATGCCTTTGCGGCCGCGTTGGCGGAGCAAGAGCGGGCCACGCTCGTGACGGGGGACCCAGAGTTTGAAACGTTGCAAGACCGCTTGTCCATCCAGTGGATAACGTCGGGGGCATAGGCGCCACCGGCGTGCGTATTCCAGATATCCCTTTGCTACACCCCGGGACACTACTCCTCAAACGCCCCCGCCATCACCCGCTCGTGGATCTCCCACACCGGCTGCCACACGCCGCTCTCCATGTTGGAGAGCAAGACCACGTTGATGTCCCGTGCGGGAAAGTGGCGGATGATGCCGCTCACGCCGGCATTGATGCCCTCTTTTTGATAACACACCACCCGGCCCGACCGGTCCAGGTAGAACATCAGGCCATAGCCATACATGGTCGTCCAGCGTTCCCGCTGGCGATAGGCCACCTGGGGCGTCAGGAACGCGGCGCTCAGTTCCGGCGACAGCAGCGCGCCGGCCTGTACCGCGCGCAGGAACCGGTCCAGGTCCCCGGCCGTGACATACGCGCCGCTGTCCGGCGAGCCCACCGGCGGGTAAGCATAGATGTTTTTCTTCCAGCCGATCACCTGGCCGTCCGCGTCGCGCAGGGGGTCGGCGCCCTCGGCCACGTTTTCGTACACATGGTCCATGCGTACAAAGTCCGAGTGCGTCATCCCGGCGCGGCCAAAGATGTGTTCCCGCACGTAATCGCGATAGGTCATGCCCGTGACCCGCTCGATCATCAGACCCAGCAGCACGAAACTGCAATTGCAGTAGCGGCAGCCCTGCCCCGGCGGGAAATTGGGCGGTTTGTGGACAAACTGGGGCAAAAAGTCGGCGGTCTGGGTGACGGCATAGTTGGGTTTGGCCTTCCACAGGTCCTCATAGACCTCGCCCGCTTCCTCCTCGCAATCGTCGCCGATGCCCGAGCTGTGGGTCAGCAGGTGATAGACCGTCACGTCGGGCGAGATGCGCGTGCCCGCCAGCCCCAAAAAATCGACGGCGCGGGTGTCAAAGGCCAGCGCGCCCTGGTCGATCAACTGCAGCGTGGCGACGGCGGTGAACAGCTTGGTGATCGAGGCGGTGTCAAAGCGCGTGTTCAGCGTGGGGCGCACCTTCCACGGGCGGCTGGCATAACCATAGGCCGCGGCGTACAGTTGCGCCTGACCCCGCGTGACCAGGACCACGCCCGAGAA
>CAZSJU010000271.1:0-2780 GCA_964607235.1 uncultured Anaerolineae bacterium | reverse complement strand
AGGCCGCGGCGTACAGTTGCGCCTGACCCCGCGTGACCAGGACCACGCCCGAGAACTTGTCCGCGCGTTCGAGTTTCTGGAAATAGTCGTGCAACGCCTGCGTCGCGTCCATCAAACCTCCGTCGCGGTAGATTCTACCCCTCTTTGGCAACAAGAGGTTCTATCTTTGAAATCTAGCGTTAACCGTGCGGCATGCAAAATATCCAACAATGTCGCTTGGTCACGAACCATAGATCACCTCTGCCGTATTTAGTATCTCTTGACGACGGTACCAGTTATGACTTTTCTCAACCGCTCGCCTGGTGAAAAGGTCAATCTTGCGGTTCAACAATGCGGTCAATTCTTGCTCCATGCGCAGGTGGTCTAGCAGGCTCCAATCTGCTTCAGGAGCAAATGTGACGAGAATATCAATGTCACTCCCTGGTCCAAAGTCGTCGCGCAGGACTGAGCCAAACAAGGCAAATTCACTGACCTGCCAGCGTTCGCAAAATTCGACGAGCGCGTTTTCGGGTATCTCGATGCGCGTTTTCATATTCTACCATTCCTTAAAAGCAACAGGTCTGGATTGTCTCTTGCACAATTGCATGATGCCATCACGCTGAAAGTCCCTGCGTGTTTGAGAGTTGTCCTTTTTCAGGCGTTGATATACACTGGGCTAGACTGCGTAAGATTCTACACGTTTTGTCTATGGCGTGCAAGCGCGCTGGGTGACGATCTACCGGCCTGACCCTGAGCGGTGGATTGAATGGCGTGTGAGGAGATGAAAAGATGAAACGTTATCAATTCGAGATCGAGATCTATGAAGGCGAGGGCGGTCACCTGGAGAAAACTAGAGACCGCGTCGTCGCCCCGGAGGACCGCGCCCAGCGGGGCATCTGTGCCTGGATGTACCAGGGGGATGGCGAGCGTAGCTATCGTGTAGGCCAGCGTTTCGTCTATCCTGACGAGGCCGGCAAGCTGTGCCCCTGGCTGTTGAGCAGCATGGACGGCTTTCTCAAGACGCTGATGCACGACGGCGATCTGCCCTGGACCTATGCGGGCACGCCCTATGAAAAGGTCGTGGACCCACAAGGGGTGACCACCGAGTTTGTCCGCTGCCCCGACCCGAGCGCTTCGGGCATCGTGGTCAAGATCACCCGCACCCGCCTCCCGGACTAGAGCGGACGCGGCTTTGCAACGTCACGCGGTTCCAGTACCAAGCGTACGCCGTCGAGGATTTGCCGTACGCGTCGAGGCGACAGGGCGCCTATCTTTTCGACCAGCTCTCTCTTGTCCACGGTAAAAAGCTGCGAGACGTTGACCACGCTCGTCTTGGACAAGTTGGCCTCGCCTTTTTGCAGCCGCACGTTTCCGGGTGCCCGGGCACGCTTCAAGTTTGAGGTGATGACACAGACGACGACAGTGTGAATGCGGCTGGCGTTGAACAGGTTATTTTGTACCACGACGTGGGGGTGGAGGTAGTCTGGCTCTGACCCGCTGGGGTCGCCCAAGTCGATCCAGAACACGTCTCCTTGCCGAATGGCCATGTTACCACTGTCCTTTGACCATGCGTCGATGTTGGTCGCGCATTTTCTCTCGCAGCGCGTGCTCTTGTGGGTCGGGCTGGTCATCGTAGGCCTCATTGAGCGCTTGGAGCAATTGCTGGTTTTTATGCCGCTCGATGAATTCCTGCGCGGCCAGGGCGAACAGGTGGCTGCGCGAGATGTCGAGTTGTTTGGATAGCGCTTCCACTTTGTCAAAGAGTGCTTTATCCAAGGAAATCGCGGTTTTTACTGTCAAAGTTTATACCTCCTTTACCACAAATAGTATAAACTATGGTGCGACGTTTGTCAATACTCGCATCGTCGCTTTAGCGCCTGACCCGCGCGTGAAACAACACCAGCCGGCAGGGCTGGACCACCTGGCCCCCGTGCCGCTCGACCGCCGCGCCGGTGCGTGCCAGCAGCGCGGCCTGCGTCTCCGGGTCCAGGGCGCGGTGCGACGAGAACGTGCGGGTCAGCTTGAGATACTGCGCCGTGTCGTAAGTCTCGCACATGTCATACTGTCGCACGGTCACCGGGCCAAAACGCCCGCACGCCTTCAAATTGCCCGTGATCTGGCCAATCAACCACTCCACGGTGGGGGTGTAGAGCGGGTTCTCCAGAGACGGCGCCACCTCGCGATAGACCGCGCCGAGCGCCCGCGAGAGCGCCGTGCCGGGGTTCAGCATCACGGTCCAGAACAACGCCAGCGCGCCCGTGTCCTTGAGCGCGCGGGCGGCCTTGGGATAGCCGATCTCAGGCGGGATCCAGTGAAACGCCTCAGCCGAGAAGGCCAGGTCAAAGGCGCGTTCCTCCAGTTCCCACGCTTCAAAGGCGCCCTGGCGCACCTGGACGTTGGGATAGGGACGGCAATGTGCCGCCGCCAGCGCCGCCAGGCGGTGCCCCAGCTCGATGCACAACATGCGGTAGCCACGCCGGGCAAAAGGGAGCGTGGCGTTGCCCGGGCCGGGACCGACCTCCAGGATGCGCCCGTCGGCGGGCAGGTCCGACAGCGCCAGCACGTCCTCGATCAGCGCGTCGGGATAACGCGGCCGTACCTCGTCATACAGTTCGGCCACCTGGTCAAACAACACACGCCGGCTCCTGTCGATAGACATGGGAAATCTCCTGATGTTTAACGCAGAGATGCTTTGGGTGAGGAGTCGAGCACCCCCAGGTGCGGGTTCCTCAGGTGAGCAAGGATCGGCACGTGGGCGCGCCTTGCTCCTCAGACTTGATATGCTTTGGGTGTTGAATCTT
>CAZSJU010000270.1:0-5110 GCA_964607235.1 uncultured Anaerolineae bacterium | reverse complement strand
CTTTTATCATATACGCCCCAGTGCCAACGGAGTTTTCAGTCCAAGGTGGCTCAAAGTCACGAGGGAGAATACAGCAGTTCATGTGTTCTAAATGTTCCGGGATGGCCACCTGAGGTTTGTCTAGATGTAGTCGCACCTGATAGTCATTGACCTTTTCCACGTTTGTTGACGACAAATAGGTGCTCAACAAGCCATATACTGGGCATGCATTATTGGGATCCAACCATCTCATATAGTTGAAAACGACATCATCGGCGGTCATTTCCGGACCGTGATTGAATTTGATTCCCTTGCGCAAGTGGAGGTCCCATGTCATCAGATCTTCGGAAGGCTCCCAGCGTTCAAGCAACCACGGGACTGCGATGTTGTCTGGGTTTATTAGCGCCAATGGTTCAGCGACATTCTTAAAAACTGTATTCTGGTCTGTTTCCACAGTATGGGGGTCATCCATGCTGGAGCAGGTGTTTACCGCCGTTATGCTGCCGCCTCGCTTGGGACCGGCTGCCGGGATTGCTGTAGGGGACGCCTTGGCTGGCACCAGTGTTGGGGCCTGGGTGGGAGCTTTTTCGGCTGGTTGGGTGGCATCCTCTTCTCTAGAGCACGCGGATAAAAAGGAAGAGATACTTGTTAATGAGAGGCCTAGTAGGGCCGTCATACGAACAAACTCACGGCGGGTAATTTTGCCTTGTTGATACTGGTATTTTAGTTCATGAATATGGGGATGCATTTTCCTCTCCTCAGTTAACGAAAATAGGTAACCTCTGGCAAAAAAGGTGAGTAAACGAGATGTTCAAATTTGCAGTTTTACCTCCTCTCAATTGTATCTTTTGGCAGTATAATTGTCTAAAGCTGGGTGAGCGGCATCTAATCAATCGCCAAAGATAGAGCCGCCTTGATCAAATCAAGGCGCTCGGATTTCCAGCGATAAAAGCTTCCAAATCGTTGACGACTTGCGGTACAAGCTCTATAGGTATCCCAACAACTGCGGCTTTTTCTGTTTGATCTTTGTATAATGACGGACGCCAAAGCACCCCAGGCTGTAACACATATCACCGTTTAAGAATGGACCGGCGATGACACTGGAGCAAGTTGTCGATCCGGTAAGTCCCGGTACTATCTTGTCAGACTGGTAGTTCATTCCTCTTTGCAGGAATAATGTTTGTACCGGAGAGCAAAAGATAACAATCTTGCGGTTCGCTCATTTTTAGGGCAATTCCCGAAATTAGCGCCTAATTGTATCATATCATTGATTGCAAGCGCGCTTTTAGCAGATCAGATCGACAAGTCTATCAATAACCTTGGGTCGATGTCATCCAACAAAACTAAATCACATGCACGGTATCAAGGGACGCTATACTGTGTGCAGAAAATCGATGTTCAAGCTATTAAAATATTGTCCATGCTGCAAATGATGCTGAATGACATTTCGTAAATCGATTTATGTAGCAAATTGCGTTTCACTTCTGCGAATTAAATTCTTGTTTACACGCAGAATATTAGCGAATCGGAAGAATAATAACCATGCCTCCCATTTTTTCGGGAAAGGACGTCGCGTCCAAGGGGGCATAGGAAAGATATTGGAATCTCTCGGTGGTCATAGTAGGGCAGTGGGGGAGTAACCTTTGGAAGGTCATAGGAGTATGGAAGAGATCCCATCCCCCAAACTTGAATTCACTTCACCATTCAGGTGACCGTCATAAGGTTCGGCAAGGCCCAGATAGTAATTTCCGTTCTCACAACTTTGATTCTCTACATCAGTAAAGAATGCAAGGCCATCAAATCGTGCTACATCCAAAAATTGGCAAGCTCGCAGTTTTCCATCGAACTTTTGTATGCCTGTCGGCGGCTTGCTCGAAAAGGCGACGGTAACTGGGGAGGTCTCCAAGGAAAGGGCGATGATAAGCCTTTCGGCTAATTCGGAGCAAATATGTGTCATTCAATCATCACTTTGCAAGTTCATATTGTGGTGACTTGATCTCATTCTACGGTAGACCTTGCAATCTATAGGGTTGGAGTTGCGAGTTTGTGAAGCTTATCCTAATTGATGGGGCAATTATAAATTTATTATTTATTAAATATAAATTATTCATTATTGATGATAATACCACGTCTGCTTTTTTCTGTCAAGAGCCAATTTACTTATTGAGTCGGGGGCATCCAGGTTGTAGAAAAGTCTTCTTCCGAGAGGGTATGACGCGCAAGGGAATCGGAGCCTGGCTGTGCTTCTTGCGCTCGTTTGGGATGATTGATTGTGACGAGCTTGGGCGTTTGCTTGCTCTCATTCAGCTTCATCCGACAAGTTCGGATTTACATACGCCAAATCGGGTACCTCATCTGCCGCCGCCGTCCGATAAGTGAACGTGGAGATGGAGGCCGGCGCCGGATAGTCGTCCGCTAACCCCAACTTTTTTATCTCGCCCTTGTGTTGGGGCGTGATCGCGATGCCTTTGACCCATAGGATCATGAACGCGATCAGGTCGCCGTGGGTGACGGCCACGACGTGTTGACCCGCATAGGTCTGGCGCATCTCGGCGATGAATTGCCGGGCGCGGGCGAGCACGTCTTGAGGTTGCTCATATCCCGAGCCGGCTCCGGTGTAGGCATCCCAATTACGGTCTTTTAGTTCTTGGATGGGGCGGCCGTCAAAGGGGCTATATACCTCGTTGAGCTTTTCGTGGGTTTGCACTCTCAGGTCCGGGTGGTGTTTGAGGAGGATCTGCGCCGTCTCGCGCGCCCGGCGCTGTGGACTGCTAAAGATAGCCGCGAGGGGTTGGTCTTGCAAGACCGTCGCCGCGGCCGCGGCCTGGCGTTGGCCTTCCTGGCTCAGGTGAAAACCGGGCAGGCGTCCATAGTATATCGCTTGCGGGTTGTGGACGTGCCCGTGTCGTGCGAAAGAGATGCGGGTTGGCTTTATCATTCAAGCTGTCCTTTCGAAAAAGTGGTGTGAACGTCGTGAACGCCCGGTGCTGGCGGCTTGCCATAACCGGCGCAATTTAGTACAATGACTTTCTGAATGGCACTATACTCTAAAACCCTTGGTGATGCAATGGCCGCAAGACGGTCGGGTGCTCGTCTTGAGCATTGTGTTAAAGATAGGTGAACGCGCGGGAGGCCGAAAATGTCTGTCTGGAAGAGATTTGCTGCCTCGGATACCGATGGCTGCGCAGCCCAGTTTATCATTTTGATCTTGCTAGTGGCGCTGGTGGGATTGATTTTGTCGCCAGACGAGCGAGAGACGGCGGCGACGGCGTCTCTTGCCAATTCGGGCACGCTGCAACCGTTGTCCACCGCAGCGCCGGTGGCTTTTAACGTGGCCTCTACGCCGGTCCCCGCGCCGGGCACTCCCTCTTTTAGCTGTGAGCCGGGAATCCAGGTAGGCGGGATCGTCAATGTGACGCATCGTGCGGTGCGCATGCGCCGTTCACCCGGTTACGTCAACAAGAATGATGCTACTGATTCGTTACATTATATGGAGGCGGGAGACACGCTGGTTGTCAGGGGGGGGCCGCAGATCGTGGATGGGCTGTGCTGGTGGTTTGTGGAGCATCAGGGATTCCAGGGTTGGACGGCCGATCATAGCCAGGAAGGTCGCCTCTTGTTGTCCGTGAATCGGTAGCGATAGCGTTTGTGGAGAGGAGAGACGGCGTCTATGAGTAGTTTTTTGGACAAGCTCAAAACCCTACTTGGCGCGCAAGCGCGCGGCGGAGGCCAGGATCGCGCGGCGCCTGGCAGCCAGGAAAAAAAGACCCCCGTGCCGGAGGTGATCGAGGCGCGGCCGCTGGAGGAAAAGCCTCAAGAAGTGACCGAGGCCCCAGTGCCACCTCAAGTCATGGCGCAGCCGGTTGAGACGGTCACGCCGTTGGTCGAGGAGGCCGAGACGATTGAGACGGTCGAGGCTGGGGGCGGCGCGCTGGAAGAAGAGCGGGTGGCCGACTTGATAAAAGGTGAGCAGTCGTAACGTGTCGCCGATCGACGTCGCCCGCGTCCGGGCTGGCATCCCGGCCTTGGCGGAAACGATTTACCTCAACACCGGCACCTTTGGCCCGTTGCCACGGGTCGTGGCGGATGAGGTCCGGTGCGTCTATGGGCAAATCGAGCGTTGTGGCACTTTTTCTCCCGCGATCTTTCAAGAGCTAGAGCTAGAGGGGCTGGAGGCGGTGCGGCACAAGGTCGCGACGCTCATGCACGCGGCGCCGGACGAGATTGCCTTTACGCACAATGTCACCGACGGCATCAATGTCGTCTTGCATGGTCTGGATTGGGCGCCGGGTGACCGGGTCATCATCAGCGACCAGGAGCACCCCGCTGGCACGATCCCCTGGCTGGCGTTGGCCGAGCGGCGCGGCGTGCTCGTGGACTTTTTGCCCGTGGGTCACGATCCGGACGCCGTCGTGGCGCGCTTTGGCGCGCTGGTAGAGGGTGAGCCGCTGCCCCGCCTGGCTTGCCTCAGCCACGTCAGTTGTCTCAGCGGCACGCGCTTGCCCGTGGCGCGGCTGTGCGCCGTGGCCCGCGCGGCGGGTGTGTTGACGCTGATTGACGGCGCCCACGCCGAAGGCCAATTCCCCGTGGACGTGCCACAGATTGGCCCCGACTTTTACGCTGCCTGCGGTCACAAGTGGCTGCTTGGCCCGCAGGGGACCGGTATGCTCTATGTGCGGCGCGAGCGGCTGGCTGATTTGCGCCCGGCCTGGCTGGGCTGGGGGGTGCACAAGCCGCTGGACCGGGCGACGATGCGTTACACGCTGGAGCCTACGGCGGCGCGTTTTGAGCAGAGCACCCAGCCCTGGCCGTTGTATCTGGCGTTGGGTCGCGCGGTCGATCACATCCAGGAAATCGGCCCAAGCCGCATCCAGGCGCGCGTGCGGCGGCTTGTGGCGCATTTTCGAGAGCGGTTGTCGTCGATCCCCGGCGTGACCTTTTACACCCCTGAGGACCCGGATATTTCTGCCGGGTTGCTCACCGTGGCGCTCCCTGGCTGGCATGCCGAGGCGTTGAGCCAGCATTTGTGGCAGACGCGCCGCATCCTCACCAACTTTATCGGAGAGTTTGACGCGTTGCGTTTTTCGGTGGCCTTTTTCAACACGCAGGAGGAACTGGATGTGGCGGTCGA
>CAZSJU010000269.1:2975-5113 GCA_964607235.1 uncultured Anaerolineae bacterium | reverse complement strand
CTTTACCAACTTTTCTTTGAACATGGGCTAGACACATTGCTCACGCCTTGTTTCGGTCCAGACCTGATCGAACGCGGCCCAGAGTATATGCAAATGGCGGCCGAAGGGCTGGCCCGGCTGGTGCGCCACATAGATTTCTTGGCATTCTACCAGGCGCAAGGGGTGCGCGTCCGGTTTTATGGAGACTATCGCAAATACTTTGACGCCACGCCATACGCTTATCTGTCGGACATGTTTGACGAGTTGACGGCCCAGACCGCCGCGCACGAGCGCTATCGGCTGTTCTTTGGCCTGTTTGCCCACGACGCCAGCGAGCGCATAGGAGAACTGGCGATCCGCTATCACGCCCAACACGGGCGCCCGCCCGACAAACGGAGGCTGGTCGAGCTGTACTATGGCGAATACGTGGGACCGGTAGACCTGTTCATCGGCTTTGACCGCTTTTCCGCCTTTGACATGCCGCTGATCGCAACCGGTAACGAGGACCTCTATTTCACGGTCAGCCCGTCGCCCTATATGAGCGAACGACAATTGCGGGAAATCCTGTACGATCACTTGTACGCGCGTCACGAGGATGAAGCCGAGTACGAAGCAATGACGCCGGAGGACTGGGCCTTGATGCGCGACTTTTATCACGCCAACCGGGAACGCACCCTGGGAATAGGGAAAAGACAAGGCCGGGGCGGGTTCTGGTATCCCTTGCCCCAGGTGACACTACCGGATAGCTTGACGTCATAACAGATCATGACCGGTTGGAGAGAACACATGGAACTGCGCTCAAGCATTCATCAACTGTTAAAGGAGATTGGCCCCGGGCGGATGATGAGTACCGCCTATGACACGGCCTGGATCGCACGCATGGACGGCGCGATGGGGGAGCGCGCGCTGGAATGGCTCAGGGCTCACCAGTTAGCCGACGGCAGTTGGGGTGCCAGAGACGTGCGCTATTATCACGACCGCATGATCTGTACCCTGGCGGCCATGACGGCGCTCGCCCGGCGCGGGAATTCGCGCGACCGTGCCCGCTGGCAACGCGCACAACTGGCGCTAGAGACGGCCAGCCAGGGATTGCGGGCCGATCCTTGTGGCAACACTATCGGTTTCGAGATGATCGTGCCCACATTGTTGGACGAGGCGCAAGACATGGGCCTCGTCCAACATCAAGCCAACGGCCTTTCGGAGCAATTGGCCCGCCAGCGGGCGGCCAAGCTGGCCTCGCTGCCCCAAGGGATGATCAATCGCTTTGTGACCGCCGCGTTCTCGGCCGAGATGGCCGGCTCTGACGGGCTACAGTTGTTAGACATAGACCGCCTGCAGGCCACCGACGGCTCTGTCGCGCACAGCCCCTCGGCGACCGCCTATTTCGCCATGCACGTGCGCCCTGATGATCCGGCTGCGCTGCGCTACCTGAACGCCGTCACGGCCGAGGGCAGCGCGCCGAACGTGGCGCCGTTCGATATCTTTGAGCGGGCCTGGGTCTTGTGGAACGTCGCCATGACCGGTCCCTTGGACGGTGAAACGTTGGCGCTGTGCCAGCCTCACCTGGACTTTTTGGCGGACGAGTGGGACCCGCAGCAAGGCGTGTGTTGGGCCTCCGGTCACGAGCCCCGAGATGGCGACGACACTGCCATCACTTTCGAGGCGCTCACCCGCATGGGTCGCTCGGCCAATCTAGAGTCCTTGCTACACTATGAGCGCGGGGACCACTTTTACTGCTTTCCTCTAGAAGCCAACCCTTCGATCAGCGCCCACGTGCACATTCTCAGCGCGCTGCGTCAGGCCGGCCTGCCGGTGGAGCATCCGTCGGTGACCAAGGTATTGGAATTTCTGTTCCGTGTACAGACGTTACAGTTGTTTTGGTTTGACAAATGGAACGCTTCGCCGTATTATCCTACTGCCCACGCGGTGATCGCCTGTGCGGGCTATACTGACTGGCTGGCCGATGACGCGTTGTATTGGATCTTAGAAACTCAGAACCACGATGGATCGTGGGGTTATTATGTCCCCACTGCCGAAGAAACCGCGTATTGCCTGCAAGCGCTGGTGGCCTGGAAACGCAGCGGTCACCCTGTGCCGCGAGAGGCATTAAAGCGCGGCGCGGCGTGGCTGGCCCGTCACATGGACCCGCCCTACCCGCC
>CAZSJU010000269.1:0-2875 GCA_964607235.1 uncultured Anaerolineae bacterium | reverse complement strand
ACGGATATTGAGACGTTGATGGCCCAAGACGTCAGCCCGGATGACCAAGAGATGATCCTCAAGCTTTTAGGAGATGGAGCGTCTCAAGACGCTCCCAGCATCAAGTTTGAGTGGGGGCAGAAAACGCTATCGGTCAGCATGGCCCCGGTGCGCGCCGCCCCCGACGTCGTCACAGGCACCGTCGCCGTGTTCCGTGACTTTACGCGCGAGGCCGAAGTGGAACGCATGAAAAGCGCCTTTGTCTCTATGGTCTCGCACGACCTGCGCACCCCCCTGGGCGCCATCATGGGCTATACCGACATGTTGGAACAAGCTGTGTATGATCCGCTGACAGAGAAACAGATGGGGGTGATGGCTCGTATCAACGCTAACACCAGCCGTCTGTTAAACATGGTCAACAACTTGTTGGACCAGGCGCAGATCGAAGCGGGCAAATTGACTTTCCACATTAGCCGATTCGCGCCACGCGAACTCCTCACCGAGGTCGATGCGGTGATGGGCATCCTGGCCCAGGCCAAAGAACTGCAACTCGTCTGCGAGGTTGACGCGAGCGTCCCGGACAAATTGTCAGGGGACCCCCAACGGCTGCATCAGATTATCGTCAACCTGGTTAGCAACGCGCTCAAGTTTACTGAACAGGGCCATGTGGGTGTGCGGATTTACACTCATGATCCCGAGCGGTGGGCCATAGACGTGTCTGACACCGGCCCCGGCATCGCTCCCAAAGCACAAACCTACATCTTTGAGGCCTTTCGACAAGTAGAGGGAGACCAGGCCAATAATCACACGGGGTTTGGTCTGGGACTATCTATCGTAAAACAACTGACTAACTTGATGGGCGGTGAGGTCAAGCTGGAAAGCGAGTTAGGACGTGGAAGCACCTTTACTGTCATCATGCCATTCTCTCCAACACAGGAGGAAACACCTTGAATAAGCCACTGGCGCTGATCGTCGAAGATAATTACGACTTGGCAACGATTTTCGAGGCTGCGCTGCAAGCAGCCGATTTTGAAACCGAGGTCATCCGAACGGGAGACGCTGCGCTCAAACGCCTAGAGACCGTCACGCCGCACGTGGTCGTATTGGACCTGCACCTGCCCCAGGTGATCGGCACGGACATTTTAGAGCACATCCGTGCCGACGCGCGCCTGGCCGAGGCGCGCGTGATGGTCACTACCTCTGACGCGCGCCTGGCCGAGACCGTCCAGGATCAGGCCGACCTGGTGCTGATCAAGCCAATCAGCTTTAGCCAGTTGCGCGATATGGCGATGCGTCTACGCTAAACCGGGGGGAAAAATGGGAGGAGGATATTCCCATGCAAGCGCCACCTGAACTGATGGGCTCTTTTTATCTGGGCGCCGAGTATGACCTGGATACCGGGCAGCGGACCACGACGCCCGTGCATTATGATGCCCGCGACCTGAGCACGCACGCCATCTGTGTGGGTATGACGGGCAGTGGCAAGACCGGGCTGTGCGTCGCCTTGCTAGAAGAGGCCGCCATCGACAGCGTGCCGGCCTTGATCATCGACCCCAAGGGCGGGATGACCAATCTGCTGTTGCAGTTCCCGGCATTGCGCGCCGAGGATTTTGAGCCTTGGGTCAACCCCGACGACGCACGCCGGCAAGAGCAGACGCCGGCCGAATACGCCGGGACGGTCGCCACACTGTGGCGCGAGCGCCTGGCCGGGTGGGGCATGACGCCCAGCCGGATCCGCCTGTTGCAAACCTCGGCTGACTTTAGCGTGTATACGCCCGGTTCGGACGCAGGCCTGCCGATCAGCATCTTGAGCAGCCTCACCGCGCCCGGCCTGGACTTTGACGCTCACGCCGAGTCCTTGCGCGAGCGGATCAGCGGCACGGTGGCGGCCTTGCTGGGGTTGGTAGGCGTCAAAGGGGACCCTTTGCGCAGCCGTCAAGCCATCTTGTTGGCCAACATCTTTGAACACTATTGGCGCCAGGAGCGAAACCTGGACCTGGCGACGCTGATTACCGCCATCCAGGACCCGCCGGTGCGCCAGATGGGTGTGTTTGACGTGGATACCTTTTATCCCAAGCCGGAACGGTTCGAGCTGGCGATGACGTTCAACAACTTGATCGCCGCGCCCAGCTTTCAGAGCTGGCTGACCGGCGAGACATTGGACATAGAACGGTTACTCTACACCGCGGCCGGTCAACCTCGCCACAGTATCTTTTACCTGGCGCACCTCTCGGACAGCGAGCGCATGTTTTTTGTCACGCTGCTGCTGGAAAACGTGGTCGCGTGGATCCACCGTCAGAGCGGCACCAGCAGCCTGCGCGCGCTGCTGTATTTCGACGAGATTTTTGGCTTTTTCCCGGCCATCGCCGAGCCGCCCTCCAAGCGACCGTTGCTCAAGCTGCTCAAGCAAGCGCGGGCTGTCGGACTGGGCTGCATCCTGGGGGCGCAAAACCCGATCGACATCGACTACAAGGGCCTGACCAACGCCGGCACGTGGTTCATCGGCAAATTGCAGGCCGAGCGGGACAAGGAACGGGTGCTCGGTGGCTTGAAAGGCGCCCTCAATACCCTCGACGGACAAGCAGGCGCCCACCAGCCGGACTATGAAGCGCTCATCGGCCGGCTGGGTCCCCGGCAGTTCTTGATGCACGACGTACACCGTCCAGGGCCGACGGTGCTACATACCCGTTGGGCTATGAGCTACCTGCGCGGTCCATTGACCAAGCCCCAGGTCGAAAAACTGATGGCGGGTCGCAAGCCCGCTCAACCTGCACCGCCCCCCGTTCACCAGGCGGCTCCACGCGCGATGCAGGCCGAACCTGCACGCACCCTGGGAACAAACCAGGACGTTGCCCTGGGAACAAACCAGGACGTTGCCCTGGGAACAAACCAGGAC
>CAZSJU010000268.1:2020-5157 GCA_964607235.1 uncultured Anaerolineae bacterium | reverse complement strand
ATTGCCTTCCAAAGGTATTATACACACAAATGGATAATTTGCTAGCTGGGCTTTGGTCGACCGATGAACACGAGATGAACACTGGCGACTTGATTTTAGAGATTTTTTCTAAAAATGTCAAGCTGTTGTCAGGAAAATCAGTAATTCCAAATCTGTCATTGCGAGGCGCGTTTTTTTGCGCCGAAGCAATCTCCAAGCGATGGTGGAGATTGCTCACCTGCACTGCATCCGCAGCGTGGTGCAAGTGTCGCCCCGGAAAAAGCGTCCGTGGCTCGCAATGACACCTCAAAATAGGAATTGCTGCAGGAAAATAACGGACGAGACGACATTGTAGGGAGAAACAGTTGCTAAATGCTGACGTGGGTCACCGAGAAATCTTTCTGGGGCTCTTGTTCATATGGACGGCAGACCTTGCCAAATCTCCCCTTTGAGGTATGATTAGTTTTGTGGATGCGTGTTTTACTGGCACATGCAGCGTGCCGCTCACGTGCCACGGAGAGTGAGGAGGGACGGGGTTGGGAGATACGATCCGGTCGTGCAGATTATTTGATACAGGAGTAGTATAGATGCGGAAACTCGTTTTACCTTTGATTTTAGGGCTGACATTGACCCTGACCCTCGGTGCGCTGGCCGCGCAAAACGCGCCGACCACCGTCCCGCAGAGCGTGAACACCGGTCAGCACTTTTTGCCCCCTTTTGGGGAGGCGCGGGACCGGTTTGGCTTTGATAGTAACGCGTTGAGCGGTTATGACGTCGCTCAACTGCACGCCGGATGGTACAGCAACTGGAGCACCAGCGTCAACCCGGCCCACCCCGACCAATTGGTGTATGTTCAGTTGCTCCGTGTGCGCGCCGGCTCTGACCCGCATGACCCCGCGCAGGTGACGGTCAAGCCGAGCCGGAGCACTATTGCCCAAATCGCTGCCGCTCATCCAGGCTCGCTGTGGTTGGTCGGCAATGAGCCGGATTCAATTTATCAGGGTGAACCCATACGGCCCGAGGTGTATGCTGTCGTTTACCACGACGTGTACGCTTATCTCAAAGAGGTGGATCCTACGGCGCTGGTCGCCAACGGGGGCATCGTCCAGCCCACCCCGTGCCGGCTAGAGTACCTGGACATTGTCTTGGATACGTACCTGGACGCTTTTGGTGAGCCGATGCCGGTGGACGTGTGGAATATCCACGCTTTTGTGTTGCGCGAGGTGTACGGGAGCTGGGGCGCCAGCACGCCCCCGGGCGTGGACCCCAGTTGTGGTATGGATTATGCGATGGACGACGGGGATAACATTGACATCTTTTGGGGTAATATCCAGAACATGCGCGCCTGGATGAAGGAACGAGGGTATCAGGACCGCCCGTTGGTCATTTCCGAGTATGGGATCCTGTGGCCGGCGGACTATGGCTATCCTCCTTTGCGGGTCAGCCACTTTATGACGCAAACCTTTGATCTATTTCTGTACGAGACAGACCCTGACATTGGTTATCCGGCCGATGACGACCGCCTGGTCCAGACGTGGGCCTGGTATAGCCTGTCGGATGATCGACAATACAATGGCTATTTGTTTTACAGTGGCAGCAAGGCGATTTCGCCCATGGGCCAGGCTTATGCGGCCTATACCGCTGCGCTTGATGAGGCGCCTTACGTTGACCTGAGCGCCCGTCTGGTGGCGGCTCAACCCGACTTTACGTCTTCAGGCACTGCTGAGGGGACCGCGGGGACGCTGACTTTTACGGTCGCTTTGGCGGGGCACGTTGGCAACCTGGGCAAGCAGCCGGCGACTGACGTGCTGGCCCGCATCGAGATTCTGTCTCACCAGGATGGCACGGCGATCTTTGGCCGGGACGCATTTTATGACGTGCCGGCCCGCTTTGATGGCGTGGTGGTGTTGCCGCCGTTGACGGCGACGTTATCCGCGCCGGGTCGTCACGACTTGCGTCTTACCCTGGATCCTGAGGGGCAGGTGGCAGAACCGCGCAAGTGGAACAATGTCGCTACCACCACTCTGGACTTGCGCCCTGACCTGGCCCCGCTGGATCTGAAATACGTGTTGGTTTCGCCGGGGCAACCGGATACCAGCCTGACCTTGACCGTCACGGCTCACAATCGTGGCGATTGGCCCAGCTCGGCCGTGAGCGCGACGCTCTGGCTGGAAACATGGCCCGAGGGGGCGCTGGTCCAGACGGCGACGCTGGCTGTGCCGTCGTTGGGCGTGAGTGAGCGCGTCAGCCTGACCCATCGTTTCACATGGTCGTTGCCTGAGCAAGAGATATACCATCTGCGGATCGCGTTGGACGAGCCGGCGCGTCTCTCTGAGCAAGACGAGGAGAACAATGTGTTGGAGCGTATCGTGCCGGTCACGATCCGTGCCACGCTGACGCCCAGCGCTTCGACGGTGCTCACCGCTGCGGGCGGCGATTTGCGGTTGCACTTTCCGGCGGGCTTGGTGACCACGCCGACCCAGTTGATTTACACGCCGCTGTGGCCCGGCGAGTGGCCGGACCTCTCGATCGCCAAGAGTTCCCTCGCGTTTTCCCTGACGCTGCTGCGTGGGGGGCAGGTCGTCCCGCTAACGTTTGCGGCGCCGTTCTCGGCCACCTGGGACTATGGCGCGGATCAGACCGTACGCTTGAAGCAAGAGGGTCTGCGTCTCTTTCGCCGGGTAGGTGAAGGCGAGTGGCAGGATGCGGCTTGCCGACCCTACCAACGGGATCTGGTAGCGGAACAGGTGACAGCGTTGGTCTGCCGTGGTGGCCAATTCCTGTTTGGGAGCCGGTACGACGTGCATATGCCGCTGATTTTGCACCAGGATCAAGAGCATCTGGCCGCACGCCAGGAGGTCTATCAGGAACAGGCGCCGGCGTGGGGAGGGCCTGGTTCGCCGTTGCGCTTGCCTTGAGCTGGGTTGCCAGGGGCCAGCTATCCTGAATGTGGCTGGCCCCTGGTCCGCTATGTCGTTACTGGGGTTGGCGTTGGAAACCTAGCCGGCGCACCCACTTGGCATAGGTCGAGGCCAGGTGTATCCAACGCGAGCTAAGCACGGTGCGAAAGCGGGCCGACGCAAGGTTGGCCCGAAACGTGTCTACCGTGTCAAAGGGCGCCATCTCGACCGTGGCCCGGCCTATCTCGCGCGCAGTGT
>CAZSJU010000268.1:0-1920 GCA_964607235.1 uncultured Anaerolineae bacterium | reverse complement strand
ACCGTGTCAAAGGGCGCCATCTCGACCGTGGCCCGGCCTATCTCGCGCGCAGTGTGGGCGTCAGAGCCGACGGTATTGAGCTTGCTGTGGCGTTGCGCCAGCGCCAGCGCCGCGGCATTGTCGGCGCTAAAGATGCAACGGGCATTAAACACCTCTAGCGCATCGACCTGGTCAATGATTTCCAACAGCGCCTCTTTTTTCCATGCGCCGTTGCGCAACCGATCCAAGGGATGAGAGACGCTGATAAAGGCGCCCTGGTCGCGCAGACGGCTGAGGGCCTCTTGCGGCGTGAGGCCCTGCGGTACCAGCTCTTGCACGAAAAAGGCCAGCAGCTCTCCCTCGGTGGTCATAATTTCTTCACCGACAATGACCAGGTCTGGGGCCAGTCCTTGCAATTCCAACGCGCCAGAGATCGTGTTGTGATCGGTGACCGCCAGCTTGTCGATGCCCAGGGCCACGCAGGTTTGGATGATCTTTTCCGGCCTGAGCAGCGAGTCTTGGGAGTAATAGGTGTGGGCGTGTAGTTCAACCCGCCACGTTTGTGTGACCGTCACTTTATGCCAGCCCCCACAACGTCATCAAATCTGCGCCGCTGCTTTGCCCCTGGCTGGATAGGTAGATGATGATACCAATGATGACCAGCACAATGACCACCGCGATGGCGACTCGGATCCAGCTGATGGGCTTTTCACCCTGAACCTTGCCCGTCTGGCCGTTGACCATATAACGATAGACTTTGCCTTTGTAGGGATAAGAGGCGATCCAAACCGGCAGCAGCGCGTGTTTGAAAGTGACGTCACTGATGTCAGTGTTGACCTGTAGGTTACGGTGAGTGTCGCCGGGCACCTCGCGACGGCAGGCGTCTTGCTCGTAATCCTCGATCTTTCCCTGGCCGATCCCCCACCCCTGAGGCAGGTCAATCTGGTATTGTTCGGCGCGCCAGCCGGACAAATACTGCGGGGCATACGGGACCAGTTTGTTGGTGTTGTAGGGATAGATCTTTTCCAGGATATTTTGGTCAATGCTGTCTGTGGCATAGACCAGTACGTCGTCATAGTTGCCCGAGTGTTGTCCCCAGGCTGGCTCCCAGCGGGTCTTGCGTACCCGACGCGTCTTGGTGACCCGTTCGCCATTTTCAGTGGTGGTGTAGGTTTCGGTCACATAGTAATAATAACCCGCCTCGGCGCGCCAGCGGGAAAATGCGGCGGCGTCAAAGGTCCAGAACGGCAGGTAGACGCCGTACAGCTTGCCACGCCCGGCGCGTTTGGATAGGTCGCCGGGTCGAAAGATACCTTTGCCCAGCCATTCGCGGTATTTGCGCAGCGCGACTTCCTGGCTGACCTGGAAGGGGACCAGCGATTCGGGCTGGATGATGTCGGCGGCGGTCTCTTGTTCCAACACTACGTTAGAACCGCAAAAGGGGCATTCGGTAGAGGTGACGCCGGGCTCGACGGTCGTGGTCGCGCCGCACTGTTGGCACTTGACGGTCTTGGTCGCGGTGCCATAACCGTGGGCCTTGGCTGCGCCACTGTGAAGGAACGCTTCGAGATCGTATTCGACGATCTCGCCCATCTGTTCGGGTTCTTTTCCCATTTCATAGCCGCAATAGTCACAGTGCAACATCTTGTGATGGGCATCCCATCCCATTTCGGCGCCGCACTGGGGACAGAGAAACATTTGCACGGCAGAGGGTTGAGCAGATGCATCGGTCGGCGGTTCACCATGGGGGGTAAAGCTTGGATCTTGGCTCATTATGGCTGCTCCGTTCTTGCTGTAAATTGCTAATGTGTAACGAATGACCACCGTTGGCGGCACTCGCGTGGCTCACCAGGGTCATTTTGAGCGACGTATCGTGCGCCAACAACAACTGGCTTATTTTACCATATTCCTGTCATCCTGAATACTCGAAAAGTGGCTTGT
>CAZSJU010000267.1:0-5167 GCA_964607235.1 uncultured Anaerolineae bacterium | reverse complement strand
GGTCCTGGACACGCGCAAGACGCTGCCCGGGTTCCGCGTCCTGGACAAGTATGCCGTGCGCATGGGCGGCGGCCTCAATCACCGCGCGTCGCTATACGACATGATCTTGATCAAGGACAATCACATCGACGGCGCCGGCGGCATCGCGCCAGCCATCGCGCGCGCCCGCCAGCGTTACCCCGACCTGCCCATCGAGGTCGAGGTGCGCGATCTGGACGAACTGCAAGAGGCGCTGGACGCAGACCCGCCGCTGGACCGTATCATGCTGGATAACATGAGCCTGGATCAGATGCGCCAGGCGGTCGCCCTGGCCGGGGGCCGCGTGCCGCTGGAGGCCTCGGGCAACGTCACGTTGGCGCGCGTGGCCGAGATCGCCGCCACCGGCGTGGACTATGTCTCGGTGGGCGCGCTGACGCACTCGGTGCGCGCGCTGGACCTGAGCATGAAAGTCGTCCTTCGACAAGCTCAGGATGACGCCCTTCGACAAGCTCAGGATGACGCCCTTCGACAAGCTCAGGATGACACCCTTCGACAGGCCCCAGTAGCTAGCCCGTCAAAGGAGGCCACCCTACCCGAGCGCATCCGCCACATCAAGGCGCATTTCGGCGACCGGCTGGTCATCCTGGGCCACCATTACCAGCGCGACGCGGTGATTGAATTTGCAGACTATCGCGGGGACTCGCTGCAACTGTCCCGCGATGCGGCCCAGACCGACGCCGAGTACATTGTCTTCTGTGGCGTGCACTTTATGGCCGAGGTGGCGGCCATCCTGGCCCAACCGGGGCAACACGTGCTGATCCCCGACCCCAGCGCGGGCTGCTACCTGGCCGACACCGCCACGCCCGAGGCTGTGGAGGCAGCCTGGAAAGCGCTGGACCGGGTCTTGGACGCCGAGGCTACGATCACGCCCATCACCTATGTCAACTCGTCCGCCGAGCTCAAGGCCTTCTGTGGCCAGCACGGTGGCCTGATCTGCACATCAGGCAACGCCGAGCGGGCCTTGCGCTGGGCGCTAGCGCGCCGGCCGCGCGTCTTTTTCTTCCCCGACCAGCACCTGGGGGGCAACACCGCCCGGCAGATGGGCATCCCGTTAAAAGAGATCAGGCTATGGGACCCTCGGCGCCCGCTCAGCACGGCCGAGATCCAGGCTGCCCGCGTGATCCTGTGGCCCGGCGCTTGCAACGTGCACCAGCGCTTCCGCCCCGAACACGTGCATGCCATGCGGGCCAAGCACCCCGGCATCCGCGTCAGCGTGCATCCCGAGTGCCCCATGCAAGTGGTCGACCTGGCCGACGACGTCGGTTCGACGGCCCACATCATCAAGCAGATCGAGGCCGCGCCGGCCGGCACCCAGTGGGCCGTCGGGACGGAACAGCACCTGGTCCAGCGTCTGGGACGTCAACACCCCGAGCAGACCATCCTGCCGCTGGCCGACGTCCCACCCTACTGCCGGACCATGGGCCAGATCACGTCCCAGAACCTGGCTGAGGTGCTGGAAGCCCTGCTGCAGGGCGAACTGCTTAATCAAGTGACCGTCGACCCCGAGACCGCCCGCTGGGCGCACGTCGCCCTGGAGCGAATGTTGGCCCTGTGAGGAGGACAATCATGCCCATTGAAACAGACGCATTGGTGATCGGTTGTGGCATCGCCGGCGCTTCGGCCGCGCTGAGCCTGGCCCGTGACCGCCAGCGTCAGGTGACTGTGATCACACGCACGCGCGAACCAAAAGAGTCCAACACCCGCTACGCTCAAGGCGGGATCGTGGCGCGCGGCCCCGGCGACTCGTCCGACCTGCTGGTCAAGGATATCCTGCACGCCGGGGCAGGTTTGAGCACCCCCGCAGCGGCCTACCTGCTGGCCGAACACGGGCCGGAACTGGTACAGCGCATCTTGATCGGCAAAGCGGGCGTCGAATTTGATCGCACGAACGACGGCAAATTGTCCTACACGCGCGAAGGCGGGCACTCGGTGTCACGCATCCTGCACGTGGGTGACGCCACAGGGCGCGCCATCGAAGAGGCGCTGATCGCACAACTGCGCGAGTTGCCCAACGTGACGCTACGCACCGGGCTGACGGCGGTGGACCTGATCACTTCACCTCACCATAGCTGCGACCCGCTGGCCATTTACAAACCCATCACCTGCCACGGCGCTTATGTGTTAGAGCAAAACAAGGTGCACCGCGCCCTGGCGCCGGTGACGGTGCTCGCTTCGGGCGGCGTGGGGCGCATCTACCGCCACACCACCAACCCTCCCGGCGCGCGCGGAGACGGGCTGGCCATGGCCTATCGCGCCGGCGCGCGCGTCATCAACGCCGAGTACATCCAGTTCCACCCCACCACGCTGGCCGTGCCCGGCGCCGACAATTTCTTGATTTCCGAGGCGGTGCGCGGCGAAGGCGCCCGGCTCTATACGCCCGACGGGCGCCACTTTATGGACGATTACGCCCCAGAGTGGGGCGACCTGGCGCCGCGTGACGTCGTGGCGCGGGCCATTCACCTGGAACTGTTGGAACACGGCCATCCCCACGTGCTGCTGGACCTGGCCAGCGTGATGGCGCCGGACCATATTCGCGAGCGTTTCCCGACCATCTATGCCACCTGCCTGGAAACCGGCATCGACATCACCGACGCACCGATCCCCGTGGTCCCGGCAGCGCATTATTTTTGCGGCGGCGTGCAGGTGGACAGTTGGGGACGGACCACCATCGAGGGATTGTACGCCGTGGGCGAAGTGAGCTGCACCGGCGTGCACGGCGCCAACCGCCTGGCCAGCACCTCGTTGCTGGAGGGACTGGTCTGGGGCCAACGCGCCGGGCAGGACATCGCCGGGCGCAGCGACCTGCGACTGGTGAACGAAAACGAGATCCCGCCCTGGAACCCGCTGGGGGGTGACGTCCTGGCCGACCCGGTGCTGGTCCAGCGCGACTCGCGCACCGTGCAGAACATCATGTGGTTCTATGGCGGGTTAGCGCGCAACGGACGTCGCCTGGCCCGCGCGCTCAAGGACCTGAATCACTTGTGGGGCGTGATTAATGACTTTTACCGCACCACGCGCCTGAACGACGGGTTGATCGGGCTGCGCAACATGGCCCAGGCGGCGTGGATCATCACCGGCGCAGCCTGGCACAATCGCCAGTCGCGGGGCGCGCACTATCGGGAGGACGCCGAGACGACCCACTTTGCCGGCTTGCAAGATACAGGCGGGCCGTTGCCCAACTAATCAAAACTACCCACGGGGTAAGCATGGCGCACATCACCTCTTCACAAGAACAGTTTTATCCCACTTGCACCCACCTCACCGGGGGGACCGAGTTTATCTGGCACTATCGATCTGTTCAAAGGAGTACAAGATGAGGGATAAAGACACAGCACAACTGGCCCAAGAGCTTGAGCAAGCGCGCCAACGCATCGCCGCGTTGGAAGCGGAAGGGCAACAGGGTGCGGAAACGTTGAGCCAATGTCGCGCCGAACTCAAGACGTCCTATGAAGAACTGGACAACTTTGCCCATGCCTTGTCCCATGACTTGCGCGGCAGCCTGGGGCTCATCATCAGCTTTGCGCAAGTGCTGAAAGAATATCACGCCACGCTGCCAGAAGAAGAGCTGAGCCGCTACCTGGACACGATCGCGCAAAAAGGGCACCGCGTCATCGGCGTGATCGACGGGCTGCTAGAAGAACCCACCGAGCCCCCCCCGGACGACGAGATCACCGTCGGCCCGATGGACACGGCTCAAGTCGTGACCAAAGCGCTAGAAATTTTGCACTATTTGGTCGAGGAACACCGGGCCAAAATCATCCTGCCCGAAAATTGGCCGGTGGCGCTGGGTTATGCGCCGTGGGTCGAAGAGGTCTGGTTCAACTATCTCAGCAACGCCATCAAGTACGGTGGCCGGCCACCGCGCGTCGAGTTGGGCGCCGACGTCGTAGATCAGACGGTCCGTTTCTGGGTGCGTGACAACGGCGCCGGCCTCACGCCCGAAGAACAAGCCGAGATGTTTACCCCATCTGCCCGGGTCGACCCCGGCCGCAGCACGGGCTATGGGCTGGGGTTGGTCATCGTGCGGCGCATCGTAGAACGGTTGGGCGGCGCGGTTGGCGTCGAGAGCGCAGGCGTGCCCGGTCAAGGGTGCGAGTTCTTTTTTACCCTGCCGTTGGCCAGAGGATGAACCACTGACACACTGAGAGGCACTGAAGACACTGAGAACGTCGCGCTGTTCACACGTTCATTGGGGTGCGACGGCCATAAAAACCACAGGATGAGCCGTCTGCAAGCACCGAACCCGCCAACTAGAGCGCGATCAGCAACACGCAGCGCCGTCAGCGATTCAAGCCCGGAGTCAAGAACCTATGAGCCGCCCTTTGTGGCTCGTCCAA
Organism: uncultured Anaerolineae bacterium; assembly: GCA_964607235.1. Classification (GTDB taxonomy): domain Bacteria; phylum Chloroflexota; class Anaerolineae; order S140-20; family S140-20; genus CAZSJU01. Next base: position 791 of record CAZSJU010000267.1, on the reverse strand, counting down.
TTGATCAAAAAGACGTTCCCCCAGCGCTTCGTCGCCGCGCGCATGACGCATCTGCCCCTGCTGGGGAAACTGGTGGAGCGCTGGCTATTTAAAGGGGACGACCTGATCTACCTGCCGCGGGATCAGGTCATCCTGGTCAACCAACCGCTGGCGCTGCCGGAGCAAATAGTCCTGCCCTCGCAAGTGGCCGAACACTTTATCAAGCGCGCCGAGGTGCATTGGATTATGGACGTCTGCATCTGTCGCGATGCCAGCCGGTGCCAGGACTATCCCATCGACCTGGGCTGTTTGTTCCTGGGCCGGGCGGCGCTGGACATCAACCCACGGCTGGGACGACGCGTGACCCAGGCCGAGGCATTGGCGCACGCGCGCCGTTGCCGTGAGGCAGGCCTGGTGCACCTGCTCGGCCGCAACAAGCTGGACACCGTGTGGCTGGGCGTCGGGCCGGGGGAACGATTGTTGACCATCTGCAACTGTTGCCCCTGTTGTTGCCTGTGGCGGATGTTGCCCCAGGTCAACCCGCAGCTCAGCGCCAAGGTCGCGCGCATGCCAGGTGTGACCGTACAGGTGAGCGCGCGCTGCACCGGGTGCGGGGCCTGTAGCGAGGACGTGTGCTTTGTCGACGCCATCCAGATGGTGCAGGGCCGCGCCGTCATCGGCGACGCGTGCCGTGGCTGCGGCCGTTGCATAGACGTCTGTCCCCAGAACGCGATCGAGATCACGCTCGAAGACGGAAAGTATGTGACCCACGCCATCGAGCGGCTCTCGGCCCTGGTCGACGTCTCGTAAAG
>CAZSJU010000266.1:0-5181 GCA_964607235.1 uncultured Anaerolineae bacterium | reverse complement strand
ACCCCAAAATGCCTAGCTTTCGCCAGAATCCAGTCACGCTTTTATACCTCGATCTATAAACTCGGTGCCCCACGTGATGTCAGCACACAAAAGGAGGCAAAGATCACATCTCTGCCTCCCCAAAAATCAAACTGCGCTTTTAGCCCTCTGGCACTCGCTCACCCTGTGCGAAAAAAAGCGTGTGCGCCTCGCTTGAAGGGCTACGTCAAGGCTGCTCTTGCGTAAGGTTTTCTTCCAAAACCCAACCTTCACCACCCGGCGCGTTGATATAGTACCATTGCTCACCTTCATGCTCGGCGACCTCTATAATCGTCACGAGCACACCCCGCTCCTGATTGGCAACGAGCCTCCCACCGGGTTCGCTCAGAATGTTGATCAGGAACCCTTTGCCGACGAGGTAAACCTCCGCCCCAGGCTGCAGTCCTTCCACCGTTGCCGCAGACTCGCCTTCGAGCAATTCGATAGACTCGACCTCTACCCAACCCTCTCCGGACGGCCCCTTGACCTGATACCAGATCACATCCTCCACTTCTCGAGAACCCAAGATGACGCCCGTGTCACCCCGTCCGGCGTGAGAATAGGCGACCTGGTCGCCTGGATTCTTTCTCAACGGTACGAGATAGCCCGTGCCCACAAACTTTATATTGTCTCCTTCTTGGAACGTCGCTCCGCTGACCGATTCCAATTCCGGTTTGGGTTCCTTGGACGCTTGCACTCGGGCGGTGGCCTCTTCCGGCGTCAATATATCGCCCGCCTGGCTGCAAGCCAGGCTGGCCACACCCAACAAGCTGATGACCCACAAAATAACCAGACAAGCTCTCGTTTTCTTGTCCATTCACCTAACTCCCATGCACGCGCGGGTCAAGGGCATCCCGCAGCCCGTCGCCCATAAAGTTAAACGCCAGGGTCAAAAACGCCAACAGCAATCCGGGCACCAAGACCAGATGCGGATTGGAGCGAATGCCCAAATATCCCTCACTGATCATCGCCCCCCAGCTTGGCGTCGGTGGGTTTACACCCAACCCAATAAAACTGAGCGCGGACTCGAGAAAGATATACCCCGGTATCGCCAACGTTTCGCTCACCAGCAAGGGAGCGATGATATTGGGTAACAGATGCCTGAACATCAAGCGCGTATTGCTGGCCCCCAGTGCCCGCGCCGCTTCCACAAACTCTTTGCTCTTGTACGACAACACCTGCCCGCGGGCCAGACGGGCCATGCCCAGCCACCCCAACGCGCCGATCGCGATAAAGATAAACAACATACCGCCCAGCGCCTGGTTCCAACTGATTAACAAGCCGGCCAACCCGGTAGACACCCCGCGCCGGGCCAGCGCCTGGAAATAAACCTGCATCAGGATCACGATGGGCAAAAAGGGCACGGCGTACAAAAAGTCCACCAAGCGCATAATAAGGTTGTCGACGCGACCGCCGATGAACCCAGAAATGGTGCCCACCACCGTGCCAATCATCAGGCTGACGCCCGAAGCCACCAGCGCCACGGCCAGAGAAACGCGCGTGCCATAAATCACTCGGCTCCACAAGTCACGTCCCAGGGCATCCGAACCGACAAGGAAAATCGCACAGCCCCATTCGAGGGGCGTGCCACTCCAGTGGCACTTTTCCTCGACCTGATCCGTCGTCGTGGTATAGCCGGTCATCGGCTTGGCACGGCTGTTTCTGTTATTTTGAGTCGCAAAATTATAGGGCGTGATAATGGGCGCAATGAGCGCCATAAATATGACCAGCAGGATAAAGACCGCGCCGGCCACCCCTATTCTGTTAGCGCGGAACTCACGAAAAGCATCGCCCAATGGGCTGCGGCTCTTGACGGTTGGCTCTTTGAGTAAATCAGCCAACCCGTTCCCATTCCCATTCTCATTGTTGTGCTGTTCAGCCATTTGCCCTTCCCTTTAATCAAAGCGAATCCGTGGGTCCACCCAGGCATAAAGCACATCGACCATAATATTGCCCAAGATGAGCATCACGCCGTAAATCAAGGTCAGACCGGTCAACAAGAAATACTCACGCTGCGATACGCTGCTGATCAACCGCCGCCCCATGCCGTTCAGCGCAAAAATCTGCTCCGTGATTAGAGACCCTGTAAGATAGCCCGCCAACATGGGACCCAACAGCGTGGTCACGGGGATCAGTGAATTCTTTAAGGCGTGAATGATAATGACGACCCTTTCACGCAAACCCTTGGCGCGAGCGGTGCGGATATAATCCTCGCCCAGCACTTCCAACAAGCTGGCGCGCGTCATCCGGGCAATGATGGCCGATGAACCCGAACCTAACGTCAACATTGGCAGCACCGCGTGATGCCAAAAGTTAGCGTCCGGCTTGGGAAAAATGCCCAGGATAAAAGGTGGTTCGGCGCCCCAAAAAGCGATGGGGAACCATCCCAAAGCCACGCCAAAGATCAAAATCAACACCGGCCCCAACACCAGGCTAGGCACCGATACCCCGACGATGGCGATAAACGTCGCGCCATAGTCAATGATGCTGTTACGTTTCAGGGCGGCGATAATGCCGGCCGGGATGCCGATCACAAACCCCCATGTCACGCACAACAGGCCCAACTGGGCTGAAACGGGGAACGTCTCGGCCACGATATCGTTGACCGACTGGCTGCGCAGCCGCAGCATCGGCCCCAAGTCCCCCTTGAGCAAGTTGCCCAGATAAAGGAAAAACTGTTCATATAGCGGCTTGTCCAAACCATAGCGCCGTTCCATAACAAGCCGCATCTGCTCCGGCATCGCCTTTTCCCCGACGGTGTCAAACGGGCCGCCAGGCAGCGCGTGGATCAACACAAAAGTCGCCAGGACAACGGCAAACAATACCGGTATAGCAAATAGTAAACGGCGAATGACATACTGGACCATCAAACCCTCCTAGCCCATCGCGACGACGGTTGGGTTTCAAGCTTGACCACAAACTCGCAAAAAAAGACCTTGACGCCCACTCTCAGTCGGGGGGAGCAGCATGGCGCCGCTCCCCCCATTGCATCCTCTATAAAAGATTCAGCATTCAACTAGCCTGTTACTGAGCGGCCTGCTTGGCTTCCCAGTCCACCGTCCAGTTGTACCACTGCTCGCCACCGAACAGGGCGGGAACGCGATCCACCCAAGAGTGCCGCGCCACAAAGGCGATGCGCACAAACTGCGGGAAGAAGGGCGTCTCACCCTCATAGCCAAAGAACATTTCCTCGATCTCGCGATACAGCTCGACGCGGCGATCCGGATCCGTCTCTTCACGCGCCTCGACGATCTTTTCGTCGATTTCGTTGCACTCGCGCTTTTGGCGGTTATCCGGGTTCTCGCACCACAGCACGTCGCCCACCCAGTTGTTCTCGTCAGGATAGTCGGGGCCCCAGCCCAGCGTCCACATGTGGGGCGCCTCTTCGTCAGCTACGTCGCCGGCGGTGGCCGCCAGCAACTCGGCGAACGGCTGCTGCTCGATCTTGATCACGTCGGCGCTACAGTTGAGGTGCTCGGCCCACTGTGCTTGCGCGAACTCGATCCAGTTCAAAGTGGACTGGCCGCTGTAGCCCAGCAACGTCACCTGTGGGAGGCCCTCGCAGTCAGGATAGCCGGCCTCGGCCAACTGCTCCTGCGCGAACTCGGGGTCAAAGCCCAGGCCCACCTCGTCGATGGGCGGCGCGCCAAAGATGCCCGGAGGGGCAAAGTGGATCATGGGCAAGCCCTGTCCCTGGCGGACCTCATTGATATAGGTCTCGCGGTCAAAGGCAGCGCTAAAGGCACGGCGCACGCGCGCGTCGTCAAACGGCGGCTTGGTCATGCGGAAGCTAAAGTAGAACACCGCCAGGTCCGGAATCTGGTCTGTCTCGTCCGGGAACTGCTCCAGGTGCGCTTGCAGCTCGGCCTCGGGGATGCCCGCGTTGTCGACTTCGTTATTGAGCCACAACGCGTACCCAGTGCTGGTGTCAGGCACGACGTTGGTCACGAGGCGCTCGACGTTGCCGGTACCCTGCATATCTTCGGGCATGAGCGGGTTGCGCCAGATTTGGCGGCGCACGTTGTGCACCCACTCTTGCAGCACAAAGCGGCCGTTGGTGACAATGTTGCCGGCCTCGATCCAGTCCTCACCGTGCTCCGCGATGGCCCATTCCGGCGTGGCCGTCAAGGTCCACATCGGGGTCATGGTCTCAAAGTAGCCGGCGGGGAACTCGAGCTCGATGATGAGCGTGTCGTCGGCCGGCGCGCTGACGCCAATGCCTTCCCACAGCTCTTCGGGAATGTTATCGGGGTCCTCAGCAAAGAGCACGTCCGAGCAGCCCTTGATCTGCGGGGCGATGACACTGCTATAGTATGAGCCCGTGTTGGGGTCACACGCGCGCCGGATGCCATAGACAAAGTCGCTGGCGGTCACAAAGCGCGGGTTGCCTTCCTCGTCCACCTCTTGGGTCGTCACTTCGGTGGCCGGGTTGTGCTTGACCCAGGGGATGTCCGTGCGCAACTTGAAGGTCCAAACCAGACCATCGTCGCTCACCGACCACTCGGTCGCGGTTTCAGGGACCACCTCGGCGGTCTCTAGGTCATAGTTGGCCAGGTGCACGAACAGGTTCTCGATATAGTTAATCGAGGTCACGTCCTCGGCAATCTGCGGGTCCAGTGAGGGGATGTCGCTGGTGTCATAGTTGTTATAGGTCACCGGCTCAGGCTCACCTTCAGGCTCAGTCTCGACGATGACGGTCTCGATGACGGTCTCGACGACGGTCTCTTTCTCGACGACCGTTTCCTTCTCAACGACGGTCTCTTTCTCGACAACCGTCTCTTTGACAACACGGGTAACCTCAACCTCTGTGGTCTCGCCTTCACAGGCGGTCAAGAGGACAGAGCCAACCAACACGATTAGGGCTAACAAAGCCCACTTTTTGTTAAGCATTTTCTCCTCCTAAAGAAATTGTGCAAATTTTAAATAGATTTGAACTTTGCTCTCTCTCTACCCCAAAGCATCACCTCCTCTCAGATCACCGAACTCGAGTCGCAGATCCTCGGCAAAAATACTCGGGCCGAGCTCGCGCTAAACCTAAAAATAAGCCAATGACACTTGGCCTCATCCGCTCATATTATTCCACGCGGTGGCAAGCGGCCCAATGCCCTGGGGACACTTGTCGCAACTCTGGCTCGGCCTCGAAACACACGTCCATCGCCACCG
>CAZSJU010000265.1:3895-5186 GCA_964607235.1 uncultured Anaerolineae bacterium | reverse complement strand
TTAGCGGGTAGGAATTTGAAATGTCTTCACAAACGTTAAAACTAGAGGCAATCAAGGATATAGCTGTGGGGGAAATCATCTGGCAAGTGTTGCGGGAGCGCCAGACGTTGACGATCTGGGTGTCCAGCGATCAAGAAGTTGTGATTGAGCCCAAGCAGAAATTAAAACCACTTCCTGTGCTAGATGGCTATATCCCTCAAGGCTGGCAAGATGCCATCTATGATATCGAGTGATACCGTTTTGTTTGATGCGGGACTCTTTATTGGCGCCCTATTACGCGACGACCCGCGCCACTCCGAAGCCTATCCTTTGGTTGAAGCAGCAAGACAGGGGACATTGACGGTCTGCACCACCGTTGGCATTTTAAGCGAAGTTTATGCCGCTTTGACCTGGGAGAAGGCTAGGCCGCCGCATTCCCCCCAACGCGCAGCCGAAGTTGTTCGGTTGCTCGTTGAATCCCCTTCAGCTATAAAAATTTTACCAACCGGTATTGAGGTCAGACTGTTGATGCTTAACTTGGTTGTTGAGCACAAATTAACAGCGCGACGCACCCACGATGCTAGACACGCGGCGACGGCTTTAACAGCAGGCGTGACACAGGTGTATACGTACGACGTTACAGATTGGCGGGCTTTTGAGATTGACGGATTAAAGGTGGTGGGCCCCGAGTCAGTATTGCATTAAACGCGTGTCTAGATCAGACTTGCCTCATCTGGCAAGGGATTTGCCTTTTGCTGGGTAGACGTTTCTCTCCCCTCAAGGAGCGCAGCGTTGCGAAACAAGCTTGGCACGGGACGGGGACTTGCTCCGCGCACCAAAGAGCTAGCGGTCTATCTGTTCATTATCTTGTTCGGTGTGGCCATCCTCGTCGCCCTGACCGGCGGCAGGCTGGACATCGCCGGTTGGGTGATGCTGGCGTTTTCCCTGCTCTGGCTAGGTTGGGACGCATGGCGCCTGGCGGCGGGCCTGCGGAGCTGCGACTGGCCTTCCACTCGGGGGACGATCGTGGACGCGCAGGTCTGGCAGTACCGCTCTGCCAAGTATGGGACCCGGATTTATGCGCCTTGCCTGACCTATCGCTATAGCGTGACCGACCAGACGTATCCAGGCGGACCTGTGGTGTTTGGCAAGACCGGCCGCCCCGAGAAAATTTTGCGCCCCTATCCTCCCGGGCAGGCCATCATGGTGTATTATGATCCCCGTCATCCGGAACACTCCCGCCTGCGCAGGGGAAATCGTAGGGGGGACTATGCGCGGTTGCTGCTGCCGCTGGCGATGTTGGCTGTCGGCG
>CAZSJU010000265.1:0-3795 GCA_964607235.1 uncultured Anaerolineae bacterium | reverse complement strand
GCGGTTCTCCCTGGGCGAGCTGTGAATCTCCGCACGACTGACGTCGTGGGTTTCGATGGTTTTCCCTGGGCGAGCTGTGACGCTCCGCACGAAGGACATTGTGGATAAGGAGTCTATGCCTGACCAAGCAACCGGCAACCGCGCCCCGCGATGGACATTCCAGGGGCATGAACTGGACACCAGCAACTTTATCACGGCGATGATCCATCTCTATCGAGCCGAAGTGACGCGCGCCAACCTCTGGCGTAACCGGCTGGATACCACCACCAACTGGGCCGTTGTCACCACCGCCGCTGCGCTCACTTTTAGTTTTGGCTCGCCGCAGAACCCGCACTTTGTCCTGCTGCTGATGCTGGGGCTGGTGCTCTCATTCCTCAACACCGAAGCGCGCCGTTACAGTTACTATGCCTTGTGGTACCATCGCGTGCGTATGCTAGAGACCGAATTCTTTGCCAAGATGTTGGCCCCGCCATTCCAACCCTCACCCGATTGGGGCGAGGCCCTCCATGACTCGTTGATGTCGCCATCGTTCCTCATCTCGCGGCCCGAAGCCCTGGCGCGCCGCTACCGGCGGAATTATGTCTGGATCGTTACGTTACTGCTGGTGAGTTGGGGCATCAAGCTGATGATACACCCCTACCTGGCGATAACAGCCCACGACGTGATCCAACGCGCCGCTATCGGGCACCTGATATCTGGTGGGTGGGTCATCGGCGCCGTGATCACCTCCTATGCCGGATTGACATTGCTCACAGCAGGGATCGAACTGCACTACCGCAACCACCGGCCTGTGCCACGCCTCTTGCGCGTCATACTGTCGCCGTTTCAGCGGCGCAAACTCCACGTGAACCTGGCCGTCATGATCACCAACCGCAAAGAGCCGATTGCCGAGCAGTTGATGAACGAACTAGGACGCGGAGCGACCGCGATCCCTGGCAAAGGGATGTTTACCGGTGACCCGCGCGATGTGCTGCTGTGCGCCATCACCGAAGCGCAAGCCCCGCGTCTGGAGACTATTGTCCATGAACTCGATCCTGACGCGTTCGTCATCATCGCCCAGGCCAGCGACGTGCTAGGCCGGGGATTCCGGCCCTTGGAACCGCCTAGCTAGCGGACAAAAATCGAGACCCTGTCCAAAGACAAGACTTTAATCCCTAATGCCTGAACTATTCCGGACGTCAAACCAACCCCGGCCTGGCGATTGCGCCTGAACAAAGAACTGGATCTGATTTAGAGGCTGAAAGCGCAAGGCGGAAACATATCTGGGCGGGAGGGCGCCGGGAGTTGATGCTTTGCCCGTTTCGGTGTATGATCTTTCTTGGCGCAACAAAAGAACGTTCGATTTGAACACGCCATTTTGCGAGCCGGTCGCGCGTCCCAAGGAGGAGAATGTGTCCGAGCCAATCACTTTCCAAATGAAACAGGCGCTGCGTCCTGATCGTTTGCTGCCCAGCCTGACCGCCGGTCTTGTGGCGGGCATTTTGATCGTCAGCCTCGAGATTTCTTTTGCCGCGCTGATTTTTTCCGGCGACCTGGACCGCTATATCTCAAAGGGCGTCGGGTTGACCTTGTTCGCCACGTGCGTCATTGGCCTGGTCACGGCGTTGGGCAGCTCTTTTCCCGCTGTCGTCTCGCTCTCACAAGACGTGCCCGCCGCCATCATGGCCGTGGGTGCTGCCAGTATTGCGGGACGCATGCCGGGGGCGGGAGAGGGCCTCTTTGCTACCGTCGTCGCCGCCATCGCGGTGACCTCGCTGCTGACCGGCGCCTTTTTTCTAGTGATGGGCCGGTTCAAGCTGGGCGGATTGGTGCGCTATATGCCTTATCCGGTTGTGGGCGGGTTCTTGGCCGGTACAGGCTGGTTGTTGGTGAGTGGTTCAATGAGCATCATGACGGATGTCCCGCTTGACCTGGCGCATCTTGATCCGTTGTTTCAACCCCACGCGCTTATCCAGTGGCTACCCGGTCTCATCTTTGCTGTGCTGTTGACGCTGGTGCTGCGCCGCTATAGCCATTTTTTGATCATCCCGGCGGCGTTGCTCTCTGCCATCGCGTTGTTTTATGTGCTATTATGGCTGACCCAAATCTCCGTCGCTGAGGCCACAACGCGCGGGCTGCTCTTGGGGTCATTCCCAGGCGGCGGGCTGTGGCAACCGCTGACGTTGGCCACGCTGCGACAGGTCGAGTGGCCGGTCCTTTTCGCTCAGGCCAGCAGCATGGGCACGGTGGTGATCCTTAGCGCCGTTTCTTTGTTGCTCAATGCCAGCGGCGTGGAACTGGCTACCCGTCAAGAGATCGATTTAAACCGCGAACTGGTCTCGACGGGGCTGGCCAATCTGCTGGCGGGCCTTGGGGGAGGACTGACGGGCTATCCGGCGCTCAGCCTGTCGGCGCTGGGCTGCAAAATGGGCGCCAACAGCCGCCTGGTGGGCATATTTTCGTCCGCGTTGTGCGGTGCGATGCTCCTGGCGGGCGGCGCGCTGCTCTCCTTTTTCCCCCGCTTTATCCTGGGCGGACTGGTCTTTTTTCTCGGCCTCAGTTTTCTCGTCGAATGGGTATACGACGCCTGGTTCAAGCTGTCCAAGCCCGACTATGGGATCGTGCTTTTGATCCTGGTCACGATCGGCGCGGTGGGCGTCCTGGAGGGGGTAGGGCTGGGCCTGGCTCTGGCTGTCGTGTTGTTCATCGTCAACTATAGCCGCATTGGTGTGGTCAAACACGCGCTTTCGGGGACCAGTTACCAGAGCAACGTGGAGCGCTCTTCGCTCTACCATCAACTCTTGAAAAAGCGTGGCGCGTGGCTCTATATCCTGGAATTACAAGGGTTTGTCTTTTTTGGCACGGCCAACAAGCTCCTGGATCAAGTCCGTCAGCGGCTGGACGCACCGGACCGCCCAATGCCGCGTTTTATCCTGTTCGATTTTCGGCAGGTCAACGGCCTGGATGCTTCAGCCGTGCTCAGCTTTGTCAAGATCAAGCAACAAGTCCAGGCCCAGGACATTATGTTGATTTTCACGCACCTCTCCCCGCCGATGACGCGCCAATTGGAAAGACAGGTGCTGACCCATGAGGATCAAAGCGCGTGGCGTACGTTCCCCGACCTGGATCACGGGGTCGAATGGTGCGAGGAACAGATCATTCAGGATTTCGAAAGCGTGGGCCTTTCCGACCAGCCCAGAACCGCCAGGCGCCAACTGGGGGCACTGTTATCCAGTTCGGATAAACTCGCCCATCTGTTCGAACACTTGGCCCCGCAAAAGCAAACGCGCTTCCCGGCGCTTCCCGATGAACTGGACGGCGTGCTGCACTATATGGAAGAGCAGGATGTAGAACAAGGCCAGTATTTGATCCGGCAGGGTGAAAAACCGGCGGGACTCTATTTTGTCGCGGAAGGCCAGGTGACGGCACAAGTGGAGGGCGATGATGGGTGCAGCGTGCGGTTGCGCACGCTGCGCGCGGGCACCGTCGTCGGCGAGATGGGGCTGTATCTGGGCACGCCGGCCTCGGCCTCGGTCGTGGCCGAGCAGCCGAGCGTGGTCTTTTATCTGTCGGCCCGGCGCTTGGGAGAGATCGAAGAGACGGCGCTGCATGTCACCGCTGCGCTTCATAAATTCATCGCCCAATTGCAGAGCGAGCGCCTGGCGAGCGCCACCGACACCCTGCGCGCCTTGTTGAGGTAAAGGATGAGCAAGATTCGCGTTATCTGACCCTTTCGCAAGAGGATGGGGGGACGCCCATAGTAATGTTTACCCTGGGCAAGCTGTGAATCTCCGCACGACTGACGTCGTGGGTTTC
>CAZSJU010000264.1:2401-5189 GCA_964607235.1 uncultured Anaerolineae bacterium | reverse complement strand
GCGTCAGCCCCTTGCCATTGTCACGCACCCAAAAGCGGACCATCGATGAACCTGGTGACAAATCGGGCAGGACGGTCGTGCCCAAAGTCACATGCAGTGGTTCGCCACCATAAGGGATTCCCTCTTTTGTGCGCCAGGGCGCGAGCATAACCGGATCAAAGTTATCTCTCAAGCCCGGTAGGTCATCCAGAGGTTCCAGATAGCCTTGTTCAAACAACTCTTGCGAAGCAGAGAAGGAGCGGAGAAAGAACAAGTCAGGCACTTGACGAACTGTCAATAGTTTGTTAATCTGCTTCTCATGATGAACGATGCTGAATCACCAAACATTCGCCTCCGCGGCGCTTTGGGTTGGGGTTGTCTGACCGGGATGTTGGCCGGTTGCCTGCCCGCCTTGCTATGCGGTATCGCCAGCCATCGCCTGGTTCATAATATGCGCCAATGGATCATGGGATGGGAAGGCCCTGACGCCGAGCTGAGCATCGGCAAGCTGCTGGGCGGCACGACGATCCGGCTGTCCCTGGATTTTCAGAAACACCTGAACGTCACCGACTTTATGCAGACGCTGGAGCATTTGGACCGGGGCGGATGGTGGTTTGTCCCCCTGCTCGCCTTGCTGCTGATGCTGTTGACCGGCGCTGCATTAGCCGTGCTGAGCGGCGTGGGCGCCGGCCTCTACAATTGCTTCCAGCACCGGGGTTGGTTTACGGCGCGCTGCGCCGATCAACGCGTCCACAGAGACACGCCGGTGCAGGGCATGGCCTGGTTGGCGCTGGCCGCCGACCCGGCTCGCCGCTGGCCGCTGCGCCAGACGCACACCCGGGTCGGCAGTGGACGCGGCAGCCACGTGCGGCTAACGGGCACGCGCTCCCGTCACGCCGAGATCCGCTACGAGGGCGGCAAATACCGGCTCTATGACCTCAGCGGTGGGCAGACCTGGCTAGGGGACCAACCGGTCACCGGCCATCCCGTGCTACAGGACCGCACCCGGTTGCGTTTTGGCGCCATCGAGATGATTTTTCACTTGTCCAGCGAGATGCAACCATGATAAAAAACTGTCTGCTTGGCATCGGCCTGGGCCTGTTGTTGACGGCGTGCGCGGCCAATAGTAACCGCCCCACGGACATGCCCCCGGCGTCTCCCACGGTTTCCCGGACGCCATCCGCCCACTCTGAACTCGGCGACACCTCCGCGCCGACGGATGCACCTATGCTGACAGACACGGCTATACCCTCAGCAACACCCAGCGCTACAGCGCTTTCCACCCGGCAACCTACGTCCACCGACCCGCCGGCGGGATCGGCCACAATGACTCCCGATCCAGTCTCTGATCCAACGCCGTCGCCCGCCCCACCCACGACGCCTGCTCCCGAGACGACGCCTGCGACCGTTTTGCCCTCACCGACGTTTGTGCCAACATTGGCGACGCCCGACTCGCCTTCACCGACGTCTGTCCCCCTTGCAGAGACGGCTGTAGCACCGGCTCCCGACTTGCCTCCGCCACCGGTCGGACCAGAGGCGCCCCGCGTCTACGAGACCACGCTGACGATCCCGACCTATAACTATGAACAGGCGTTCCAGGCCACCGCGCCCGACGACCCGATCTATCCCTATCCCCGGCTCGACCTGTCTCAGGTCGGGCCGCCTGTCCCACGGACGTATCAGGCCGTGGTGCTCGAGAATGGCTATGTCGCTCTGACCATTTTGCCTGAATTGGGCGGACGGGTGTATCGCTGGGTCGACAAGGCCACCGGTCGCCAGTTGTTGTACGAGAATCCGGTGGTCAAACCCACCCATTGGGGCTATCGTGGTTGGTGGCTGTCGGCAGGCGGCATCGAGTGGGCCTTTCCGGTGGAGGAACACGGGCTCAATGAGTGGCGCCCCTGGACGTACAGCACCGGTTACACGGCCCACGGGCTCGCGGTCACGGTCAGCAACGTCGAAGACCGGACGGGTATGGCGGTAGGGGCGACGATCTCTCTTGATGCCGACCACGCCTATGTCACCCTGCAACCCTGGGCGCGCAATGACACCGCCGAGGCACACCCCTACGAGCTATGGCTGAACGCCATGCTGACTGTGGGAGGCAATGCCGTCTCGGGACGCACGCAGTTCATCGTCCCCGCCAGCCAGGTGACGGTCCACTCGACCGGAGACGGCGGGCTCCCCGGACCCGGCGCGGCGATGAATTGGCCTGTGTATGGCGGGCGTGACATGAGTTGGTACAGCAATTGGGGAGGCTATTTGGGATTCTTTGTGCCCTCGGTCTGGTCCGGGTTCGTGGGGTTGTATGACCACGACGCTGATCAGGGCATGGTGCGCGTCTTTACGCCGGGCTGGCCCGCCGGCACCAAGTTCTTTGGCCCGGCCGGCCTGTCGCCCACGTTATGGACCGACGACGGCAGCCAATATGTCGAACTGTGGAGCGGCGCCACGTCCAGTTTTGGCCAATGTGCCACGCTAAATCCCGGCGAACAGATTGGCTGGGTGGAGCGCTGGTACCCGCTCAATGGATTGGGCGGATTTAACCACGCCAACGTGGCGGCTGCCTTGCGCTTGACCGACACGGGGGGCGGCGCCCAGGTCGGCGTGGCCGTCAGTGCCCTGACGACAGGCCATGTGACGCTGTGGGCCGGCGGCCAAGAGGCCGCGCGCTGGTCGCTGACATTGTATCCGGGGCAAGCGTTCCGCATAGACTGGGCGCGGCCGTCTGACCTGAATGTGGGGTTGGGCCTGACGCTGACGGACGCGAACGGCGCCCTCATAGCGCAGACGGGCGAGGTGCCCTGAA
>CAZSJU010000264.1:0-2301 GCA_964607235.1 uncultured Anaerolineae bacterium | reverse complement strand
CCCGAGTACGGCGGGCCACACCCCGATGCCCACGGCGGTCCCATACTTTGCCCCTGGATGTTGAGCCAGATTCAGTGAAACAACACGTCGACGCTACGCGATCAAGTTCCACGCGCCTGGCGCTGTTGGCGCACCAGCTCGCGCACGCGAGGGGCCATCAGCTCAATGACCGGCGAAGGCTGGGCCGGTTGCCAGCGTTTTTGCGCTTCGCGCTGTGGCACTGGCCACTTGTCTGCAGAATGTACGATCGTGCCGGGGGTCTCTGCCGTCTCGAGCACAGCCAGCGCTTGACGGATCACGCGCATTTGCTGCGCTACGTTGTGCGGTTGGCCCAAGGCATGGGCAAAAGGGAACTCGACGGCCAGGGTCCGCGGCACACCGACTTTTTCAGCCCAAAAAGGCATGGGAGTCACCATCACCGTGGACAGTCCAGCAGCCTCTAGCGTACGTGCCAGCACGGGCACGTTGGCCGCACAGTCCGGTCAAGCGGGGGGTCAACAACGCCGCTGATACCCCTTCCGCCTTGAACGCCGCTGCAATCTGGGGACCGTACACCTCTTGCCACGCGCGCGTATCTGGCGGGAAGCCTTGATAGCCCATAAAAGAAAATGCTCGGCTTGCCAGGCCGCCGATATATCCCTCGGACACAAGTTCCTGAAAGCGGTCCACAGGCAGCAAGATATTCAAATCTGCCAGCACATCCTGCGCGTTTATATGCAAATGACTGACGCCCACCTCTGTCTGCCGGATATCGGCGGGAATGATACGGTAACTGGGATCGCCCCACGTCGGATCGCGTCGCTCTCGCGCCACATCAAAGGGGGGTGCGACACCTTGTTGGTACAAACCGCCGGACGTGACCAGCCCGAATTGACATTCAGACAAGGGACACCGCAGCGGCGTCCAGGGAATGGGATACTCGGGCTGGCGCTCACTGGCGCGGTAAAAAGTGGCGATGAGACGGGGCAAGTATCTAAAACTGTCGACATCCATCCAGTGGCCTCCTTTGTCTTTTTGCTAACCCTGGCAGGTGAGAACTAGGTCCTAACTTGTTGCACGGTACCCTGGTCGAGTTTGAGCGCCGGGCGCCCATGCACGATCGTCACCACTCCCAGGGACTGTCCGCAACCGGGACACACGGGCCGGGCGCCATCGGGCGCTCTGACAATCCCCACATAGTCTTTTCGGATCTCGTCCAGGTAGCACTTTATCCCCCGCGCGCATTTATAGTATTTGAACAAGCATTGCCCACATTGGCATTGTACCTTGATGACCCGCCCGTGTGACATAACGCCCTTTCTACCCCTCCCCGGATCTTGAAACCCGCTGCCCAATGCCCCAATCCCATGCAGCCTCGAACCGGACGACTAGAGTATACCACAATATCTTTAACAACTGCACCCGGCCGCACGCCCGAAACCCATGCGAGCCGAAAAATGCGCTTTTACCCCCGCATAACTTTAGAAAACAAGCGGGCTGCCAATGATGGATTTAAACGGGTTGCCCACGACGGTAGACATGCGCGACCGCGACAACTCACAGCGTGCTTTTGCCCATCAAGAACCTGTGGTACAATAGGCCCATCTTTTGCAAAGGAAAGGGAGGCTCATGGCAAGAAATATCCTGGTCGCTTTGGCCTGGCCGTATGCTTCGGCCAACATTCACGTCGGTAACCTGGGGGGCGCTTATCTGCCGGCCGACATTTACGCCCGCTTTCACCGCCTGTATGGCGACCGCGTACTGATGGTCTCGGGCGCAGACAGCCACGGCACACCCATCACGGTCGCAGCGGACGTCCAAGGTCTGACCCCGCGCGAGTTGTTCGAACGTTTTCACCGGCATTTCCTGGATCTGTTTGTCGCGATGGGATTGAGCTATGACCTCTTTACACACACAGATACCGAGAACCACCACCAGGTCGCACAAGACATCTTTACCAAGCTGTTAGAAAACGGCTATTTGTCGCGCAAGACCCAACGTCAACTCTATTCGACCAGCGAGGGGCGCTTTTTGCCCGACCGCTATGTCGAGGGCACGTGCCCGGTCTGCGGCTATGACGGCGCACGCGGCGACCAATGCGAGAACTGTGGGAACCTGATGGATGCCCTGGAACTGATTGATCCCCGCAGTCGCACGGACGGCAGCGCACCCGAGGTCAGGGAAACCGAACACTTTTACCTGGACCTGTCAGCCTTTGGCCAGGCGCTGGCCGAGTGGCTCAAAGCTAAAGACCACTGGCGCCCCCAGGTCATCAACTTTGCGCGCAACATGATCGAAAAGGGCCTGCAGCCTCGGCCCATC
>CAZSJU010000263.1:2733-5208 GCA_964607235.1 uncultured Anaerolineae bacterium | reverse complement strand
CATCTGCCCGCCGTCGATTTGACGCCACAGCCGGACGTCCCACTGTACCAGGTGCGCGCGACGGCACGTTGGTCATCCCCCGATAGCGCTG
This sequence comes from uncultured Anaerolineae bacterium, assembly GCA_964607235.1. Lineage (GTDB taxonomy): Bacteria > Chloroflexota > Anaerolineae > S140-20 > S140-20 > CAZSJU01. The sequence goes on along the minus strand of CAZSJU010000263.1, from coordinate 5,117 downwards.
ACACGGGAGATGCCGCGGCCGAGGCCACGGCTGAAACGACGGCCGAGGTCGTGGAGGACGCCACGCAGCAAATGGCCCCGGTCTCTAGCGATGCCGAGGCGCCGGCCGACCGCCCTTTTTTGATCCTGGAGGGCCGCCGGCACATCGCGCTGTTGAGGTCAACCGTCAGCCTGGGACGGAATCTGGACAATGACATCATTGTGGACGACGCGCGCGTCTCGCGTTATCATGCGCAGTTGCGCCGCCGTTACGGCCGCTATGTGATTTATGATTTGGGCAGCACCGGGGGCACCACGGTCAACGGTTACCCGGTCCAGGAATGCGTGTTGGAGGCCGGTGACGTGATCTCGTTGGCCGGCGTCGAGATGATCTATGGCCAAGACGCCCCCACCCCCACGCCACCCCCCCGCCAGACCGGCCGCACGCCGGCCTGGCGCAAGACGTCGGGGACAGAGGCGCTGCCACCGGTCTCAGATGCGCTCGCCGGGGAGTGACCCTTATCTATGGCTCTGTTGTTGCTGATCTTGCGCTTGTTGCTAGCCCTCGTGCTGTACGCTTTCCTGGGTACAGTATTATACTTGTTATGGCGCGATCTGTATCGCCCCGTCGAGCGCCAGGCACCCGCGCCCCGGCGCTACGGGCGCCTGATCGTGGTTGACGCAGAAACCGAGACGGATGAGGCAGCGCAGGGCCTGCAAGTGGGTGTTGCGTTTCCGCTGCAGCCGATCACCTCGTTGGGACGCGCGTCCGTCAATACGGTCATCATCCCCGACACGTATGCTTCGGCCGAGCACGCGTTGCTCATTCATCGTGGGGGACAGTGGTGGCTGGAGGACCGGGACAGCCGCAACGGCACCACGGTTAACGGGGTGACCATTGAAATCGGCAGCCCCACGGTCGTCAGCGCGGGCGACGTGATCGGGATCGGGCGAGTGCGCTTAAAGTTAGAGCTGGGGGAGCTGTAACGTCTTGGCGTGTGTCATTTTATGCGCATGTCTTGTGGGAGGAGCGAGAACAATGGACCTAGAACTTGGAAATAAAGTGGCCCTGGTGACGGCTGCCAGCCGTGGGCTGGGCGCTGCGACCGCGCACGCCCTGGCCCGCGAGGGCGCACGGGTGGCGATTTGTGCGCGGGACAAAGCGCCGCTCCGCGCGACTGCCGACCGTATCGCCGCGGAGACCGGCGCCCAGACGCTTGCCATCGCGGCCGACGTCAGTGTGGCCAAAGACGTGAGCGCGCTGGTGGAAGCCGTGGTGGCGCGCTGGGGCCGTTTGGATATCCTGGTTGCGAACGCCGGCGGGCCGCCGCCCGGTCATTTTCTCGACCTGGACGCCGAGGACTGGGAGCAAGCCGCCCAGTTGACGTTGATGAGCACGGTGCACTTGTGTTATGCGGTGGTGCCGCTGATGCGCCAACAAGGGGGCGGCAGCATCCTCGCCATCACCTCGATGAGCGTCAAACAGCCATTGGACAACTTGATCCTCTCCAACTCGCTGCGCCTGGGCGTGGTGGGCCTGGTCAAGAGCCTCAGCAACGAGTTGGGCGCTGACGGCATTCGCGTGAACGCCATCTGTCCCGGCTGGACCCGCACCGGGCGCGTCGACCAGTTGCTGCAGGCGCGCGCGGCCAAGTCTGGCCTGACGGTAGAACAAGAGGCGGCCAAGATCACCGCCGATATTCCCTTGGGGCGCATGGCGGAACCGGAAGCGTTCGCCCGGGCGGCGGTCTTTGTGGCTTCACCGGCGGCCGGCCACATCACCGGCGTCTCGTTGTTGGTGGATGGCGGGCAGTACAAGGGCGCTATGTGACTCTCATCTGCGAGGAAGACCTATGTCGTTTAACAAGCTATTGGCTATACTGTTGGTGATTGTCTTTGTCATCTTTACCCTGGCGGCCATCCTGACCTGGCTGGTAGGGGATCACATCCTGGACGACGAGGTGTATGTGCAGGCCTTGGAAGAGGCCGACTTTTTTGAGGTACCCTATCAACTCATACGCGAGGGGCATATACCCGAGGCCGGCGGCCTGTTGCTAGAGGAAGGTCCCTTGGCCGTCGTCTCTGGCGAGGATCTAGAGGCCATCGCGCGCGAGTTGGCGCCACCGGACTGGTTGCGCGCTCAGGTCGAGCGCGCCATCCGTGACGTGTTGACGGTGGCCGAGGCGCCCGAGGTGGGGACGCTGCCCGATTTTCGCATCTCGTTGCAAGAGGTCAAGGCGCGCGCCTTGGGCGCGCCCGGCGACCGGGCCTTGCAAGTCGTCATCGAGGCGCTGCCCGAGTGTGAACCCGGGCAGATGCCACTCGACGTGGACCGTGATCAGCCTATTTGCACGCCGGCCGGGGTGGATATGACGCCTTTTATGGGCCAGTTGAAGGGGCTGTTGA
>CAZSJU010000263.1:0-2633 GCA_964607235.1 uncultured Anaerolineae bacterium | reverse complement strand
GGGCCTTTGCTGTTATTGGGCGGGGCAGTGTTTTTGGCCGGCTGGCTGATCCCTCGCTTCGTCGATCAGCGGCTGGACCAGGCCCAGGTCTGGCCGCAGGATATCTCGGCGGCTTTGATCCAGTCGTTGCAAGGGGCGGTCAATCATTTCACTGCGCTCCTGCTCGAGCCGGTGACGTTGGCGGGCGTGATCCTGTTCGCCGTGGGCTTGTCCTTGATGTTGCTCTCGCTGCCCTTTGGGGCGCGCTCGGAACGGACCGCCTTTCAAAGATAAAGGGCACGTTGCAGCGTACGCGATGGATGCGACAGACAAGATAGGTGAGCTAGAATTGAATCGGGAGGAGTCTTGCGATGAATAAAATCCGGCTGGCCGTCATTGGCGGCAGCGGTCTCTATCAGATGGCGGGCCTGACCGAGGTCGAGGAGCGTCGGGTCAGCACGCCTTTTGGCGACCCCAGCGATGCGCTCATCGTTGGCAAGTTATCGGGTATACCGGTCGTCTTTTTGCCGCGGCATGGGCGCGGGCACCGACTCACCCCTGGTGAGGTGCCTTACCGCGCCAACATCTATGCGCTCAAGCAGCTGGGGGTCGAGCGGGTCATTGCGGTCTCGGCGTGTGGTTCGCTGCGCGAGCACCTGCACCCGGGTGAGGTGGTAATTCCTGACCAGTTGGTGGATTTCACCAAACAGCGCGCGATGACCTTTTTTGGACGTGGGCTGGTGGCGCACGTGGGAGTGGCAGATCCGTTTTGTCCCGAGCTGGCGACGGCCCTGGCCGACGCTAGCACCGCCGCAGGCGGGACGGTGCATCGCGGTGGACGTTTTATCACCATCGAGGGGCCGCGCTTTAGCACCAAGGGCGAAAGCGCGCTGTATCGCGCCTGGGGGCTAGACATCATTGGCATGACGACCAGTCCCGAGGCCTTTTTGGCGCGCGAGGCCGAGATGTGCTACGCGGTGATGGCCCACGTCACCGACTATGACGTGTGGCACGATGAGGAAGAACCGGTGAGCGTGGACGCGCTGATCGCCACGCTCAACAAGAATACCGATCTGGCCCAGCGCGTGATTGCCCGCCTGGCCGAGACGTTGGTGCACACGGCACGGACTTGTGAGTGCCCGATGGCCTTGGAGACGGCGTTCATCACCCAACGCGACCTGATCCCGCCCCAGGAAATTGAAAGGTTGGGGCCGATTGTGAGCAAGTATCTCGGTGGATAGCGCGCTGCCTGGCGAGGGAGAATTGACGCGGGCAGATTCGGCCCCGGGGCAGGCCACGCGGGGCTATTCGCTGGCGGGCTGGATGGTGGCGGGAGCTTCTCCGAGCGACCGGCGCGAGCGGTTGCTCCTGGCTTGGGCCGGTTTGTTCCTGCTCCTGGGCACCCTCACATTGACGCTGACGGACCTGAGCCATTGGTCTGGGCTGCATTGGTCGCTCTTGGGCGTGTGGGGGATCTGTTTTGGAGGCGCGCACCTGGTCCTATGCCGCCGCGCGCCCGGGCGTGACCCATTCTTGCTGCCGCTGGCCGGCTTGTTGACCGGGTGGGGGTTGTTGTTGATCGCCCGCCTGGCCGACGTGGCCTTTTTGGTGCGGCAAAGCATCTGGTTGGTCGTCAGCAGCGGCGTCTTTGTGTGGATCGTGGCGCGACCACCGGGGCTGCGCTGGTTGCGCCGCTACCGCTATACCTGGTTGTTGGGCGGGTTGTTCTTGTTGGCGACGACGTTGGTCCTGGGCGCCAACCCCTCGGGCTATGGGCCGCGTTTGTGGCTGGGCGGCCGGTTCCCCGCCTTGGGCAACGTCTACTTTCAACCCTCAGAGATCCTCAAACTGCTGATGGTGGCCTATCTGTCCAGCTATCTGGCGGAAAAGCGCGAGCTGGTGTTGCAGGGGCCACGGATGGGACGGGCGCGCTTGCCATCCTGGCCTTATCTGGCGCCCTTGTTAGTGATGTGGGGCCTGGCGATGGTGCTGCTGGCATGGCAGCAGGACCTGGGTGCGGGATTGTTGTTCTTTCTCACCTTTCTCGTCATGCTGTATCTGAGCAGCGGGCAATGGCTTTACGTCGTGGTGGGCTTGGCCTTGTTCCTGATCGCTGCGGCCGGCGCCTACCTCCTGTTCGCTACGGTGGCCTTGCGGGTGGACATTTGGCTGAACCCCTGGGCTGATCCGGACGGGCGCGCGTTTCAGATTGTGCAGTCATTGATCGCCCTAGGCAGCGGCGGGATGATCGGCCAGGGGTTGGGACAGGGCAGCCCGACCTACATTCCCGCCATCCACACCGATTTCCCCTTTGCTGCCATTGCGGAAGAGACAGGGTTGTTGGGGGTTTTGGGGCTGATCACGGCCCTTGCAGTATTGACCTTGCGCGGCGCGCGCATCGCGCTCCACGCCCGCTCGACCTTTCGCCGACTCTTGGCGGCCGGGCTGGCGACATTGATCGGTTTGCAGGCCTGGATCATCATGGCGGGCAACATCAAGCTTACCCCCCTGACAGGCGTGACGCTACCCTTTGTCAGTTATGGGGGCAGTTCCCTGCTGAGCAGTTTTATCGCGTTGGCACTGTTGACGGTGGTGTCGCGCGATGAGCGTTGGTATGTGGGAGAAACGCTCGCGCCCCCCCTTCATCCCCCCCA
>CAZSJU010000262.1:0-5209 GCA_964607235.1 uncultured Anaerolineae bacterium | reverse complement strand
CCCCGTTGGGCCAACTGGGTCAACACGACGCCGGACAACTGTTCAGCGGTGAGCTGAGCCAGCATGCCGGCCAGCGTCACCGGCGCGGTCGAGCCCGCCATCGGTGCCGCCGACAGCACCACCGGGATGCATTGACGACAGGTCTCGATCAGCAGCGTGGTCACCTCAGTGGCAAACAGCAACGGGCTGACCATCCAACTGGTGATAAAAGAGACGATAGGACGCTCACGTAGCGACTCTGGGCCGCCTGCGATACGCTCGCACATCGCAACCGTGTCGCGGATGCCTTGCACGCTGTAGACACCGGCTTGCACATGCTTGCTCGTGTTGGACAGACTCGTATAGTAGGTGTGGATGTCTACGACGTCCTTGTCCAGTTCTGTGGGATACACAGGTACCAGATAGAAATGCACATTGTCCAACACGTCGACCAGGCGTGCCAATTCGGCCACGTCGCGCAACACGGCCGGACGCGGCTCACCCGTCTCCATATCCACAACCTTCAAGGCAGCGCCACCGGTGCCAATATGTACACGGGCGCCCTCTAGCTCCAGGTCCCAGCGGGGATCACGCCCCGCCAGCACCACCCGCGATGGCGCCCAATCCACAGCATCCTCCACCAACGCGCCGGGTATGCGCACGCGCGAGGCCGTCCGATCCACCGTGGCGCCGGCCTCCTCGAATAATCGCAATGCTTCAGGCTCCTCGATCTGTACACCGGTTCGTTCCAGGATACTCAGGGCCGCTTGATGGATGCGCTGCACCTGACCCTCGGTTAACGGCCGGTACTGCCCGCCGAGGGATCCCATGAGTGGATCGGCCGGGTCGCGTCGTTTCTTACGCACTGCACGCCTCCCTTCTGTGCACTTACAGGGGATATGCCATTCGGAATACTGGATTTTATGCCGCTGACAACTCTCGGGCCAGGTCCACTGCCGTGGCAGCGTCCGGGGCGTAAGCGTCGGCGCCGATCTCCTTGGCAAAGGCTGCGGTGACCGGTGCGCCACCGACCATAATCTTGACCGAGTCGCGCAGCCCCGCCTCCTGCAACGCCTCAAGCGTCGCCTTCATGTTGACCATCGTGGTGGTCAACAAGGCGCTCATCCCCACCAGGTTCGGCTGATGCTCCTGGATGGCGCTCACGAAACTCGCCGGGTCCACGTCTGTCCCCAGGTCAATGGTCTCAAAGCCAGCGCCCTCTAGCATCATCTTGACCAGGTTCTTGCCAATGTCGTGCAAGTCACCCTTGACTGTCCCGATGACATACTTGCCGGCGCTGGTCACATCGCTATCAGCCAGCAGCGGTCGCAAGACGTGCATCCCTGCGCTCATCGCCCGGGCGGCAATGAGCACCTCGGGCACAAACAAATCACCGGCCTTAAAATCCACACCCACCTTGTCCATGCCCGCGATCAGACCGTCGGACAAGATTTCTTGCGGTTTCATGCCTTGATCTAGCGCTTGTTGAACCAGCGCCGCGACTTTTTCTTCCTCGCCCTCGTACAGATTGGAAGCCATCTTTGACAAAATATCAGACATTTTTAATCTCCTAGTGGGTTTCAATATTTTCGTCACAAATGCAGATAATCTTTTTCGTCCATCGAACAATTTCATATGATTACACGCTCATACAGGACCTCCGGTGTAAAGATAGATGCTGCGGGTCGTGAATCCAACTGGCCGACCCGTTTTTTGCAGGAAGGCCGAGTCTCGCCGTCCAGAATCAACCAACGAGGTAACTGTGTGATGGGGTTGACCAACGCGCTTTTTTGAAGAGAGAGACATATCCATTTTCAGAATATCTGATATTATGAAATATAATACACGAGTTTCAACGGGTTGTCAATACATAACTATCGGGATAACCGGGTACCCATACGCCAAGAGGCGCCTTGCTCTTGAATGACGCGATCCAGGATAGCCTCACGGGTTTCAACAATTTCATCGAGCATCGCCTGGCGCGCTTCGGCAACGTCACGTGCGCGTATGGCGGTGACGATACGTTCATGAGAGCGATCCATCATCTGGCCCGCATGGCGCATAACCATGTAACGGGCCAACCGATCGTGCAAGTGGCCTATCATTTCGGCTAACTCTTGGTTCCCCGACGCCTGAGCGATCAGATGATGAAAGTGCCGGTTTTCGTCGGTGTAGCGGTCGTAGGATTCATCATCGTCACCGGTATAACCCGCGTGGACGTGCGCCAGTTGCGCCAACTGTTCCTCGGTGATCCGCGCGGTGGCGCGCTCAACGGCGACCACCTCTAGGATTTCGCGCAACTCGAGCATATCACGTAGCTGTTTCAAGGTAATACGGGTGACAAAGTAACCAGAGCGGGGCTTGATCGTGACCAGGCTTTCCTGGCTGAGCATCTGCAACGCGTCGCGCACCGGCGTGACACTGGTCCCATAGTGCCGGGCCAGCGTTTGCATAGAAAGCCTTTCGCCCGGCTGGCGTCGCCCTACGATGATAGAACGACGCAACTCTTTATAGATCAGGATCTTGGAAGTATCGCCTGGATTCGAAAGAGGCACGGGTCTAACTCCACGTGTACCAACCGGATATCTTGTACACGTGCGATTATAGCACATGATACACCAAAGAGCAAGTTCCCATATATTCTCAACGCCGTACCATGCGAACAAGGACAAAGAGATAAATATACATTGACAGAGCTTTGACCAGGTGGTATAATCTAATATATCAGTTTAATATTGAGATATATTTACGGCGGTCCAGACCTGACAAAACACGTGACCGGCGCCATTTCTTTGCGCGGCGGTTCACCCTGATCACCCATCTGAGAGAGGTATTCACAATGATCGAAACCCACGGTACACGCATGAGCAGCGCCCATTACGCTCGCTTGGGGCGGCAAGAGTGTGAGAAAATACACATGGCGAGCCTGGAAATCCTGGAACGTGTAGGCATTGACGTGCATGATGATCAAGCCCGCGAACTGTTGGCCCACGGGGGCGCCCAGGCGGATGGCAAACGTGTGCGCTTGCCCGAGTACATGGTCACGCAGGCCCTCGCCCTGGCGCCCAAACGGTTGACGTTATACGATCGCGACGGCAAGGTTGCCATCCGCGCCAGCGGATACAATACTTACTATGGCGGTGGTTCCGACTGCCTCAACGTCCTCGACCACCGCACAGGGGAACGGCGGCGCGCGACGCTACAGGATGTCCGGGAGGCAGCGACCTTGATGGACGCGTTGCCCGAGATCGACTTTGTCATGTCTTTGTTCTTGCCTCAAGACGTCGATCAACAAATCTATGATCGCTATCAAATGCAGGTGATGCTTGACCACACTAGCAAACCCATCGTCTTTGTCTCGCCCGATTTCGAGGGCTGCGTCGCGGCGGTCGAGATGTGCGAGGTCGTGGCCGGCGGCGCCGCTGCCTTTCAGCGCCGGCCCTTTGCCACCTGCTATATCAATGTCACGTCGGGCTTGGTCGCCAACGCCGAGGCGTTACAAAAGTGCATGTACCTGGCCAAAAAGGGACTGCCCATGCTGTATATCCCGCTCAACGCGGCCGGCGTCAACGCGCCGGCCACCACGGCCGGCTGTATGGCCACGATGAACGCGGGCACCTTGCTAGGCGTCGTGCTGGCCCAACTGGTGCGCCCGGGCACACCGGTCGCGGTGCCGGGCTGGAACGGCGGCCCCTATAACCTCAAGACCCTGGTTGGCAATTATGTGCTGGCCGACGAACAGGGCGTGGCCACCTCGATGGGCAAATATTACGATCTGCCCGTCTTTGGCTTGGGCGGCTCTACGGATTCCAAGGTGTTGGACCAACAATGTGGCATCGAGGCAACCTTGAGCTTGCTCACGGCGTTGCTGCACGGCGCCAACATTGTGCATGACGTGGGCTTTATGGATTCAGGCATGCAGGGTTCGCTGCAGATGCAGGTGATTTGCAACGACCTGATCGGTTGGCTACGGGCTGCTACGGCCGGGGTGGTGGTCGATGATGAGACGCTGGCGCTGGACGTCGTTGACGCACTGGGGCCAGAGGGTGATTATCTCGGCCACGCGCACACTTTTAGACATTTCAAGGAGCCCTTTTACTCAACGTTGGCCGACAAGGGCACCTACTCACAATGGGTGGAAAGCGGCGAGACCACGATGGAACAAAAGGCAGCGCGACAAGTGGGGGAAATCTTGTCCAACCACCAGCCCGAACCCTTGCCCCCGGACTTGCAGCGTGGCGTCGCCGAGATCGTCGCGCGCGAACAAGCATGGATTGACGACCGCTCAGCATAAAAAATGCCAGCTCGCGAAAGTTTTAGCCATTCAGCAATCGAACGGGAGAATAACAATGACAGAAAAAAACATGTTCTTTGAGCGCGCGCCTTGGGCATATGAGCCCCAGGCGTCGCCCCCAACTCGCCCCGATGCCCACCTGGGGTTCGACACCCGGGCGCTGCACGCCGGGTTTCAACCACTCCAAGACCTGGAAAAGTTCAGGTCATTTGTGCCGCCCATCGTGCAATCCATGACCTATCCCTATAAACACTTTGACGAAATCCCCTATCCGGTCTATGGGCGCACCAAGACGCCCACCGCCGCCGTGCTGGAAGCACGGCTGGCATCGCTGGAAGGGGCAGAAGCTGCCCTCACGGCCGCGTCCGGGTCGCAGGCGCTGTTTAACCTGATCTTTACCCTGGCGCGCCCCGGCGATAATGTCGTCACCAGCCTGAACATCTTTGGCGAGGGTTACAAACAGGCTGCCACAATCTTTCCTGAACGTTGCGGGGTCGAATTCCGTTTTGCCTCAGACCCGGCCGACCCTGCGTCCTGGGAGCAACACGTCGACGCGCGCACACGCCTGGTATGGGTCGAGACGCCCAGCAACCCCACGCTGTTCGTGACCGACATTGTGGCGGTGGCGGACGTGGCCCACGCGCACGGCGTGCCGCTGTTGGTCGACAACACGACGGCGACAGCGGCCCTGCAAAAGCCGTTCGATCTAGGCGCGGACATTGTCTTGCTCTCTATTACAAAGTTCTTGTCGGGCAATGCCAGCGTGCTGGGCGGCGCCATCGTCGGGCCTGAAGCCCTGGTGGAGGATATTCGCTGGAATACCACCGAGTTCGTCGGCGCCATCATGCAGCCCTTTGACTCCTGGTTGACGCTGCAGTACCTGGAGACCCTGTCGCTGCGCATGGCGCGCCACAGTACCAACGCCCAGGCCGTGGC
>CAZSJU010000261.1:0-5228 GCA_964607235.1 uncultured Anaerolineae bacterium | reverse complement strand
CTGTCTCAAACGTTTCCACCATAAAATTATACCACACTCCCAACCAAATGATAGTCTAGTCAGCATATCACAGCCTTTGCATCTTTGCAAAAACAAGTGACATCTCCGCAACATCTACTTGGGATAGCCATCCCGCTCCCGTCTTTCAAAAGCAAAATGCGGCTATGTCCGACTTGACCATTCAACATACATACGGTAACATTGAACCCTTGAGCAAAATGGCCCAGCTTGACGCAGGACAAGCCTGAGAGCGTATATCGGAACCTGCCTCAAAAAGCCATCACTGACCCGACGGGTGCTGCTCCCTGACCGCCGCGCCGGCTAAAAGACACCACAGACCACAGACCACAGAATTGAGGACACGTATTTTATGATCGCACTGCTCAAACTCGCCGCTATTTTCGCCGCCATTGTGATCTTGCTCAGCCGCAGGTGGAACCTGGGGCTGGTATTGCTGCTGGCCTCGGCCGGCGTAGGGCTGCTGTTCGCCTATCCCTTGACCGAGGTCGCGCGCGACGTCGTGCTGGCTTCAGTAGACCTGTTGACGCTACGCCTGGCGCTGGCGGTGGTGCTGATCATGACGCTGGGCGAGCTGTTGCGCCAGACCGCCGGATTGCAGGGCATGGTCGAGGCGCTGCAGGCGCTGGTCGCCAACGGCCGGATCGTGCTGGCCGCGCTGCCGGCGCTGATCGGGCTGTTGCCCATGGTCGGCGGCGCAATGTTCTCGGCGCCACTGGTGGACGAGGTCGGTGACAAGATGAACGTCGACCGCGCGCACAAGACCTTTGTGAACTATTGGTTCCGGCACATCTGGGAGTACATCTTTCCGCTCTACCCCTCAATGATGCTAGCGGCGGCCTTGATGGGCCTGTCCACGGCGCGGCTGGCCGGGGCCGCGTGGCCGCTGACGCTGTCCGCCGCGGCCGGCGGGCTGTTGTTCGGGCTGCTGGGCGTGCCCCGGCGCGGCACGGGGGATCCCACCTCGGCGTCCCGTGCGGAGAACCTGCGCACCCTGGCCAAAAGTACCTGGCCCATCGCCCTGGTCATCATCCTATCGATGACCCTGCCCGTGGACGAGCGCCTGCGCATGCTGCTCAGCATGATAGTCACCATTGCCGCGCTGATGGCGGTCAAACGCATCCCCCCGCGCAACCTGCTGACCATCTGGCGCCGGCACATCCCCTGGAGCACGGTGCTGCTCATCTTTGGCGCGCTGATTTTTCGGCGCGTGCTGGACAGCAGCGGCGCGATAGCGGACACCTCGGCCGCCCTGACCGACATGCAAATCCCCCGCGCGGCAGTCACTTTTGCGGTGCCCTTTATCGCCGGGCTGTTGACCGGCCTGTCCACAGCGGCGTTCAGCATCGGCTTCCCGGTAGTGTTGCCGCTGGTCGTCGCGGATGGGGAGACGATCACGTTGGCCTGGGCGGCGTGGCTCATGGCCGGCGGGTTCCTGGGCGTAATGTGCTCGCCCATGCACCTGTGCCTGTCAATGACCCGCGTCTATTTCAAGGCGCCGTGGGGGCCGGTCTATCGCCTGATCGCCCCCTCCACTGCCCTGGTCGCCGCCACCGCGGCGGTGATTTTACTGTTGGCATAACTAGAGCGCGCCGAGACGAGCGCAGAGCCATTCCAATATGTGTGTAAATTCCAAAAACTTGACTAAAATGGTCCGATTAGTATATAATAAAGATATGCTGATCTTCTGGGTTTGGCCGCCCGGCTTTTAACGCATTGGCCGGCCGCCGCGCCGAATTGAACAGATTCTGCGGGCCGCGCCCCAGACACGACCCCCAGTCCACATCCAACCTTTGGAAAGGAGAATGGACGATGAACCGCAAGTTTTTCAAATTTCTCGCGTTATCCGTCACTTTATTACAGTTGATCGCGCTCTTTACCCCCGCGACCGGCCTGGCCGGCCCCGCCCCCGGCGACCAAGACCTGGCGCCCGCCGGGCAATCCGCGGCGCCAGGTCTCAATCAAGAGGAAGGACAGGGAGACGAATTATCCCCCCAGCAAGCGCTGGCCTGTCCCACCCCGGTCACCCAGACCATCCGGGGCAAGAGCGTGGAATTCGACCAGTGCTACGAGCAGACCTTTTCCCACGACGGCACTGACTATACGATACACGCCTACTATACCGAGGCCAACAGCACCACCAACACGAACCAATGTAACGCCACCGAGAACGCCGCCGGGCGCTGCGAGCACGCGCTGAGCGACAATGACGACGCCAACGGCGACAATGTCAACGCGGTGGCGCTGGCGAACGAGGCCGAAAGCGCCCTGCGCTTTTACATCGACCGGGACCTGCAGGTCCTGTCAGCGGGCGCGACCACGCTCACTATTTATATCGCCGAAGACCCCCGCCTGGGCGGCGTGGTGTGGCCCAACAGCATTTACGTGGACGATGACGCCATCGACAATAATGACACCCTCCAAAAGCGCCTGCTCGCCTACCACGAGATCCAGCACCTGGTCCAGGACAAGTACGATAGCATGAGTGGCTGGCGGGACTTTTTTGGCGAGGGCATCGCGCGCGCCATCGAGGACCGCGTCGACACCGCGCTCGACGCCGACACCGGCCACCTGTTCATCCCCGAGGTGAACGGCATCCTCTCCAGCAACGCTCAACGCACCAACGACCTCAGCACCATCTCGTATCGCAGCGTGCTGTGGTGGACCTGGCTGATGGACCAATACCGCGACGCTGGTGAAATCAATCCCGTGCTGGGTTGGCCGGCCATCCGTGACTTTTACCTCGAATTGGACACCGAGTCCGACCAGCTCAAGGCGCTGAGCGATTACGTCGCCGCCGAGGGCAGCGCCTTCCGCGACGACTTTATCGACTATACGCTGGCGCTGTACGCCTATCGTTTCAGCCCCGGCGACCCGCGCCTGGGCTTTTTAGACACACAGATCAACGCCACCGCCGGGCTGCGCAACCATACCATCTTTAACAGCGGCCCCAGCTTTAGCACCGACAGCCCTACGATGAGCCCCCGCTCCTCGCGCTATTGGGAGTTCACCCCTGGCAACCAGTGCGATTACATAGCCTTTACCTTTGACGGCGGGGGCCAGCCCTACGGCTTTAGCGTGATGACAGTGGACGGCGGCACCCTGCAAAACCGCTGGACCAGCTATAGCAGCGACTGGACGCGCACGGTGCGCAGCGCCGGCCTGGACCGCGTGGTCGGCGTGGTGAGCGCCGTGGACAGCTCGGGCACGGTACAGGTCGGGCGTGGTTGTGTCGCACCGACGGTCGAGATCAAGAGCCCCACCACGTCCGCCTTTGCGATGGTCGGCCTGGCGACCAACCCGCGCCACTTTATCGTGCGCCTGCGGGTGCGCGGGGCCGACGACAGCCCCGTGTCCGGATTGCTGGCCCAAGACTTTCAGGTGCAAATCCGCAAGGCCGGCGGCGGCGCGCTGATCGACGCCACGGTGGTCAATGCCGCTTATGTCCAGGCGGACTATTGGCTGCTGGTGCAGGCGCCCAGCGACGCCGACGGGGCCGAGAGCGGCGCCTTTTACGACCTGGTTGTGACGCTGGGCAGCAGCGACGACACGGAGACCAGCGCCGTGCTGTATGTCGAGCGTACCCAAGACACGGTCATCGTGCTGGACCGCTCGGGCAGTATGGGCGGCAGCACCGGCAAGATCGAGGCCGCCCGCAACGCGGCCAACCTGCTGGTCAACGAGCTATCCGCCAACGACCAGGGTGCTTTCGTGGCCTTTGACCACGACGCCGACCTGCGGGTCGGGCTGGACATGGTCACCGGCACGCACCGCGCCACGCTGTTCAGCGCCATCGCGTCCGAGGTCCCCGGCGGCCTGACCTCCATCGGGGACGGGCTCAGGACGGCGGCCACCGAAGAGGACGCCAACGGCCTGGACGAAAACATGTGCAGCTTGATATTGCTGAGCGACGGCCACGAGAACGACCCCGACTTTTGGTCTGACGTACAAGCCCAAGTCGTGGACAATGGCTGCGCCATCCACGCCGTCGCCCTGGGGCCGGGCACCAACGAGCTGTTGCTGCAACAGATCGCCGCCGCGGTGCCGGGCGGCAGCTATGACTTTGCCCCGGCCGACGGCGGCGTGCCCATCCGCGCGCCCGACACGGGCTTTATGGGCTGGGAGAACAACCTCAGCCGCATCTATGACTTTAAAGCGTCGCAAATCGCCGGCCGCCAGCGGCTGTCGACCAGCAACGGCGGGCCGAGCAACGTGGCCTGCGTGGATTTTGAGGACCTGAGCGCCGGCGCGCGCTATAACGTCGGCGACAGTTTCGTCGATTCGGGCGCATGGGTGACGGGCAAGACCTTTTACTGGCGCGACGGCACCGCCTATGCCGGCGGCTATACCGAGGTCGACGACCAGAATCTGGCCGGCGGCAGCGGCAACGACCTGCAGGTCAACAACATCAACCTGAACTTTGACTTTGGCGCGCCCGTGGCGGGCCTGACGCTGCGCGCCTATGACGGCGGCGGCAACCTCAACCTCGAAATCAATGGCGAATTTCTCAACTTTGACCGCCTGACCGAGCTCGACGGGCTTGACATCGGTGGCGTGAGCATCACTGTCATCGACCTGGGCAACGACCAGTACCAGCTCGTGCTGGACGGCCTGATCCAAAGCTTTGCCATCGGCGGACAAGAGTTGTGGATCGACGATGTGTGCCCGCAGGGCCAAGACGGGCTAACCTTTTACGTGGACGACGCCAGCGACCAACTGGTGGTGTCCATCGCCTGGCAGAACCCCACCAAGGGCGGGCAGTTGATCCAGCTCTACGACCCCGACGGGGACCCGGTCGCCAGCAGCCACCGCCGCATCGCCCCCACCGGCACCAACGAGGTGTGGGAGGTGCCAGACCCGCAAGAGGGCCAGTGGACGCTGGAAGTCAAAGAGCTGAGCCAGGAGTACTTTGTCAGCGCCACCGCGCGCACGTCCTACGAGATGTACCTGTTTGTCGGCACACCCATCGCCGACCGGACCCCAGGCACGCGTGTGCCCCTGCTGGTCACGTTCGTAGGCCAGGGCAAACCACTGCTCGACGCCCAGGTCGTGGCGACGGTGCGCGCGCCCAACGGCACGTCGCAGGACGTGCAACTGCTGGATGACGGTAACCACGGCGACGGCGCGGCCGGCGATGGCATCTATGGCGGTGACTATACCGCCACCGAGCAGGGCGACCAGGTCGGCGAAAAGGTCGGCGAGAATCAGGA
>CAZSJU010000260.1:0-5279 GCA_964607235.1 uncultured Anaerolineae bacterium | reverse complement strand
GAAAATCATCGCACCGTCACGACCCACCTCGTGGTTCGCCAGTCCACCGCACCACCACCGGATTAGGAGCCGTCCCATGGATCTGCACCTGTATCGCTCTTACGTCCGATCAGGCGACCGCGTGATTGAGACCCCAGGGAAAGGATAGATCAATGGCCTTTGACACCGCCCAGCAACCACACCGGCGCTATAACCCCCTGACCGGCGAATGGGTATTGGTCTCCCCCCATCGCACTCAACGCCCCTGGCAAGGCAAAGTAGAAAAACGCCCCCCGAAGGAGCGGCCGGCGTACGATCCCGATTGCTACCTTTGCCCGGGCAACGCCCGCGCCGGCGGGGTACACAACCCTCAGTATAGCAGCACGTTTGTCTTTAGCAACGATTTCGCCGCGCTGCTCCCGGACACGCCGGTGGCAACGCGCCAGCCCCACCCACTGCTGCGCGCCTCAAGTGAACCGGGCACCTGTCGCGTACTCTGCTTTTCACCGCGCCACGACCTGACGCTGCCCGAGATGCCCGTGGAAGCGATCCGCCGTGTGGTCGACGTGTGGGCCGAGCAGACGGCCGAACTGGGCGACCGCTATCTCTGGGTACAAGTCTTTGAAAACAAGGGCGCTCTCATGGGATGCTCCAATCCCCACCCCCACGGGCAGATCTGGGCGCAAGATTCGCTGCCCAACGAACCGGCCAAAGAGGCGCGCCAGCAACGCGATTATCTGGCGGCGCATGGGACGCCCTTGCTGCTCGCATACGCGGAACTCGAGTCAGCGCATGAGGAAAGGGTCGTGGTTCAAAATGAGGACTGGCTGGCAGTGGTGCCTTACTGGGCTGTTTGGCCCTTTGAGACTCTACTCTTGCCGCGCCGACACGTCACGCGCCTGCCCGACCTGAGCAACGCCGAACGGGACACCCTGTCCAGAATACTCAAGCGCCTGCTGACCCGGTACGACAATCTGTTCGAGACCGCGTTCCCGTATTCTATGGGTTGGCACGGGGCGCCTTTTGACCAAGACGATGACGCTCATTGGCAACTGCACGCGCACTTTTACCCGCCCTTGCTACGCTCGGCCACGGTCAAAAAATTTATGGTCGGCTATGAGATGTTGTCGGAAGCGCAGCGCGACCTGAGCGCCGAAGGGGCAGCCCGGCGGTTGTGCGAACTGTCAGAAACCCATTACAAGGATAGATGAGGTCCTATGCCCTTAAAACGTCAGATCACCCAAGCATTCGCGCACCATTTTAGCACACCGCCCACTTTTATCGTGCGCGCACCGGGGCGCGTCAACCTCATTGGGGAGCATACCGATTACAACGATGGCTTTGTGCTGCCCATCGCTATCGATCGGGCCATCTGGATCGCGCTGCGGCCGCGGGACGACCGCCGCGTCGTGGTGCACTCTTTGAACCTGAACAAGACGGTTGAATTTTCATTGGCTGTCCTCGCCCGCCGGGAGAGCGGCTGGGCTGAATACATCAAGGGGGTCGCTTGGGCTTTGCAGGAAGCCGGGTATACACTGGCAGGCTGGGAAGGCGTATTATCCGGGGACGTGCCCATTGGCGCCGGGCTATCCTCCTCGGCCGCGCTGGAAATAGCGGCCGCCCGCGCCTTTGCGGCCGTCTCGGACATGTCCTGGGAACCGAAAAGTATGGCGAAAATCGGGCAACGGGCGGAAAACGAGTGGGTCGGCATGAACTGCGGCATTATGGACCAGATGATCTCGGCGGCCGGTCAGGCAGGTCACGCCTTGTTGATCGACTGCCGCTCGCTAGAGACGGATGCGGTACCGCTGCCGCCGGGGACGTCCGTGGTCGTCATGGACACTGCCACCCGGCGGGGGCTGGTCGGTTCGGCTTATAACGAGCGACGCACCCAGTGCGAAGCGGCCGCTCGCTTTTTTAGCGTCGCGGCCCTGCGTGACGTCAGCGTCGAACAATTACAAGCGCTGGAAAACGGGGACGGTCCGGCGTCCCTGGACGAACTAACCCTGCGCCGCGCGCGCCACGTGGTAACCGAAAACGCGCGCACCGTGCAGGCGGCCAACGCGATGCGCCGGGGCGACGCGCTAACCCTGGGACAATTGATGGACGCCAGCCACGTCAGTATGCGCGACGATTTTGAAATATCCAGCGACGAGTTGAACGCTATGGTACGCTGCGCACGCCAACAAGAGGGCTGCTATGGCGCACGGATGACGGGCGGCGGATTTGGCGGCTGCGCCGTCGCGCTGGTCCGGGCCGAGATCGCTGACGCCTTTGCCAGCGCGGTCAACGCTTGTTACCATCAAGCCACCGGTCTCGTTCCCAATATCTATGTCTGCCAGGCGACCGATGGCGCCAGGTTGATCCAGTAAAAGACGTGGTCCTCCGGGACCAGACGCACCTTAAAAACTTGTGAACACAACGAGAGGGTCGGTGCATTGAAAAGCCAGGCCTATCATGCAATTTTACCAGTCCTCCTTGACAGGCGTCAAAAGGGGTGTATAATCTAGTTAGTTGGTTGTCCCAACAAACAAAGTGGGTATCAAGCCAATTCCAAGCGTAAAAGCCGTAATTTCCCAACACTCCCCCATTTAACCCTGTTCATTAGTTTGACCTCACAACGAAGCAAGGATGTGATTATGGGTCCAAGTTACCAGACCGGTGATCAGACACTCGTCAGAGAGATCAACCTCTCCACTGTATTGCGCGCCTTGCAACAAGCCGCCCCTCTGTCACGGGCGCGGCTGGCCAGTTTGTTGGGTTTGAACAAGACCACAGTTTCAAGCCTGATAGAAGAACTGTTGGAACGTGGTTTGGTACACCAGGTCGGCCAGGACACATCGGGCGGCGGGCGACCTGCCACGTTGCTGGGGATCAACCCGGAGGCTGGATGCACCATCGGCCTGGCCTTGGGCGTTGACTTTATCTCGGCCGTACTGACCGACTTTACAGGCCAGGTCCGCTGGCGTCACCGGGAAGAAACCGACCCCAGCGAGAGCCAAGACACGATCCTCTTTAAGACGCTACGCCTCGTGGACCAGGCCACGGCCGTCAGTGCATCCTACACGGCGAGTTTGCTGGGCCTGGGGCTAGCCATCCCCGGCATCGTCAACATCAAAGAGGACACGCTGATTTTTTCACCCAACTTGCAATGGCGGAGGGTCCCATTGGGCGAAACTTTTGCGGCACACACCGGACTGCCGGTCTTTATCGACAACGACGCCAACGCGGGCGCGGTGGCGGAACATCTGTTTGGCGTGGCGCAACAGGCGCGGGATTTTGTGTTCATCTTTGCCGGCGTGGGCGTCGGCGGTGGGTTGTTCCTCAACGGTGAACTGTATCGTGGCGCCGGAGGCTTTGCCGGGGAGATCGGACACACCAATTTTATGAGCGAGCCCTACCGCGCGCCATGTATGTGTGGCAACCGCGGATGTTGGGAGACCTTTACCAACCAATATTCCATCATCGAACGGGTGCGCGCCCGCCTGGCGGTGCGGCGGGACAGCTTGATCCCACGGCTTATGGCCGAACAGAACGCGCCGTTGACGCTACCCCTCATACTAGAGGCGGCGGAGCAAAACGACAAGGAAGCAATTGAGGCATTGGTCGAAGCCGGTTCGGCGTTGGGCATGGGGATCGCCAACCTGATTAACATCTTTAACCCTGAAATGGTCGTCATTGGCGGCACCTTGAGCCTGGCCGGAAAATATTTATTGCCCGCCATCCAAGAGACCGTCGAGAAAACCGCCCTGCCAGAAATCTTTCAGCAAGCACAGATGTTATTATCCGCCTTTGGTCCTGATGCCAGCGTGATGGGCGCGGCGGCACTGGTCGTCGAGGCCATCCTTTCCAATCCCAGCAGTGTCGGACGGTTAGCGACAAGGGACCAACTCGCACAGTGAAAAGGAGGAGCGTAATCTAAAGACAGGCTGTACCAAGCTATATCAGTGAGTGTTAAAATTTTGGAGGAGGAAATACAAATGAAGAAGCGAAATTTATGGCAACTTTTGGGTCTGCTCGTGCTCGTCAGCATGCTGGCAGTGGCGTGCGGCGGTGAAAAAGCCACCGACACACCCAAACCCGAGCCCACTAGCGCGCCAGAAGCCACCAAGCCGTCCGCGGCGCCCAGTGGCGGCGAGCTAGAGATCTATTCCTGGTGGGCGGGCGACGAAGGCCCGGCGCTCGATGCGCTGATCGCCCTGTACAACGAAATGTACCCCGACGTCGAACTCATCAACGCCACCGTCGCGGGCGGCTCGGGCACCGAAGCCAGGGCCGTGCTCAAGACCCGCATGTTGGGCGGTGACCCGCCCGACAGTTTCCAGGTTCACGCCGGGCAAGAGCTGATCGGCACCTGGGTCGTGGCCGACCGCATGGAAGACCTTACCTTCTTGTTTGAAGAAGAAGGCTGGATGGACAAGTTCCCCGCCGGATTGCTGGACCTGATCAGCACCGACGAGGGCATCTGGTCCGTCCCGGTCAACATCCACCGCTCTAACGTGCTGTGGTACATCCCCGACAACCTGCAGGAATGGGGTGTGGACGTGCCCGCGGACTGGAACGCGTTCCTGGACATGTGCCCCACGCTGCAAGATCAGGGTGTGATCCCCCTGGCGCTGGGCGTCAACTGGACCCACAACCATCTGTGGGAATCGGTCGCCCTCTCTGAGCTGGGCGTCGACGGCTGGAACGCCTTGTGGGCCGGGGAAAAGGCCTGGACCGATCCCGACGTCAAGGCCACCTGGGAGCTGTTTGGCCAGATCCTCGACTGCACCAACGAGGATGCCGCCTCGCTCTCCTGGCAACAGGCCACCGACCTGGTGATCAGTGGCGAAGCCGCCTTTAACGTGATGGGCGACTGGGCCGCGCAGTACTTTACCGTCATCAATGACATGGCGCCCGGCGTCGACTATGACTGGGCGCCCGCGCCCGGCACCAGCGGCGTCTTTATGGCGCTGTCCGACTCGTTCGGCCTGGCCCAAGGCGCCCCCAACCGCGACAATGTCATCGCCTGGTTGCGCCTGTTAGGCTCGGCCGAAGGCCAGGACGCCTTTAACACACTCAAGGGCTCTATCGCCGCGCGCCTCGACAGCGACCTGTCGCTGTACAACGCCTATGGTCAAAACGCCGCCCAGGACTGGGCCTCCGACACCGTCGTCGGCAGCCTGGCCCACGGCGCCGTCGCCAACGAGGTCTTTTCCAATGGCTTTGCCAGCGGGATGGAAGTGTTCCTCAACACTCGCAACCCCGACGCCACCACCGACGCCCTGCAAGAACTGTGCGTCGAATCTGGCATCTGC
>CAZSJU010000259.1:3047-5282 GCA_964607235.1 uncultured Anaerolineae bacterium | reverse complement strand
ACTCTTGAGACAGTTCCATCAATGTCTATGTCGTCAAATATTGCATCCACGAGCGCCATCCTGCAGTGCCCTCATCCCCTTCAGTGATTCAGTGATTCCAAATCCGCGCTTCTCCTCCAGGCCGCATCGAGTGGCCCCTCTGGAGAAATAATGCCACAGGCGCTTCTTTTGCACAATCAGTGGCCTACATCGAGCGACGATGGGTGGCCCACAGCGGGTGACTCTGCATGGCCCACATCAGTGACTACAGGTGGCCTACATCGGGCGGCTATGCATGGCCTATAGCCCGGTTAGTCACATTAACCCTGTCTCCCAAAGGGGCATTGCGCGTCGCCGGCCCACAGGTGCCCCCCTTCGTACCGCGCCACACAGATGGCGCCGCCACATTGAGCAGCCGCCGGACATGCCGCACAGCCGCCTTCCGGCCGGCGCGCCGGGTCGCGCAGGGCCGCCCAATTCATCCCGCGTTGCCACAGTTCGGCCAGGGGCGTCTGGCGCAGGTTCCCGCCGTCCAGGTCGGGCAGGAACGAACAAGGGGTGACCCGCCCATCGGGCCAGACGGTGCACATGCGCCGCCCGGCGGTGCAGCCATAGATGCCCCGCCAGCGCAGCAGGTCCGGCGGCACGTCGCCCATCAAGCCGAGCAGGGCGCTGCCTACCTCTACCCGCAACACGCCTCGCCAGCCGCTCAACACGGCCCGCAGGCGCCGCAGGTCGGCCCGCCCCAGACGGTTGGCGCGATACCAGGCCTGACCCTCCCGCGTGGTCGATGGCTTGGGCCGCAGGATCGTCACCCGCCGCACGCCCAACCCTTGCAAACGAGCCAGCAAACGGGGCAAGTGGGGCAAGCGCGCGGCAGTGACCAATACGTTGACGCCCACTTTTAGCGGGGTGTCTAGCAAAAGCGACAACGCGCGCGCGGCGATCTCGGGCCGACCGTCTACCTTCCCGGTCGGCCCGCTCCAACTGAGGTTGACGCGGGCCACCCCAGCCTGTACCAGCCGCCGGGCCACGCCGGCGTCGAGTAGCGTCCCGTTGGTGGTCAGGTTGGGCACCAGCCCGCGCCGCCGGGCATAGGCCAACACGTCGAACAAGCCCTCGTACAACAGCGGTTCCCCGCCCCCTATGGCCAGTTGAAAGACGCGCAGGTCGGCACATTGGTCGATCAACGTGTGCAACTCGGGGACGGTCCACTCGGGGCCGCCCTCGCCGTGGAAGACGTAACAGCCGGGGCAGGCCAGGTTGCAACGGGTAGTGATGGCCAGGTGGACGGTCTCGGGCGCGGACAGCGCGCCGTCGACCGGGCAGGCACAAGGGGCAGGACGGGGCCGCGCCACCGCCGCCTCGTCCGCCGGGCGGAGCAAACCCAGGCGCACCAGTTGAGGCACCAGGTGCGCCGCCGGATGCCCGGCCGGGGGCAGTGAACGAGGCGCCAGAAAAGCACACAGCAGGCGGTACGCTGCCTGATCCACCTCCAGGGTGATCCCTCGCTCGCGGTGAAAGGCCATCCCGCCAAACGGCTCTGGGCGCAAGATCACCGCCGAGGCCAGTTGCCAACGCTCGTCCAAGGTTAGTAACACACCATCACGTTCAACAACGCCTTGGCCTCCCGGGACAACGTCTCGACGGGCTCTGGCTCTAGATCTGGCTCCACATAGCCACCATAAGTCTCGTACATCGCCCAGACCGTGCTCAGGTCACCAGCTAGCAAATCTTCCCGCACATTCTTGAACATGTCAGCCAGGCCCTCAAACAGCTCTTGACCAAAGACATCCAAAGCCGCGCCATAGTCGAGCTGCATGCCAAAGTACAAGATCATCCGGTCGCCCACCTCGCGGACGCTAAATCCGTTGCCGTCATAATCGCATTTGTATGGCTGGAGCCGGTCCAACAGGTCCACGTCGAGGGGCAGCGCAAGATATACAGCCCACCAATCGTAACTCTCGCTGACCATAATATCGTACCCGCCGGCCAGCAACTTTTCCTCCCAGTCGGGCGGGATACTCCAGTCCCCCATGTAATGAAAGGACAAATGACGGCGGGCCGATTCGCCGGTCAAGGCCTGGACGGCCTCACGCTGTTCCGGCGTCAGTCGTTGCAGGGCAAAAAACTCATAGGTCGAAGAGCTGTGGTCGGCTTCAAAATGTCGCCGCACGCTGAGAATGCGCATGTCCGCCTCCTTTCAACGCCGACCCGCTACCGGTCTCACCGCGCCGGCCCGGGTCGAAAAAGCCT
>CAZSJU010000259.1:0-2947 GCA_964607235.1 uncultured Anaerolineae bacterium | reverse complement strand
ATAGAATAGAATAGAGGCAGCGCTTGAAAACATCCTGCGCCATCCCATCTCGGCGTTAAAAACACGTCAATGGTGACCCACACCTATACACTCTCAGGAGGCATATCATGCTCAAAGACCTGATCCGCAAAAATCGCAGCTATCGCCGCTTTTACCAAGAGGCCCCGGTAGCGCTAGAGACGCTGCGCGAGCTGGTGGACCTGGCGCGGCTCTCGGCCTCGGGGGCCAATTACCAGCCGCTCAAGTACATCCTGTGCTGCGACCGCGAGCTCAACGCCCGCATTTTCCCTCACCTCTCGTGGGCGGGCTATCTCAAAGACTGGGGCGGGCCGGAAGAGGGCGAACGCCCGGCGGCCTATGTCTTTATCCTGGGCGACACCGAGATCACTACTTTTTTTGGCTGCGACCACGGCATCGCGGCGCAGTCGATCATGCTCGGCGCGACGGAGCGCGAGCTGGGCGGCTGTATCCTCCGCTCGGTGGCGCGCAGCCAGTTGCGCAAATTGTTCGAGATCCCCGAGCGCTATGACATCTTGCTGGTGCTGGCGCTGGGCAAGCCCAAAGAAAAGGTGGTCATCGACCCTATGGACGAGGGCGACGACGACATCAAGTACTATCGCGACGCGGAAGGCACGCACCACGTGCCCAAGCGCGACCTGGACGCGCTGATCGTCCAGGCGCACGGGGCGTGATCCCCCGACGAGGGCGCGGCCGACAGATGCCTGGCGACCCGCGGGCAAGGACGACGCGATGAAAAATTTCTGGCAACAGTTCCTCAGCCCCTCCACCCGGGCCATGATGGCCGAGGCAAAGCGACTGCCGCACCTCTCGTTCCGCGACCGGTTACACGCTTATGTGTATGGGCGCTGGATTTATCTGTACATCCGCATCGGGATGGGGGAACATTGGTTGGGCCGGGTTTTTGGGCCGGTCGTGGACCGTATCTCCCGCTGGCTGTCCTCGGGGCGGCCCGACGACGCCGAACGGATCACCTTTGCCGACACGTACCACGGCAAAGTGTTGCCTCCTGAAGCCGCCCGGCAACTGGTCACGGTCAAGCAGGCGGTCGAGTTGACCGACCTGGAGCCGGTTGTGCCCTATGCCCGCGCTCGCGACATCATCCTGCAGCATCCTGATCACATCGTGGTGATGGACTGTGCCTGCCGCGCCGCCCGGCCGGACCCCTGCACCCCGCTGGATGTGTGCCTGGTGATCGGTGAGCCCTTTGCCAGTTTCATCGTCGAACATCACCCCAAACGCGCGCGCTGGATCACGTCCCAGGAGGCGCTTGACATTCTGCGCGCCGAACACGAACGCGGCCACGTGCACCACGCCTTTTTCAAGGACGTGATGCTGGACCGCTTTTACGCCATCTGCAACTGCTGCGCGTGCTGCTGTGGGGCCATGGAAGCGCACCGCCACGGCACCCCCATGCTGGCCGCCTCGGGTTACGTGGCCCACCTGGACCCGGACGCCTGTACCGGCTGCGGCCTGTGCGCCGAGGCATGTCCCTTTGGCGCGCTGAGTATGGGGGACGACCACGTCCAGGTGGACGAACAAGCCTGCATGGGCTGCGGGGTGTGCGTGTCCCGCTGCCCCTCGGACGCGCTGTCGCTGCGGCGCGACCCCAGCAAAGGCGAGCCGCTGATCTTGCAAGAGCTGTTAGAAGCCCAGGCAACCTGCGCCGACTGACCCATCACTCACCAACCCGCGCAGACGGGCTTTGCAACTATCTCCGCGAATTCATTCGCGGTACAAGACACATATAGGAGCATAGCTATGATTCACAAACAACCTTTTGGACGCACAGGCCACACGAGCACGCGCGCCATTTTCGGCGCGGCGGCCTTGGGCCAGGTAACCCAGGCCGAGGCGGACCGCACGCTAGAGGTGCTGCTGGAATACGGCATCAATCACATCGACACCGCCGCCAGCTATGGCGATTCCGAGTTGCGCATCGGCCCGTGGATGGCACGGCATCGCCAGGATTTCTTTTTGGCCACCAAGACCCAAGAACGCACCTACCAGGGCGCCAAGCAAGAGTTCCACCACTCGCTGGAGCGGCTGCGCGTGGACTATGTCGACATGCTACAACTGCATCTGTTGGTTGACCCAGACGAGTGGGAGACTGCTATGGGGCCAGGGGGCGCACTAGAGGCGCTGATCGAAGCGCGCGAGCAGGGGCTGACGCGCTTTTTGGGCGTGACGGGCCACGGCGTCACCGTCGCCGCCATGCACCGCCGCAGCCTGGAACGGTTCAGCTTTGACGCGGTGCTGCTGCCGTACAGTTACGTGATGATGCAGAACCCGCGATACGCCGCCGATTTCGAGGCGCTGATGGCGCTTTGCCAGGCGCGGGGCGTGGCGGTGCAGACGATCAAGTCACTGGTGCGCCGGCCGTGGGAGCAGCGGCCGGAAACCGCGCCTACCTGGTACGAACCGTTGCGCGAGCAGGCCGAGATCGACCGGGCGGTGCATTGGGTGCTGGGCCGGCCGGGGATATTCTTGAACACGGTGGCCGACATCAATCTGCTGCCCAAAGTGCTGGACGCGGCCAGCCGTTTCGAGACCAGGCCGTCCGACGCCGAGATGGCCGCGCAGGTGCAGCGATTAGAGCTGGCGCCGCTGTTCGTTTAGACGAGTCAACGCCCGATGGGACCATCCTATTAGTGCGGTCTCTTAAACCTCCAAAGCTGGCTTTATCGCCGTCTTGAGGGGTGGAATGCGCCTGGGAGCAAAAGAGATTTTCGTGCGCTGGCTCTGTTTTTCTTGCTCCTTCAATGCATGGTATATCGCCTGCAAGTCAAAGTTGAATTGTGCTGCGTGGGCTTCTCGTGCTTGACGCACTTGCATCACAATTGGATCCTGCCACATCTATTATTCTCCTAATAACTCTTGTGGCGTGCAGATAATCGGTGGCTCGTAACCCGCCAGCCGGCAAATACGC
>CAZSJU010000258.1:0-5287 GCA_964607235.1 uncultured Anaerolineae bacterium | reverse complement strand
ACGAACGGGCACGCTGATAGCAGACAGACAGGTTTGTAGTGCGCGCTTTAGCGCGTTCGCGTTGTGTCGACGCCCAGCCCGTACCAACGGGCGTAAATCTCGTAATGCCCGCTGCTGTCATCGCACCAAAAGACATAAGGCGTGCCATCGGGCGCGATCACCAGCCCGGCGTCCCGCGATTGGCCCGCGTTATCACTGACCCCGCCGCCGCTGGCCGACCCGGCCCCTACCTCTTCCCAACTCTCCCCGTTCCAGCGCCGCACGTAAATTTCGGCGTCGCCGTCGCTGTCGTCGTGCCAGGCCACATAGGGCGTGCCGTCTGGCATAACTGCCAGCGAGGGGCTATAAGACGCGTCGGCGGTGTCACTGACGCCGCCGGCACTGGCTGAATCTTCTCCCATCTCTGGCCAAAAAGAGCCGTTAAAGCGCCGCAGGTAAATTTGAGGGACGCCCGTGCTTGTGTCATGCCAGGCCAAGTAGGGGACGCAAGAGAGGGGGGTGACCAATGAGGGGCGCCCCGAGTCACCGCTGGTGGCGCTGATCCCGCCGCCGCTCGCCGTGCCCTCTCCTGTTTCGTGCCACATGCCCGCGCCCCAGTGCAGGCCATAAACCTGATCTGTCCCGCTGCTGTCATCCTGCCAGACGATGTCTAGCATGGGCGAACCGAACAAGTCTAACGTGATGGCGGGCCGGCGTGACGCGCCCGTATTGTCGCTGATCCCGCCGCCGCTGGCCGACCCCGCGCCTATTTCTTCCCAATCCTCCCCGTTCCAGCGTCGCACATAGATTTCGGTGTCGCCGTCGCTGTCGTCGTGCCATGCCACGTAGGGCATGTTGTCCGGCGCGAAAGCCAGCGTGGGATGGCGCGATTCCCCCGCATTGTCGCTAATTCCGCCGCCGCTGGCCGACCCCGCGCCTATTTCTTCCCAATCCTCCCCGTTCCAGCACCGCACGTAAATTTCGGCGTCGCCGTCGTCGGCGTCGTGCCAGGCCACGCAGGGCGTGCCGTTGGGCGCGATGGCCAATACAGGAGCCCGGGCGCCGGCGCCAGAGTGGCTGATGCCGTTGCCACTGGCCGAACCGGAACCGACCGCTTCCCAGGTTTCCCCATCCCAGCGCCGCACGTAAATCTGTGGCAGGCCGTCGCTGTCGTCTTGCCACGCCACATAAGGCGTGCCGTCGGGCGCGACCGCCGCCGTGGGCGAGATCGCGTCACCGCTGGTGGCGCTGACCCCGCCGCCGGTCGCAGAGCCCGGGCCGACCTGCTGCCAGCTATAGGGCAGCGCCGTAAAGCACCACACCGGCCCGCTCGCGGCAAGGCCGTGCCGGTCGGTGGCCACGACCTGCCAATAGTACAGAGCGCCGGGGGTTAGTGGGTCAGGCGTAAAAGTGGTGCCGGTTTGTCCTTGGGCCACCAAGACGTCCGGCGTGGGATCTCCTGTTTCCAGGTACACGTCATAAGCCACGCCGTCGCCATCGGGGTCGCCGCCGTCCCAGGCGAGCGTGACGGTGAGTGGCTGGTGGATGGCGCCGTCGGGCGGATGGGGGTGATAAGGCATGTGCGGCGGGTAGGTGGTCGTAAAGACCCAGGTCGGGCCGCTGGCCGTGGCGCCGTGGGCGTCGTGGGCTATGACCCGCCAGTAATAAGGCGTGCCGGCCTGCAACGCGCCCGGATCATAGGTGGCGCTATATTGGCCGGTGGCGACCGGCGCCTCCGGCGTGGGGTCGCCGGCCGCGAGATAGACGTCATAGGTCACGCTGTCGCCGTCGGGGTCGCCGCCGGACCAGGCCAGCGTAGCGGTGAGTGGTCGGTTGGTGATCCCGTCGCCGGGCGAGGGGACGCTGGGGACACGGGGCGCGCGGGTAGTCGTAAAGACCCATGTCGGGCCGCTGGCTGTGGCGCCATGCCCGTCGTGGGCCACGACGCGCCAATAGTAGGGGGCGCTGGTCGCGAGGATGGGTGGCCTATAGGTCGTCGTGGCGCCCCCTTGCAAAACCTGCACGTCGGGCGTCTCGTCCCCGGCCTCCAGGTACAGGTCGAAGGTCAGGGCGTCGCCGTCAGGGTCATCGGCGATCCAACCGAGGGTGAGCGAGAGTGGCTGGTTGATGGCGCCATCCAGCGGCGTCAGAAAGCTGAGCACGCGCGGCGCGTGGGTCGTACTAAAATCCCAGACCGGCCCTGGGGTGACGGCCTCATTCGTGTCCTGGGCCACCACACGCCAATAATAGTGTGCGCCTGCGATCAACGGTCCGGGGCTAAAGTGGGTATCGGTCACGGCGTGGCTGCACAACGTGTCCGGCGTGGGGTCGTCGGCCGCCAGATAGACGTCGTAGGTCACATTGTCGCCGTCGGGGTCATCGCCGGACCAGGCCAGCGTGGCGGTGAGCGGCTGGTTGATGCTCCTGTTACAGGGACAGGGGGTGTGGGGCATGTCGGGCGTGTGGGTGCTCGTAAAGGCCCAGGTGGGACTGCTGGACAGGGCGCCGTGCCCGTCGTGGGCCACGACGCGCCAAAAATAGGGCATGCCGGGCGCGAGGGCCGGCGGCGTGTAGATCGTGGCGGCGTCTCCTGCCAAGACCTGCACGTCGGGCGTCTCGTCCCCGGCTTCCAGGTACAGGTCGAAGGTCAGGGCGTCGCCGTCGGGATCGTCGCCGTCCCAACGCAGAGTGAGCGAGAGCGGCTGGTTGGCGGCGCCATCCAGCGGCGCCAGCAATCTGGGCGCGTGCGGCGCGTGGGTCGTGCTCAACTCCCAGATTGGCCCTGGGGTGATCAACCCTTCCGCGTCCCGCGCGACGACGCGCCAATAGTAGTGCGTGCCCAGGGACAGTGGGCCGGGGCTAAAGTGGGTGTCGGTCATGGCGTGGCTGCACAACGTGTCCGGTGTGGGGTCCGCGGCTTTCAGGTAGACATCGTACGTGACCGCGTCGCCATCGGGATCACCGCCCGTCCAACGCAATGCCACATCCAGATCTTGGTTGACGGCGCCGTCCGGGGGCGCGGGGTTGGCCGGTATGGCTGGGGGGTGGCTAATCGTGCGCAAGCCCCAGACCGGCCCTTGGGTCGTTGCGCCCGTTTCATCCTCGGCGATGACCTGCCAGTAATAGTGCGTCGCGTGCTCCAACGGACCGGGGTGGCACAAAGTGCGGGTGATCCCATTGCAGACCGCGACGTCCGGCGTGGGATCGTCCGGCGTGGAGTCGTCCGCCGCCAAATAGACGTCATATGTGACGGTGTCACCCTCGGGATCACCGCCGCTCCAGCGCAAGAGCAGGTCTACGTCCTGCAGGGTCGCGCCGTTTACGGGCCAGGGGGCAGCCGGGGCGTAGGGTGGGTCATTGACCGGTCCGCCCGCCGACGGGTTATCACGCAGCACTGCCGGCAAGTCGACCTGGTAAAAGGCCGGACCGGAGCGCGCCAGAGCCAACACCGCCAACGTGACCGTGGCGCCCGCGGGCGGCACATCCGTGCCGCACCACTCGACCGTCCATGCGCCGGGTGTGGGATCTTGAATCTCATAGGTCTCGGACGCGGCGTCGATGGCGTACCCGGTCACCGCGCCCGCGCCGTCCGGGCCAAAAGCCGTGCCGTCTGGCGCCAGGAGCGTCATCCGGACCGGGTGGTTAAAGCGGGCGACAAAGCGGACGCGTTGTGTGCCGCGCGCCACGGACGCTTGTGCCCGCCAGGCGCTTTCTGGCGTGAGTGGCACGCTGCGCGCCGTGCCGTCGAGCGCGGGGAGCGCGGCACACCCGAGCAGGAACGCCTTGTCGATTTGCCCGTCCCCGTCAAAGCGCTGCCCCCAGAGCGAGTCATGGTCATCAGGCAGCGAGCGGGGTGGCTGACAGTCCGGCCTGGGGCTAAAGTCACAACTTTTGGTCAGGCGAAAGGGTCGGGCGCTCTCTAGCGTTGCCTGTTCGCGGGGAAGCCACGGGAACTCTGTGGCGTGCAAGGGATAGAGCGGCACAACCTCGGCCGCCCCGGCGGCGGTGCGCATCACCGGGCTGTCCTCGCGCAGCTCTTGCAGCGTGTTGGGCGGGGCATCGTCCAGGCGACAGGCGGAAAAGCGCGCCCGGGCTGCGAGGGCCTCCACCGACAACCCTTGCAGCGGGCTGTCAAAGGTGACGACCGAGGCAACGTGCGCCCGCGTCCAGACAGGGTCGCGGGCGACCAGGTACGCGGCCACGACGCCGCCCGTCCCGTGGCCCACCAGGGTGACAGGGGCCGTGGCTTGCGCGTCGATCAGCGCCTGCAACACCTCGGCGGCGTTGGCGATGCCGTCGCAGGTGTCCAGCGCCGTGTAGGCCCAGGGCAGCGCCGTCGAGCCGGGCGGCGGGCAGGCATAGTGGTCCGCATCGTCGGCGTAACTGAAATGCAGATATTGTCCGACCTGTAGGGTGCCAAAAAGCTTCCCGTCGTCGGATTCCATGTACGCCGGCACCCACGCGTCGGCGCCGTCACAAGCGCCCACGCTGTCGAGGTCGCGTACAAAGACAAGGTCCCGCACGATGGGCAACGGTGCAGGGGGCGCGGCGCGACCGGCAGCGGTGAGGCGTCCGGACAGTAAAATGGCGGTCATTATGATGGCCGCCAGCGTGATGACGGATGCAATGGCCGGTCGCTGGCGTGAACTGTGCGGGCTGGGCAAGGCGGATGCCTGAGGCTTTATGCGCGGCGTCGCGCGAGGGGCGCTTATCATGCTGACCTCCTTGAGTATCGCTGCTGCAACAAAAAAATAGCCCGCCGGGACAATCTCCGGCGGGCTAGGGTGCGGGTTCTTTTGGCCGAGATGGCTTTTGCGCCTCGACACGTTTTTCAGTATAGCACGAGATTGATACAGTTGTCAATGGCTTTTGGATCGATTCAAACAAGCCTGCCCCCGGCATCCTATTAGCACCTGACCCTCGATCTGGCGGGTGCCCTGGATGCACAACGCGTTCGAGAACGCGGCCTCGACGGTCAGCGGCATCGAAGCGGCCTATCGCTCGTTGGTACGCCAGGGCAAGATCCCTGAGCAGAATGTCAAGTTTATCGCCTACGGCGGTGACGGCGGCACTTATGACACTGGCATCCAGGGGCGGGTCCGCCACCTGTTCAAACCCGAAAACGAGCACATGATCGACGAGATGCAGGCAGAAGTCGATCGACGTTGGGAACAACTGTTAGAACGCTGCGGCGAAGCATAAAGCGTCGATTCGCTAGCTAGATACTAAAAGCCCGGTTTCTTGGAGAAACCGGGCTTTTCTTGATAAATTCGCTCCCTGCGAGACCATGTCTCGCAGTCGTTGGGGA
>CAZSJU010000257.1:1651-5291 GCA_964607235.1 uncultured Anaerolineae bacterium | reverse complement strand
TGTAAAGTAAAACGTGGCGCCCTGGCCCACGGCGGCCTCGGCCCACACCCGCCCGCCGTGGCGCTGGATGATCCGATGCACAGTGACCAGGCCAATGCCGGTCCCTTCAAACTCGGAGATCCGATGCAAACGTTGAAAGGCGCCAAACAACTTGTCAGCGTAAGCCATGTCAAAACCCACCCCGTTGTCTCGCACAAAATAAACTGGTTTTTCGTCCACCTGGGTCTGCCCAAACGCGATCCGCGCACGGGGCTGCTTGCTCGTGAACTTGAAGGCATTGCTCAACAGGTTCTCCAAAGCCACCCGCAACAGCCGCGCGTCTCCTTTGACCGTGATACCCGGCGCGACGATCATTTCCATCTCCCGCTCAGGTTCCGCTACGCTCAGCGTGCCCAGGATCTCTTGCGCCAGGGCGCTCAAGTCTACCCGCTCGCGCTGCATCTCGCTCCGCGTCAAGCGGGACAACTGGAGCAGGTCCTCGATCAATTGCCCCATGTGCTGGCTGGCCGCCCGCACCCGCTCCAGGTAGCTCTGTCCCTCCCGATTCAAACAGTCACCATAATCCTCCAACAGCGCCTGGCTGAAACCGTCAATAGCTCGCAGCGGCGCCCGCAGGTCGTGTGACACCGAGTAGGCAAAAGCTTCCAGTTCCTCGTTCACCGCCTGCAACTCGGCTGTGCGCTCTAGCACCCGCTGCTCCAGTTCGGCGTTCAAGCGTTGGATCTCCTCTTGCGCCCGTACCTGCTCGGTGATCTCTTGCGTCACCTCGATGCCCCCCACGATTTGCTCATTTTCGTCCCGCACAGAGTATCCCCGAATATACCACGCCCGGCCATCAGGCGTGACCTTGCGCACCTTTTGGGGCCGTCCCGTCTCCATCGCCAACGCCACCGGACAGTCTTCACAGCGTGTCTCGGACTGGGGCCAGATGTGGTAACAAAAGCGCCCGGTCAGTTCCTCGCGACGCATCCCTACCGACTCGCAAGCTGCCCGATTGGCCCACAGAATGCGGTGCGCACAGTCCTGGTAGATTACGTGCTCCAACTGGCTATCGAGGATGATCTCCTTCTCCCATTCAGCCCTGCGCAACGCTTCCTGGGCTTGCACCCGTTCCGTCACGTCGACGCCAATCGCCCACGTATCCCAGCCTGGAATGGGGACCTGAGGGGAGACGTTAGACCAGGCAACCGTCCTGACATGCCCATCCTTACAAGTGATCTGCCATTCCCAATCACGAAACTCAAAATTCCGGCGCGCCATCTCTTCCATCATGCGTTGGCGATAATCCGCATCGGGATAGAGCCACGCTAACGACTCGGGGTTACCGATCATCTCCTCGGCGCTATAGCCGGTGACGCGCTCACACTCGCGGTTCCAAACCAATATGTTCCCCTCGGCATCATAAGCGTCCATCATGACGGGCATATGTTCAATCACCCGGAGCAAGCGCTCCTGACTCTTCGACAAGGCCTCTTTGGCCTGCACTTGCTCGGTGACGTCCCAAAAGATGCCCAACAACCCCATGATGTCGCCTGCCTCGTCCCGCACAGGCGTCTTGACAGTACGGACGATCATGGGCTGTCCCTCTCGCACATAGTGCTCTTCCAAGTCAATTGGCCCCGATTCGAGGACACGGCGGTCATCAGCGCGATACTTTTCCGCCAACTCGGGGGGATGCAAGTCATCATCCACCTTGCCGACGATTCCCTGGGGCGTGAGGCCCAAATCGCGCGCATAACTTGCGTTACAGGTCACATACACCAAATCCTTGTCTTTGAAAAATATCCGTTGCGGGATATGTTGCACCAATGCCCGAGCGCGCGCTTCGCTCTGACGCAAAGCTTGTTCCACCTTGCGACGACGGAACGCGTTGGACAACAGCACTAGCGTCGCCAGCGTGTGCAAGAGAAAGAGCAAGCCCACAACGAGGACGATTTCTCTATCAAGCAAGTGAAACGCTGGTACCGCTTGCGTCAACATCGGCCCTACAAATCCCCAAGCCACTATAATGACGACAATGCCCACGCCTACACTGATCCATCTCTTGTACACAATACTGCCCCCTAAACCCACTCACACCGGTCCTCGAACCGGTTGCACCAGTGAACGGCCAAACACGAAAACTGTACACCCATGCTCATTCAGCGCCAGCACCTGGCGCGAGCGTAAAGTAAAAGGTCGCGCCCTCGCCCACCGCGGCCTCGGCCCACACCCGCCCGCCGTGCCGATGGATGACCCGCTGCACCGTGGCCAGACCGATGCCGGTGCCCTCAAATTCATCATCGGCGTGCAGGCGCTGAAAAGCGCCGAATAGCTTGTCGGCGTAAGCCATATCAAAGCCGGCGCCGTTATCCCGCACAAAATACGTCGCTTGCCCATCTATCCGCGTTTGGCCAAACTCTATCCTGGCCAGCGCACGCTGGCCCGTGAACTTGCAGGCGTTGCCAAGCAAGTTATCCAATACTACCCGCAGCAGCCGGGCATCCCCTTGGACCACGATGTCGGGCGCGATGACAAATTCCACCGGGCGCGCCGGCGCGGTCTCTTGCCACTCGGCAGCAATTTCTATAGCTAAAGCGCTCAGATCGACCTGCTGAATATGCATTGCGCCTCGCGTCAGGCGCGACAATTGGAGCAGATCATCAATGAGCTGCCCCATGCGCCGGCTGGCCGCCCGCACACGCTGCAAATAATCCTGACCGGCCGGATCTAACCGCTCCCTGTAATCCTCCAACAATGCCTGGCTAAAGCCATTGATCGCGCGCAACGGCGCCCGCAGGTCGTGTGACACAGAATAAGAAAAGGACTCTAGAGCCTTGTTGGCGGCCTGCAATTGCGCGGTACGTTCGATCACCCGTTTCTCAAGCTCCGCGTTGAGTTTCTGGACCTTTTCCTCGGCACGACTGCGCCGGGCGATCTCACGTTGGGCCGCCTCAAACAAGCGCGCGTTGTTGATGGCCGTGGCCAGATGATCGGCCATCGTTTGCAAGACGGCGATATCTTGTCCTGAAAAAGCAGCTTCGCGGGTGCTCTGCACCGTCAGCGCCCCGATGGCCTCCCCCCGCACGACCAGCGGCAACGCCAACTCGGAGCGCGTGAGCGGCAGATGGGGATTATTAAAACGCATGGCCTCCTCGCCCACGTCCAGCGCGATGCGGGCTTGCGCGTGGGCCACGCTCCACCCAATCATGGACTCGCCGCCCACGGCCAGCCGGTGGCCTGCATCCAGCATCTGCCTTCCCGCTTTACCGGTGCCAGCCCGCAGCACCGCGTACTCGCCCACCGGATCGACCATAAAGATGCCCACGTAATAAAAGCCAAAGCGCTCTTGTATCAAGTTCACGGCGCGCGACATCAAGTCCTCAAGGTCCAAAATCGTAATGGCAGACTTGGAGACCTCGGCAGCGGTCTGCAGCAAAGTGCTGCGATGCTTGAGCACCCCCAACAAACGCTCGCGCTCAGCCTCCAACTGCACCCGCGCGGTGATATCAATGATGGACACAAAAACCTTGGCCCATGTGTCTTTATAGCCAGGGGCGAGACTGAGACTCAAAGCCGTATGGATGACATCCCCCCTAAAAGTGCGCTGAATAGCCTCTGCCTCAAACCTCACCTCACCCGCAGCCAGGGCGCATAGCTC
>CAZSJU010000257.1:0-1551 GCA_964607235.1 uncultured Anaerolineae bacterium | reverse complement strand
CACCAGTTGAATCGCCGACCCTCCGTCAAAAACGGCCTGTGAGGCAAAAATCTCGGCGGGAAACACTTGCCCATCCGCACAACGTAAGCGCGTCTCATATTGTGTCAACGGCAGGGCCTGGTTGAACCGCGCCTGCATGTAATCAACCAGCTTTTTTCTATCGTCCTCGACGACAAATTGCAACGGATCCATACTGATCAACGCCTGGACGCTCGCGACCTTTAGCTTCTGACAGACGATCCCGTTGGCAAAGGCGATCTTGCCCTCTCGAATGATCAAAACACCCAGCGGCAAGGATTCCACTAGCCTGCGGTACTTTTCCTCACTCTCCTGCAGCGCCGCCGCGGCCTTTTTCTGCTCGGTGACGTCCCGCACCACACTGATAAAAAAAGTTGGTGCGCCCTCCTCATCTCGGATCAACGATGCGCTCAGGCTGGCATAAAACGTCGTGCCGTCTTGCCGGAGCATCGTGTATTCGACATTCCGAACACTGCCTTGTTCCAGCGC
Source organism: uncultured Anaerolineae bacterium (assembly GCA_964607235.1). Taxonomy (GTDB): domain Bacteria; phylum Chloroflexota; class Anaerolineae; order S140-20; family S140-20; genus CAZSJU01. The sequence continues at coordinate 1,044 of CAZSJU010000257.1, read as the reverse complement.
CTTGTGTGTGTTAGTGGCAGCGTGTGCGTGATCCTGGGGCGCAATCAGTTGCGCAGCATCCATACCCAGCAACTGCTCGGCGCGCTCACAACCCCACAGTTCGGCGGCCCGTTGATTGGCCATGACCAGCTTGCCGTCCAAGTCGGTGACGGTAATGGCATCCGGAGAAGTTTCGACCAGAGTGCGGTACCGCGCCTCGCTCTCCCGCACCTTTTTATGCAGCCGCGCGTTGTCAATGGCCACCGCCGTCTGGTTAGCCAGAGCAGTCAGGACCAGCTCATCGTCTCGCGAATAATCACGCCGGGAAAGTCTAGGCCCCACGATCAAAACGCCCACTAACTTTCTCTGGGCTTTCAAAGGGACCCATAAACGTCCCCCTATCCTTTCCAGCGCCTCCGCCTCCGCCCCGACATAAACGCTACAGTCGGGCATATTTCCCCAATCGCCCACGTTTATGGTCGTTTCTTGATCCGACAGCCAACGCAAAATAGGGCAATCCTCCTTTAGTTTCAAATCCGCGTGGGCCGCTATCCCCTTTTGGGCCACCGTATAAAAGTTTCCATCCGCCTCGCGCCCTATGAGAAAAATTGCCCAACGGGCATGCATCGTGCCCGTGACCTCTTTTACGATCATATGGGCAAGTTGGTCAAGGTCGAGCAAAGACGCAGCGACATGGCCCAGCCTCTGCACCATCAAAGCGCCGTCATATCGATCACGGAAAAATATCCTATCCACCCATCGCTGTACCTTATCCCATAGCGGTCGGGCCAGCACGGCTGTGAGAAGCGCTACGATAAAAGAGTGCACAAAACTTTCATAGCCGGCAAAAGTATGAAACAGCTCGGTGCCCAAGTACACCACGACAAAATATCCCCCGCCTATGATGGCTGCCGGGAGAGTATAAAGCAATCCTATCCGAACGACGATGTGGATGTCTAACAGTTGGTAGCGCAAAATGGCATAAGCGATGAACAACGCGTGCATGACGTTGGCCAGCACGTCAATGGGATAAGGGCGTAAAGCAGGCACAAAGTTGACCACCAA
>CAZSJU010000256.1:0-5304 GCA_964607235.1 uncultured Anaerolineae bacterium | reverse complement strand
GCGGCGGGGAGGGTAAAGTAGAACGTGCTGCCCTGACCGGGCACGCCCGCGCTCTCGATGCCGACCTGCCCGCCTAGCTTGCTCACGATGCGTCGCACGATGGACAATCCCAGCCCGTGGCCTACGACGCGCACCTGCGCCAGCCGGGTGAAGGGCTTGAACAACTGCGCTTGTTCCTCGGGCGTGAGGCCCGGTCCGTTGTCCTTGACCCAGAAACGCACCTGACCGTCGTCCTGGATCATTGCGCCCAACTCGACGCGCGGCGGGCGGCCGCCGTACTTGAGGGCGTTGCTGAGATAGTTGGCCCATACTGCCTCCACCCACGGGCCGTGCCCTAATGCTGTGGGCCATGTCTCGGGCACAATGAACTCTGGTTGACATTCCTCGATCAGTTGTGCCTCGCGCTCGCAGGCCTGGGACACGAGCATACCCATATCGAGCGGTACGATTTCTACCTCTTGCAGGCGACGCACGCTGGACAACAGGAGCAGCTCGTCGATGATGCGCCGCATGCGGCGTCCATTTTGCGCGATGGTTTCCAGATGCTTTTCCAACTCTTGGCCGGACAGGTCTGCATAGCGGGTTACCAATGCCTCAGCAAAGCCAATGGTTAGCGCTAGCGGGTTTTTGAGGTCATGGGCCACGGTATGCGCGAAAGCGTCCAGCTCTTCGTTGTGCGTCTGCAACTCGAGCGTGCGCTGGCGCAGCGTGGCCTCGGTGCGCCGGCGTTCGGTGGTGTTCACTAGTGTGGCCTGTACTGCGGGTTTCCCCTGATACTCGATCAAGTTGGAGGACATTTGCAGCCATACGACCGCGCCGTCCTTGCGGATAGCGCGGAACTCGTGGCGCGACGGCACCGACTTGCCTTTCAAGCAGTCACGGAAGTGTTGCAGGACCTCTTGATGCTCTGGATGGATCATCGCGTCTACTTTTTGGTGCGGCATGCGGGTCAGTTCCTCGACGCTGTAGCCCATGATTTCGGCCATTGCCGGGTTGGCAAAGGCGATGTGCAAGCGGGGGCCGCGCACGATCATAACGCCCTGCAAGGATTGCTCGACCAGCGTGCGATATTTTTCCTCACTCTGACGCAGCGTGGCTTCGATTTGCTTACGCGCACTAGTGTCTGCAATAAAGCCCATAATCAGCACCCCGGCTTTTGTCTGGACGGTGCTGAGGCCGACCTCGACGGGAAACTCGCTCCCGTCTTTGCGGCGGCCGATCAGGTCCATGCCGATGCCCATAGGGCGGGAACGTGGGGCAGACATATAGTCGGCACGGTGTTGGATGTGGACGGTTTGCAAGCGTGTGGGGATCAATGTCTCCACGGTTTGGCCGAAAACCTCATCCCGTGTATAGCCGAACGTCTCTTCAGCCTGACGGTTGAACAGCACGATGCAGCCTTTGCGATCCGTGGCAAGGATGGCCACCGGCGCGGATTCCAAGAGCGCCCGGTAGTTCCCTGCGTCCTCTCGCAAGGCTTGTTCGGCTAGATGGCAGCTATGCAGCGTCGCGTCGCCGGGGTCTCGTTTGACCCGATCTTTATCTTTCATGATGTGTCCTTTTTTCCTGCCCGCCCTTGCTTATGCGAGTAGGGGATGGTGTTTGATTCAAGTTGATCCGCTCACTCCCAACGGCTGACCGCGAACACTGTTTGTAGCAACTCTGCGCGCTCCTCTTTTGTCATAGGACGCGGGCGGGCCCAATCTTCCAGCAGGGCGGTCAGCAGCTCGGTGCTGACGTGGCGGCCGGCATAGAACACGTGCCGGTCGATGAACTCTTGGCGGTTGCCCATGAGCTCCATCTGGTCGAAAAACAGGTTGCCTACCCCATAGTGGATCAGGCGTCCCTCGCGAAAGCCAAAGCCCTGGGCGTGGTGGGCGTGGCTGCCGCTGACAATGATCGCGCCAGCCTCGATCAACGCCTCAAAATCGGCGACCTGTTGTGGGGTGGGGTCGTAGCGGTCCTCTTCCCAATACTGCAAGGTGACAATGGGCAGTGCTCCCTGGGCGCGCAGTTCGGCCAGTTGAGCGTACAACAGCGCATCGTCACAGGGGGCGGCGCCGGCGCGTTCGGGCTCGGCCCACACTGAGGTCGGGCCGACCGGGTTGCAGCCCAGGAAGGCGATGACGTTACCGTTGTGGTTGAAAATTGCCGGTTGGCGTGCGTCCTCCAGGTTCCGCCCACCGCCGAAATATTGCCACCCCCGCGCTTTGTACATGTCCAACGTGGGCTCAATGTGCTCCACGCCCGCGTCGGCGATATGATTGCCTGTCATCTCGACCACGTCCACGCTGATGTGTTCTAGCAGTTCGATGTAGCGCGGGTCGGAGCAAAAGAGCAGACCCTCTTGGACCGGGTTGGGTGGGCCGCATTCGGGGTCAAAAGATACCTCGTTACTGACATGGGTGATGTCTGCTTCGCGCAGCCAGTCCCCGATGTCTTGGGCGGGGTAGGTCAGCCCTTTGCCCTCCATGCGCCACGCCGTGGCGCGCGTGAGGGCAGTGACACCGGTCATCACGACCACGGTCATCTGGCTTTCGTCGCGGTTGGTCGACGGCAGGTTCGCCGCTGCCAACAAGGGCGCCAACGCTTCGTCGGGGCCGGCAGCAGACACGTGCACCACCAGCGGGTAGGCCGCTGTGTCCAGGCCGCGCTCCAGAGGCGAGCGATCGTCGATTTTGAGCACTTTCCAACGTGGGTCCAGCGTTTCAAAGGGGACGATGGCCCAGGCGGTCTCTTGCCCCCAGGCCCGGCTCAGCAGCTCGGAAGCGGGCACAGTCACGACGGCGCCGGGCGCCGGCGCACCCATCTGGCTGCTCAACGCTGCCAGCGTCACGTCGCTCAGCAACAGCGGGGTCCCGGCAAACGGGCCGGCCGGTTGACCCGCCCAGGCTGCCCGCAAATCGTCCCCGGTCAGGCCGTCGGGGATTGTGGGAAAGGGCGCGACCAGGGCATAGACCCAGGTCGCGAGGGGTTGTTCGCTGGATGTGGCGCTGATTTGCACGTCCACTTTGGTGGGGTCGCCGGTCAACTGGTACTGTCCCGGTTGGGCATTGATGGCATCAGCGATGGCCTGTGCCAAACGTTGCGGGACATCGGGGGCCGCCCAGACCGTGATGGGGCTGGGCGTGGGCGATGGGGTGTTCGTGGGTGGCGGCGACGGGAATGCTGTGGGCGGTGGCGGTCCGGACGTGCTGGTCGCGACGAAGGGCAGACCCATTGTCGGCACGGGGGTTGCGATAGACGGCGGGTCGCTCTGGCAGCCCACGGCGGCGAGATAGGACAACAGCGCGATGGTCAATGCCAGCGCCTTCAAATTCAAGGATGGGGTACAAAAGGGGCGCACCTTGCTTGGTCCTCCCGGGTGATGATCTCTTGTAGTACCGGCCCCATTTTACTCTACCTGCTTGTCTTGCGCCAATGAGCGGGCGTTGTGGGGGGGTCAATAGGCGTAGAATAACAAGACCTGCGAGGTCTTTTCCATAGATGTCATTGGCAAGGTCTCGCAGGTCTTGAGGGTTAGCGCTTGGAGGCCGTTTATTGCCCGGCTTGCACGCGCACCCAGGCGCCCTCAGGCGCCCATTCGAACAGCCAGCGCGCGTCTGCCGGCGCCAGGTTCACACAGCCGTGGCTGTGCCGGTAGCCAAAGCTGTTGTGCCAATAGGCGCCGTGCAGCGCCACATCCTGGTTAAAGTATATCGCCCAGGGCACATCTTCCAGGAAATAGTAGTCGGGCCTGTCATAAGCGCCGCTCATCTTGCCGCTGGCGACCTTGTGCCATACCTGAAACAGACCCAGCGGCGTGTCCCAGCCGGGCAGGCCGCTGGAGACCAGCGTGGCGTATACCATACGCTCCCCCACATAGGCGGCCAGTGTCTGTTCGAACAGATTTATGTCGATCCAGGCTGCGCCCCCCACCTCGGGCGGGGGCGCCAAAGGCGTGACCTTGCCCACGTAAATCTGGTTGATCCATTGGTCTTCCCCGATGAGATACCACACATGGTCACCCACCGGCTGCGTGGCAAAAATCTGCACGAGCTGGTAGCGCTGGTAGAGCGGGGCCTCAGAGTTGACTGGCCCACTTGGCGTTGACGAGGGCTGCACAGCTCTCAAGATCCAGGCAAAGGGATGCGCCGGGTGCTCGGCCAGCGCCACGCCCTGGAAAGCGGAAGGTCGGTAAAAGCCCAGCGTGTCGGCCGGCACGTATTCACCGGTGTTGATCTGATAGTATTCGCGCCCCTCATAAATGGTCTGGCCTTGCACGCTGACCCAGATAAAGCCCACGCCGAGCTGGCGCTTGGGCGGCAGGCCATAAGCGGCTTCGATGGGATGACCGTACACGGGTACGTCGTCTTGCATAACCTGGGCATAGTTTGACGGCGTCACGTCGCTTTGGGCTGTCGTGACCGGCACGATCTCTAGTTCGGGCAGCGGGTCCGGCAGTCGGAAGTTGGTAATGCGCGTGGCTGTAGAGACCGGGATATAGCCCCGCAGTGCATACGGGTCGCGCCACATTTTGTGCCCGATGGAGATCAGGTCGTCGTCCCCGGCCGCGTCGTCGTTCTCAACCGGCACCAGCACGTCGGCCTGGACCGGCTGCGCGAATAACAAACATGATAACAATATGGATGCCAGCAACCAGCAAGATTGTCCACGCCCCCACATAACCCCGCCTCCTCAAGTAAGCGTTCATTACGACTACTCGAGTTGATTTTACCACAGCCAAAGAGACACGTCTAGATTGATTCTAGATTGATTATCGACGGTTGTTTAACGTTCGCCAGTCGTCAGACCGACGACATATCGATTATTTTACAACAGGCTCACCGGGTCGATATCTATTCGCCAGCCCTGGGGGATCTTGACGTGGCGCAGCAGGTCGGCGGGGTCGGCGGCGCGCAGGACGATTTGCCAGCGGTACAGGTCGCGGCGCTTGGCAAAAAACGCCGGCGCCGGCCCGATCAGGTCTTCTTGGGGCAGCCCGCGCGCGGCCAGCGTGGCGCGTAACGTCTTGGCCAGGCGCTCGGCGGTACTTTGCGCCCGCTCTGATTTGCGATGGCGGTACTCTAGACGGGCCAACCGGCGATAGGGCGGATAGCGTTGCTCGCGGCGAAAGGCCAATTCCCGCTCCGCAAAGGCGGCATAATCGTGGCGGGCGGCGCTGCGCACCGCATAATGTGCCGGATTGTAGGTCTGCACGAGTACCCGGCCGCCACGCAGGCCGCGCCCGGCCCGTCCGGCCACCTGGGTCAGCAGTTGGAAGGTGCGCTCGGCGGCTCGAAAGTCCGGCAGATTCAGGGCTGT
>CAZSJU010000255.1:0-5320 GCA_964607235.1 uncultured Anaerolineae bacterium | reverse complement strand
AATGTACCCACATTGAATGTGAGGCTTGATATGGAGACGAAAACCGGCATTCGAGAGCTGAAAGCACAACTGAGCGCCTATCTACGCCAGGTCAAGGCTGGCGGGACGGTGACCATTACCGACCGTGGTAAGCCCATCGCGCGCATCGTGCCCTTGGCCCAACCGATAGACACACAATTGGAGGTGTTGCAAGAGGCCGGACTGATCGCCTGGAACGGACAAAAGTTGTCGCCTATGGCGCCGGTCGCCCGCACCCAGGGCGACCGTACCGTGGCAGACTTGTTGAAAGACCGGGAATGATTTTATATTTGGAGGCCAGCGCACTGCTGGTCTGCGCCTTCTCCGAAGGGCAGCTAGAACCAGACCGCTTGGCTTTGACAGCGCTGGTCTTTATTTCGCTGACGCTGGCCTTGATTCCCCTCTTGTTCAGGATCGGAAGAATCGTCGCTAGTCAAACAACGAAGCGAGGCACAAGCCGATCAAGAACCGATTTTGGGATGGTGCCGGCTCATTCTCCACCCAATTCGCCATCAGGTTGATGGCCATAGCAGCGCGCTGCTCCCCAGCCTCCTTCAGATGACGCCCATAGTCCCACAACTGCGTCACGAGCTGATCGCGCCGCTGGGGCGTGAAAATAGCCTCCGCCATCTCGATGGACACATCCACGAATATCTTTTCCAGGGCTTGCACATCGGCAGGGGCCATTTCCTCTATGTCTTCTACCTCTTGAAGCGTTTTGCCAAAACGAGACGCGACGCGTTCCATGAATGTCGCCAGCCAGGGTGCGAGCTCTTGACGGGACAAATATAACGGCTGCGCGTCGTCGCGCCTTAAAAGCTCGAGCGCTTCCTGTTCCAACCGGATGGCCTCGGCCTCCATCTGGTCGCGCAACTCAGGATGAGCGTTCACATACGCCTCTATACGCGCTTGCCGGTCCGGCCTCGTCAAATGCGCCTTGAGCCAGCTCTGGGCCTGCTTGACTTCCATCTGTGCCAGATCCCCAAGATCAACGCCCATATGCCCCATCAGGGCTTCACGCTGCTCGTCCATCTCTGCGGCCCAGGCTTCTAGACCCAACATGAACATCGAAAACAAAAAAGGATTGCTCTGGTCTACCGCTTCGACCATCTTGTAAGCCGAATACTGGATCAACCAGGCGTCCATATAGCGACCGGCCGCCACGTACTCGGGCAACAGCATAAACAACCGGCGGGAGAGGTTCATACGCTGCGTTTCGTCGCCGGCCAGATGGAGTATGGCCGGCACAATGATCTCTATATCCGCTTTGTCAATTTCTCCTTTGATCAGGGCAGGATAACCCACCGCCTGGAAAGCGCGCTCGACGTCCTGAGAAGTGTAGCGCAACGGCCGGAATGGCTCCTCAGAGAACAGACGATTGGCCTGGACCACCGCGGCCCGCTCGTCCTTCATCAACGCTTTAAACTCGGCACGGTGCGCCTTGAGAATCTGCACAGCAGCCTCAATCTCGTCCTGCATCGCCTCGTAAGCGGCCATATCCTCCATTATGCCCTGTAAGCGTTGAATCTCGCTGGCCAATTCTGGCGGCGCTTGGGGTAGCGCGTCACGTGTGACGCTGCGCAGCACATCTAACCGCTCTTGCCGGGAAGCCGGTTCTGAGCCAGCATCCCGCCGCCGGCGATCCTTGCGCATACAGCAATACTTGTACTTTTCCCCGCTGCCACAGGGGCAGGGATCATTACGTCCAATATCGGCATTCATCGTGCTCTTTTACCCTCCTCTATTATACTCGACTACCTTGGGCAGTTCCTGCGCCGTCTCGATGCCGGCCGCGACGTCCGCTCCGGTTCCGCCATCAAAACCAGACCCACAGCCAGGACGACCCACAGGCCGAACAGGACCTGATCGGCCCGCCCTGACAGTTCAAACAGCTCGCCCGTGAAATTGAGCATAAAGTGAAACAACACCGCCGAGAGCGTGCTGCGGCGGGTATGGTTATAGATCCAGGTCATGACCAGCGTCTGCGGCAGCATGGATAGCATAAAGAGCCAGAACGACGTCGTGCCCACGCCCAGGTCGGCCTGAAAGGTGCCCGCGATAAAGAACAGCGGCAAATGCCACAGCGCCCACACGGCGCCCAGGATCAGGCTGGCGACCAGCGCGCTGTAGCGCGCCTGCAGCCCGTCCAGCGCATAGCCGCGCCAGCCCATCTCTTCGGGCAGCGGGCCGAAAACCAGGATAAACAGCGCATAGGGTAAAAAGGTCAGCGGCTGCTCCAGGATCCCCTCGGCGGCCTCGAGGCGCAGGCCGGTCCCGCCCAGTCCGAGGTCGACGAGGGCTGCCAGGGCGGTCAACAGCGGGGGCACGAGCAGGGTCACGACGTACCAGCGGGGCGCGATACGGCGGAACCCGATCAGCCGCTGCCAATAATCGCGGCGGCCATCCTGTCCCATGGTGCGATACACCAGCAACAGCGCGGCGACCAGCGGTCCCACGCCCGCCAGCACACGCAAGACCGTCGTGAGTAATGCGTCAGCTTCCAAGCCAGTCAGAACGGCGGAGATCAAAAAGAGCCACGACCAGCCATAGGTCAGCGCCAGGTATCGCCATGGCCAGACACGGGGTAAATGGGATGGACGTTGCATCATAGACACCTCTCAACGGGATAGACAAGATCAGCGACCTCTAGTATAACACAAAGCGCATCGCCAGGGCAATCGCGCGCCGCAGACAGCCATTCCAAATCCGTCATTGCGAGGAGCGTTTTTTTGCGACAAAGCAATCTCCGATTTGTGTTATTTGCCGTTTAATATATACTGTGATGAATCACATTATGTGGTTGGTGAATTGCCAGGTGAATCAGGCGACAAGTTTGGCCATCTGATTCGCTCAACGGGAAGCCTGGATAGGGAGTGAGGGACATGGCTGAGACTATACAGTTACGGCCTGGGGAAAAAGCGCTGATATTCAGCCGCAGTTTGAGTAGCGTACCGATGACCTATCACTTTCAAGCGACGGCGCTTGATGGGGAACATCCTGATGGCAAAGTCGAGATTCAAGGATCACACTGGATATTTCGCAAACCTGTTTTGACACAACCATTGCAGCTACATAACATTGTTCACGCGGGCTTTTTAGATACCTTTTTCAAAGTGTCCGTGATTGCACACGGTGATGTAACAGTGACGCTTCCAAGGGGGAGCCTTTCAGGTCGTTGGATCGTTTGGTTGGCCGCCTTGATCATCGTAGCGGCTCTTGTGGTCTTTTTGCTGGCGCGCTGAAAGGCGCTGTCCTTCCGGCCCAGCAAGACAGCGAGGCGACGTATGAAACAGCGCGCTGAGCCCTCGGATGATGGGGATGCCCTGCCTGAGGGAATCAACAGGCTAGACAAACTGGCGCGGTTCCGCGCCCTGCTGGACCAGAGCAACGACGCGATATTTCTGGCCCAGGCACCCTCCGGTCGCCTGGTCGACGTCAATGCGTCCGCTTGCCGTCAATTGGGTTATACCCGCCAAGCATTGCTCACTCGTTCGCTCAATGACCTCGTGCCGTCAGGAGCGGCGGCGCAAATCGACGCGCTATGCGCCCAAGAACGCAGAGGGGAGCAAGATCACGAGCGCATTATCACGAAATTGCGCAAACGTGATGGCGAGACCCTGTTGGCTGAAATCACGGTGCAACGGGTTACTTTTCAAGACGTCACTTATGTCGTCGCCGTGGCGCGTGATGTCACCGGTCGGATGCAGGACGAGCTAAAATTAAAAGAAGCCGAGCGCCGTTTCCGGACCTTGTTGGACAATGTCAGACTGATCGCCGTGGGCCTGGACCGGGAGGGCAAGGTCACCTATGCCAATCCCTATTTGCTGGAACTCACGGGGCACACGCTCAAAGATGTGCTGGGGAAAGATTGGTTTCAGACCTTTATCCCAGAGAGAGATCGCCCCCAAGTGGGCATTGTGTTTAAAGACACTCTATCCAGCAAGATCAAGCCGCATCATGAAAACCCCATTCTTACCCGAGAGGGCCAAGAACGGCTGATTGCCTGGAACAACACGCTGCTGTTGGACCCGGCGGGAAAGCCGGTAGGTGTCATGAGCATCGGTAAAGACATCACCGAGCGCGTCCAGGTGGAAGAGGAAATTCGTCACCGGAACCGCGAACTGGCGCTGCTCAACCGCGTCATCGCCGCGGCCACCTCTACCCTGGACGTGAATCAGGTGCTCCGCGTCACCTGCCGGGAATTGGCCCACGCGTTCAGCCTGCCGCAGGCCGCCGCGGCTTTGCTCAACGCAGAGGGCACACACGCCACCGTCGTGGCCGAGTACATGGCGCCCGGGCGGCCCAGTGGCCTGGGGCGGCCCATCTTTGTGGCGGGGAACCCGGCCACGCAATACGTCCTGGAACACAAGGCCCCGCTGGCCGTGACCGACGCGCAGACCGATGAGCGGATGGCGGCCAACCGCACGCTGATGCGCGACCGTGGTACCGTTTCGCTACTCATCATTCCCATCATTGTGCGCGGTCGGGTGGTCGGTACCATCGGGCTGGATGCCATCGAGCGCCGCGAGTTCAGCGAGGAGGAAATCGCGCTGGCGCAAAATGTGGCCGCAGCCGCCGGCCAGGTTCTAGAGACGGCGCGGCTCTATCAGGCGCTGCAACGCCACGCGGAACAATTGCAGGAAATGGTCGCCGAACGTACCGCCGAACTCCAGGTGGCGCTGACGCAAGCGCGGGAGGCAGACCGCGTCAAATCTCAATTTGTCAGCAACGTCAGCCACGAATTGCGCACCCCCCTGACCAACCTCAAGCTCTACCTGAATTTGCTGACCCGTGGCTATCCAGAAAAGCGCGAGATTTACCTGGACACGCTCCAACGCGAGGCGAATCGCCTGCAGTATCTCATCGAGAGCCTGCTGGACCTGTCGCGGCTGGACCTGGGCAAGACCCGATCTCGCCTCCAGCCCACCGACCTCAACCTGTTGGTGAGCAGCCTGATGACGGACCGGGGCGCCCTGGCTGCCGACCGGGGTCTGTCCCTGGACGTGGAACTGGAAAAGACACTCCCCCCCGCCCTGGCCGATCGCAAACTGATCGAGCGGGTGCTGACCAATCTGCTGACCAACGCGATCAACTATACTCCGACCGGCGGCGCGGTCATGCTATGCACCGCGACCGCCGAGAAGGAAGCGCAAAAGTGGGTCACGTTCAGCGTGACCGATACGGGAACGGGCATCTCGCAAGAGGAGCAGCGCCATCTGTTCGAGCGCTTTTATCGTGGCCAGGCCGGGCGCGCCAGTGACGCGCCTGGCACCGGGCTGGGGTTGGCCATCAGCAAAGCGAT
>CAZSJU010000254.1:0-5339 GCA_964607235.1 uncultured Anaerolineae bacterium | reverse complement strand
ATCTCACTAGAAGACCTTAAACCCAAATTTCAAGACAGCCCACAACGCTACAACAACTGGTACTTTACGACGCATTTCACCCACAAGGACCAGGATTATTTGCTCAAGCTCGCCATCACCGAAGGCTCGTTGCTTGGACAGAGCAACAAGTTGGCCTTGTCGTACGAGCCTTTGACCCTAAAGGAGGAACCGGACACCCTGGTCCTGCTCAAGTCCAAAAAAGATATCAATGACCATCAGATGGAGCAAGAGATCAATTATGAGAGCGATGACGAAAAGGTCGTCGTGAAAATGGGCAACCTGACTGCCATCTGCAAGCCGGATGTGCGTACCATCGTCTCGACCGACGAGACGCTCGGCGCGGAATTGACCTTTACGCCGCGTGGCCCCTTGTTTTATTGGGGGAATGAACCCGGGGCGGCTTGCCAGGTCACCGAGGAGACCTTTGTGTCAGGTATCGAGACCTTGTCTGACGTCAAGGGCATAGTCAGCATCCGCGGCAAAGAGATGGAGATCGAGGGCCGCGGATTGTTTGAGCGGGTCTGGTTTGGACAGTTGAACTTTTTCCAGATCCGGACCATGGACTGGATGTATGGCCACTTTGACGAGTTGTTCTTTTATATGTGCCACAGCGAGTCTGTAGATAACCAAGGGCGACCTTTCCACTTTGAAACTGGAGAGGTTTACCTGGCGCCGGATGACGTGCTCTTGCACAGCAAAAAGTTTGTGTTCAAGCCAGAGGATTGGGTGTTTGTGCAGGAAGCGCGGCGCTTTGTCCCCTTTACCCAGAGCGTCGAGGTAGAGACTGACAGAGGCACGCTGAACTTGACGGCCAAGATGGCCCATTATCCCCAGTGGATCCAGCCGCCGACGAGACGGCTGGAACAGATGACGGTGGCCAATATCCCTGGCTGGTGGTCGTTGTTCTACGATGCGCCGGTCACGCTCGAGGGCGAGTTCAAGTACAATGATGGCAAGACGCTCAAGTTAACCGGCGGGAAGGGGATCAATGAGATTCAGCGCATTAGTCCTATGTAGGTAGCGCCTGGTCAAGTGTTTGCTTTCCACTCGGTGTGGGGAGCGTGCCAAGAGTCCGGGTGGAGTTTTTTGGGGGGGGCGTCGTGTGCGGTGCAGTGACCAGGCGCACGACGCCTTTTTTGATGTACCGGGTGAGGCGCGAGTTGTTTGGGATATGGGCGCCTCGCCGGCGTCAAATTGCAAACTTGGCGCGTATAGACTATAATAGCCCGCGACTTGTTTCAAACCTCAACTGTAAAAGGAGTGCCTATGACCCCAGTCCTCCAAGTCCGTGATATCACCAAACGTTTTCCTGGCGTGCTGGCCAACGACCACATCAGTTTTACGCTCGAAAAGGGCGAGATTCACGCTTTTTTGGGCGAGAACGGGGCCGGCAAGAGCACCTTGATGAACATCTTGTATGGGCTCTATAGCCAGGACGAGGGTGAGATTTTCATCAACGGCCAAAAAGTGGAGATCAAAGAGCCGCGTGACGCCATCGGTCAGGGCATCGGCATGGTGCACCAGCACTTTCAACTGGTCGCGCCGTTGACCGTGACGGAAAACATGATCCTTGGCTCCGAGGTGACCTATGGTCCTTTTCTCGACCGCCGCAAGGCAGCGGCGCAGATTCGGGCCTTGTCTGAGCAGTATGGGTTGCATGTAGAACCCAACGCCGTGGTCGGCAAGTTGCCGGTCGGGGTGCAGCAGCGGGTAGAGATCCTCAAGATGCTGTACCGCGAAGCGGATATTCTCATCCTCGACGAACCGACGGCAGTGTTGACGCCGCAAGAGGCAGACGAGTTGTTTGTCGTGATGCGGGGCCTGGTGGATCAAGGCAAAAGCATCATCTTTATCACGCACAAGCTCAAAGAGGTGTTGGCTGTAGCGGACCACATCACGGTATTGCGCGCCGGCAAGGTGGTAGGCACGACGACGCCGGAAGAAAGCGACGAACTGCAATTGGCGGCGATGATGGTGGGGCGTGAGGTCACATTGACCGTAGCAAAGGGCGTTTCTGCGGTTGAAGGTCCGGTGTTGCAAGTGAAAAACTTGTATGCCCTCGATGACCGTTTTCAAGAGATGCTCAACGGTGTGAGTTTTGAGGTGTGCGCCGGTGAGATCTTGGGTGTAGCCGGCGTGCAGGGCAACGGCCAGACAGAGCTGGTTGAGGTGATTACCGGCTTGCGCCAGGCCACCGATGGTCGGGTGTTATTGCTTGGCCAGGACGTGACCAACGCCTCGCCGCGCGTCTTTACTGAGGCGGGCACCGCGCATATCCCTGAGGACCGTCAAAAGGATGGCTTGGTGCTCAATTATCCCATTTTGGATAACCTGGTGCTCAATACTTATTACCTGCCGCCTTTTGCCAAGGGTGTGTTGATCGACGAAGAGGCCATTGTAGAGAATGCGAAAAAGTTGGTTGAGACCTTTGACGTGCGCACGCCCAGCATTTACTTGCCGGCTGGCAAGCTGTCGGGCGGCAACCAGCAAAAGGTCATTGTGGCGCGCGAATTGTCTCGGCCGGTCAAGTTGCTCGTCGCCGCGCAGCCGACGCGCGGGTTGGATGTGGGTTCTATCGAGTTCATCCACAGCGAGATCATTGAAATGCGCGATCAAGGCGCGGCCGTGCTTTTGGTGTCGGCCGAGCTGGATGAGATTATGGCGCTTTCTGACCGCATCACCGTGATGTTTGAGGGGCGGATGGTGGCAACGTTGGATCGGGAGGAGGCGACACGGGAGCAACTGGGCCTGTTGATGGCCGGGAGCGAGCAAAATAGTATAGAGAAGGTAGCTTGAGGAAAGGCGATATGACACAGGATCCCGAACTAACCAAGCAGCAACCGGACCCGACCCCGGAGCAATCTGGCGGGCAGGATGGCTGGCGTGAGGCCCTGCGCAGCATGACGATCCCATTGTTGGCTGTTTTTACGGCGCTACTGATCGCTGGGGTTATAATCGTCGTGACAGACCCGAACGTGATCGAAGCGTTTACGCATCTGGAGCGGTTCGTGGTGGGCGCCGACCGGCAAATCGGGTTATCAGAGGCTTCGGGCATCTTTTCACGGGCAAGTTTGCAGCCGGGCGATGTCATTTCACTGGGCGATGAGCGCATTGTGGTCGTTGAGACCGTGACCGAGAACGTGGGCCAGCTCGACTTTGACGGTGTGCAGGCCATCAGTCTGGAGAGTGTCGCGGGCCGTGAGGTAAAGGTGGGGGATGTCATCGCCTTGCCCGGCTTGTGGGAAGTATCAGTAGTGCAAGAGGTCAATAACTATCGGGTTGAGATCAGTGTAGAGGAGGCGCGCCAATATTTTCCTGATGCCGAGGCGGGCGACGTGATGTTGGCCGCGACCGAGGACAGCCGGCGCACTGTCGTAGAAGAGGTGTCGGATGAGGACACGCAAATCAGCCTGGACGAAGCGCGGCAACTTTATACCAGCATCGGCCCTGGTGTGGCGATCATACAGAACTTTTTCGATGATCCGGGTGTGGGGTTGGGCGCAGCCTGGCGGACGTTGCGCGTGGCGTACGTGTCGTTGTTTGAGGGCTCTTTTGGCAGTCCCAAGGCCCTCTTTGAGGGGGGCAAGACCTGGCTTCAAGAAGATGATCCTAAGCCGTTGTACTCGGCACTGCGTCCCTTGAGTGAGAGCCTGGTCAACTCGGTGCCTTATATCTTGACCGGGCTGGCCGTGGCGCTGGGCTTTCGCGCCGGCTTGTTTAACATCGGCGCAGAGGGTCAGTTTGTCGTCGGTGGGTTGGCGACCGCTTTCGCGGGATATGCCATTAGCGGCGTGCCTGCGTTATTGCACGTCCTGTTGGCTTTGGGCGCGGGGATATTTGCCGCCGGCATTTGGGGCGCTATCCCGGGTTTTCTCAAAGCCAAGGTGGGCTCGCACGAGGTCATTAACACGATCATGTTTAACTATATCGCTTTCAAGGCGATTGAATGGTTGTTGAACGGGCCGATGGAACACGTAAAAGGCACGGCGCGCACCAAAGAGATCTTGCCCTCAGCTTATCTTCCGCGCTTGTTGCCGCATCCCATTCGCTTTAACTGGGGCTTTTTCATCGCCATTGCGACGGCGGTTTTCGTGTGGTGGCTGCTGTGGAAGACGGTATGGGGCTTTGAGTTGCGCACCGTCGGTGAAAATCCAAGCGCGGCCAAGTACAGTGGTATGAGTGTGGCCAAGAACTATGTGCTGGCGATGTTTCTGAGCGGGGGGTTGGCCGGGTTGGCCGGGGCGATCCAGGTGATGGGCATTACCCGCAACGTCGCGTTGGGCTTTCAGGCTGGGTATGGTTTTGACAGCATTGCCCTGGCCTTGTTGGGCAAGAGCCATCCGTTGGGGGTGACGCTGGCCGCGCTGCTGTTTGGCTTTTTGCGGGCCGGCGGCACGCGCATGCAATCCATTGCCAGCATTCCTATTGAGATCGTGTCGATTGTGCAGTCTATGGTCATTGTCTTTATCGCCGCACCGGCCATCGTGCGGGCCATCTATCGCTTGCGCGAGCGCGAAGGCGAAGAAGGCGCAGTGGTTTTCTCACGTGGATGGGGAGCATAAGCTATGACGGAACTAGCCAAAGGACGTACGCTCGAGTTTAATCTCAAATTCAATCGCGAGCAGATACTCAGTATCGTCTTTTTCTTGGGTGGCTTGCTGATCATCGCGTTGGCTACCTGGAAGGTTTCACCGGATGAGGTGTCGAGTTTTACCCAGTTTGGCAAGGGTGAGAATCTGGTGGACTTGCCTTCGCGGGCCACGATGTGGGCGTTGGGCGCATTTTGCCTGTTCGCCGCGGCCTACCAGTGGGTCAGGGGCAGTGAGGGGAACGAGTTAGCGGCAGGGTTGGTCGGCTTTTTTGCCGTCAGCGCCTTGTTAGTATGGGCGACCCGTGGCGGTAGCCTGAGCTTGTTTGCTATGTTGCGTGAGTCGATCGTGCGGGCGACGCCGCTGATTCTCGGTGCGATGAGTGGGTTGTGGTGCGAAAAATCAGGCGTGGTCAACATTGCCATTGAGGGTATGATGCTCTCCGGTGCCTTTACCGCCGTGGCGGCGACTTCGGCGACGGGTAGCCCGTGGGTCGGCATCCTGGCTGCTGTGTTGACGGGCGGGATGATGGCCGCGTTGCATGCCGTGCTCTCGATCAAGTACAAGGTCGACCAGATTATTAGCGGCACCATGATCAACATCCTGGCGGCCGGGGCAACCCGCTATCTGAACATCCGTTTGTTGACGCCTTCGGGCAATAACGCGCCGGGAACCTTTGCGGTGATTTCGATCCCCGTGCTTGCGGACATCCCCATCATTGGCCCGATG
>CAZSJU010000253.1:2691-5349 GCA_964607235.1 uncultured Anaerolineae bacterium | reverse complement strand
GGTTTGGGTTATGCGCTGATGGAAGATGTGCAAGTTGAAAAGGGCATCATCCAGACCCCTTCGCTGGCCGAGTACCTGATCCCCACGTCGCGCGATATCCCCACGACAGAGTCCATCATTCTCGAATCGGGGACGGGCAAGGGCCCGTTCGGCGCCAAAGGCATCGGCGAGCCGTCGCTGACGCCGGCCGCGCCGGCGGTCGCCAACGCTGTGGCCGATGCGCTGGGCGCGCGCGTGTATGACCTGCCGCTGACGCCCGAGCGGGTGTTAGATGCGTGGGACCGCGCTAATCAGGATATAAATCGGTAATTTGTGGTCCTAGACCTCCGAGGTCTATCAGAGACCTCGGAGGTCTAGTGCGATATTGTCAAACTATAAAAAAGATTCGTTGTTTTCTAAATTCGTTGTAGTGTTGTGGCAGCGCTCAGAAGTGAAAAAGGGGAGCAAGCGGATGGATAAAAAATTTGATCTGTTGTTGGTCGGCGGTACCGTCGTCACCGGGACGGGGATGCGCCGCGCCGACGTGGGCGTGCAGGGTGAGACGGTCGTCGCGGTTGGGCCGGACCTGCCGCACGCGGCGGCAGGAGAGGTCATTGATGTGGCCGGCAAGTATGTCTTTCCCGGCATCGTGGACGTGCACATTCACCCAGTTTATTTGGACGGCGTCGGGGACTGTTCGCGCATCGCGGCCTATGGTGGCACCACCACGCTGTTGCACTTTGCCTATGCCCGTACCGGCGATAACTTGTTGCAAAAGGTCCAAGAGATGCTTCAAGACGGCCTGGCTAACTCGCGGCTGGACTTTGGCTTGCACGCCGGCATGTTTGAAGCACCCAAGCAGTTGGCCGATATCCCCAAGGTGTTCGAGCTGGGTGTGCGTTCCTTTAAATTTTTCATGCCCTACATCAAGCAGGGGTGGACCACGGACGATTATCATCTTATCAAGGGCATGGATATGCTTTCCGAATTGGGGGGCATGGCGATGGTGCACGCCGAGAATGGCGGCGCGATCGACTATATGGAGGACAAATATCTGACGGGGCCTGACGCTTCGGCCAAATATTTCAACATCACGCGCCCCGATGCGCTGGAGGAAGAGGCGGTCTTTCGGGCCATCCGGATGGCCGAAGTGACGGGCTGCCCGCTATATATCGTCCACAACACGACGGCCCGGGCGATGCGTCACATCCGTGAGGCGCAGGAAGCGGGATTGCCGATATTTGCCGAGACTTGTCCCCAATACCTCACATTGACCCAGGACATCATCGAGGAGCGGGGTGCGTTGGCCAAGATTGGCCCGCCCATCCGCACCGCGCACGACCGCGATGCGTTGTGGGATGCGTTGCGTGATGGCACGTTGCAGGTGGTCTCTACCGACCACGCGCCCAAGGAAAAGGACGTGAACGGCGATTTTCTGGAGCAGCCTTTTGGCTCCCCACAGATCGAGACACTATTGCCGTTGGTCTATGATGGTGGGGTCAACACCGGCCGCATCAGCGTGGTGCGCCTGGTGCAGGTGTTGTGTGAGAACCCGGCGCACATCTTTGGGCTTTATCCCCAAAAGGGCACCATTGCCGTGGGGTCTGACGCGGACCTGGTTGTCTTTGACCCAAACCGCGAATTCACCATTCGCGCAGAAAATCAGCACTCTAACGCCGGATACACGCTCTATGAAGGGCGCGCCGTGTTAGGTTGGCCCGAGATGTCCTTCCAGCGCGGCCAGCGCCTCTTGTGGGAGGGCGAGATTGTGGCCGAGCCGGGGCGCGCGCAGTTCCTGCCCACGCTCGAGTCGTCGACCCCGCCGTTGACCGTCTAGGCACTTTTTGCTTATCGAAGGGAGTACAGATTGGAAACCAGAATCGTCACAGGAAACGAAGCGCTGGCATTGGGTGCGCTGCGCGCCGGGGCCAAGGTGTTGGTGGGTTATCCTGGCACGCCTTCGACGGGCGCACTGGCCAGTTTATTAAAAATGGACCTGGATGACCGTCACGTTGAATGGAGCACTAATGAAAAGGTCGCGTTCGAGATCGCGGCCGGGGCGGCGTGGGCCGGACAGCGGGCCTTGTGCACGATGAAGATGTCGGGCGTGAACGTGGCCTTTGACTCGCTCATCTCTATCGCGTACTCGGGCTGCGTCGGTGGATTGGTGATTTACGTGGCCGATGATCCGGGCACCAGCGCCGGGATGTGTGAGCAAGACTCACGCGGGTTTGCCCAGATGGCCGATTTGCCAATGCTAGAGCCAGCATCGGTGGCCGAGGCCTACGAGTTGGTCCAGGTCGCGTTCGAGCTTTCAGAGCAGGTTCAGACGCCGGTGTTTGTGCGTGCGGTGACGTCTATCGCCAACTCGCACGCGGCGGTCGAGATAAAAGCGCCCTTGCCGCCGGCCGAGCGTGAGATCGTTTTGGACCGGGATATTGGCAAATTTACCAAGGCCGGCGCGGCTATTTGCATGGCTCAGCACCGGAACGTCATCGCGCGCCTGGCGCAGGCCGGTCAACTCATCGATGAGATGAAGCTCAACGAACTCACCTTGGCGCCGGAAGCGGGCAAGGTGGGCATCGTCGTCTCGGGTGTGACCAGCAGCTACCTGGACGAGGGATTTGAGATCGTGGCGTCGCTCTGTGATGTCGAGTCCAAAGCGATGCAGGAGGCGGT
>CAZSJU010000253.1:0-2591 GCA_964607235.1 uncultured Anaerolineae bacterium | reverse complement strand
ACCTATATGGCCATCAACCGCGCCATCAAAAAGCTCAAGTTCAAAAAAGACGAGGTGATGGTGACGGGTGATATTGGCTGCACCATCTTGGGTATGAACCCGCCGTTTTACACCGTGTGGAACGAAGTCTCGATGGGCGCCAGCGTCAGCCTGGCCCAAGGCTATGTGTATGCCGGGATTAAAACCCCCGTCATCGCCACTAT
Organism: uncultured Anaerolineae bacterium; assembly: GCA_964607235.1. Taxonomy (GTDB): domain Bacteria; phylum Chloroflexota; class Anaerolineae; order S140-20; family S140-20; genus CAZSJU01. The sequence goes on along the minus strand of CAZSJU010000253.1, from coordinate 2,388 downwards.
CGGCGACTCGACCTTTTTCCACGGCGGCATACCGGGGCTGCTCAACGCGGTGCAGCACCAGGCGCCGTTGACGCTGATCGTCATGGACAATGGCTGGACCAGCATGACCGGCATGCAGGTGAACCCCGGCACGGACAAAGCGTTTCAGCAGTCCGGGGGGCACCGGGTAGACCTGGCCCAGCTCATCCCCGCGCTGGGCGTGGAACACTTTTTTGTCATCGATCCCTTTGAGCTGGACGCGGCGACCGAGACCCTTCAAAAGTGTTTGACGTTGCCGGGGGTCAAGGTGGTGCTCTCGCGCCAAGAGTGCGCCATCCAGGCGCAGCGGCGCGGCCTCCGGGCCGGCGAATACCACATAGATCCGGACACGTGCATCCTGTGCAACAAGTGTATCACGGCCACGGGCTGCCCGGCGCTCAGCATCGGAGCGGAGGCGATGGTGATCGACCCGGCGCTGTGTTATGGCTGTGGTTTGTGCGCCGCGGTCTGTCCCACCACCGCCATCATGGAGAGTGCAGCATGAACTATGACATTTATCTCGTAGGGGTGGGTGGTCAGGGGGTGTTGACCATCGGTGATTTGGTGGCCGAAGCGGCTGTGCACCAGGGCCTCCCGGTCAATTTCTATCCGACCAAGGGGATGGCCCAGCGCGGTGGTTTTGTCAAGGCGCAGGTGCGGCTGGGGCGTGAGACCGTCGGTCCGCACATCCCGGAAAAGGGCGCTGACCTGGTGATCGCGATGGAACTGTCCGAGGCGCTCAAGGCGGTGCGGTTTGTCAAGCCTGGCAAGGACTTTGTGTTGTTTGCTCACGTCTGGCAGCCGAGTGCGGTGATGCTGGGCCAGGCGCCCTATCCGTCTCTGGATGAGGTGCGGGAGCAGATACAAAAGGCGGGTTCGACAAGCTCACCGCAGGCGGGTTCGACAAGCTCACCGCAGGCCGGCGCCAGGTTGCACACTCTTGATGCTCAGGACTTGCCGCAGTACGAGGGCCGGCCGGTGCCGGCCAACGTTTATATACTGGGCGCGACCCTGGGACGCACGCCGTTGGGCCAGATTTTGGATATCGGCGCGGTCGCGCAATTGATTCAGCATCGTTGGAAACGCGGTGCGACGCGTAACGCATTGGCGTTCCAGATGGGGCTGGGAACATCCTGATGGAGGGCGGTGTGAGACGATGAGTATTCAAAAACTGTTTTACCCGCAAGGGGTTGCGGTGATCGGCTCGGCTTCGCCAGGCAAGCTGGGCTATGAGTTGATCAAGCAACTCTTGGAGGGCGGCTATCAAGCGGTCTATGCGGTAAATCCCAAGGCCAAAGGTGTCATGACCGCGCCGGGGTATGACGCGGTGACCAAGATCGGTCAGCCCGTGGACCTGGCGGTCATTGCTGCACCGGCCTCGACCGTCGAGGGCGTGCTAGAGGACTGTGGGCGCGCCGGCGTCTCGGCGGCGGTGATCATCACCGCCGGCTTTTCCGAGGTGGGCAAGGTCGCTGAGGAGCGTGCTGTCAAGCGCGTGGCTGAGCGGTACGGGATCCGTTTCGTCGGACCCAACTGCGCCGGGCTGGTCAATACCCGTCACAACCTGTTTCCCACGCTAGAGACCCGACCGCCAGCCGGAGAGGTCGCCTTTGTCTCGCAGAGCGGGGCGTTAGGCGGGGCTGTCCTGGCCTGGGCCGAGGAACAGGGGTTGGGCTTTTCCAAGTTTGTGAGCTATGGCAACGGCGCCGACCTGAACGAGATCGAATTTTTGCACTATCTCATCGACGACCCCGAGACCAAGGTGGGCGCGTTGTACGTCGAGAGCGTGACGGACGGGCGGGCGTTTATGGAAGCGGTGGAGGCGTTCACCCGGCACAAACCGCTGGTCGTTATCAAGTCCGGCAGGACCCAATCCGGGCAGCGCGCGACGTTGTCACACACGGGCTCGATGGCTGGCTCGGACGCGGTCTATGACGCGGCCTTGCGACAGTGTGGCGCCATCCGGGTCTCGACTATCGAAGAGATGTTTGACCTGTGCAAGGGGTTTGTGTCGCTGCCGCCGGTCAAGGGACGCCGTGTCGTGATCGTCACCAATTCCGGCGGGCCGGGTGTGTTGGCCGCTGACCACGCCGAAGAGATCGGGTTGACGGTGGCGGAACCCAGCCCGGCACTGCGCGCCAGGCTGTCCGAGTTTTTACCGGACTTTTGCGCGCTCAAGAACCCCATCGATCTCACGGTTGAAGGGACAGAAGACGGGTATCGGGAGACGCTGGTCGCGGCCTTGAAAGAATACGACGCGGCCCTGGCGCTCAATGTTTGCCCGCCTTATTTGGATTCGATCCCCCTGGCCAAGGGCGTGTGCGACGCTGCGCGGCTGAGCGGCAAACCGCTCGTGGCCAACTTTATGGC
>CAZSJU010000252.1:2595-5351 GCA_964607235.1 uncultured Anaerolineae bacterium | reverse complement strand
CTCTCTTGGGCATACATTGCACGTCACATCCGGCTCAGCAGTCGCTGGCGCAACCGGGCGACGCGCGCTTGGGTCCAGGCCACACGCAGGCTGTGGCGCAATAATGTCACGTACAGCACGGTGAAATTTGCCAGGTTGAAGAATAACGTATGGCGCATAGGCGCCGTCATGTTAAAGGCGCCGGCGTCGTCCGAGAGGGTCGTGCCCCCGATGATGACTGGGTGAATCGTGCGCCACATGCGGATCGACAGAAAACTCAGGGGGACGCTGACAAAGGCCGCGATGCCATAGACGGCCGCCAAGCGCGCCCGTCGTCCTGGGTCCTCGATGCCGGCCCGTAGCATGAAATAAGCCAGGTAGAGCAACCATTGGATTGCGCTAATGGTCAGACGCGGGTCCCACGTCCACCAGGTGTTCCACACCGGCCGCGCCCAGAGGGAACCGCTGGCGATGGCCATCGTCATGAACACCGTGCCGACTTGAGCCGAGGCGTGGCTCAACAGGTCCCAGCGCGCTTGACCTTTGCAGAGATAAGCCACACCGCCGGCCATGGTCACGAAAAAGGCGAAAAAACCCACCCAGGCCGCGCCGAGGTGAAAGTAAAAGATGCGTTGCACGTCTCCCATGGTCCGCTCGCGCGGCGCATAGAGAAAGACCAGCGCCAGCCCGCCCAGCATCATCAGGGTCGCGGCCCAGTTCAAGGCGGTGGTCAGCCGGTCTTGAGGTACGTCGCTCTTTGTCATCTTGTCCTTCCTTATTCGATCCTGGTCTGGCTTTATGCTTCCACGACAAACTCGAACGTCATCCAGCCGACGACGCTGATGATGACGTCATAGGCCACCAGCAACCGCAGCCAGCTCGCCATCTCTCCCAGCGGGGCGCCCGCCAGCGCGACGCGGGTGGCGTTGGTGGCCGCTATAAAGGCCGGCAGCGAGACGGGCAGCAGCAAAATAGGCAACATCACTTCCCGCGCGCGGGTATGGACCGCCATCATTGAAAAAAGCGTCCCGGCTGTCGCGTAACCCAACGTGCCCAGCAGGAGGATCAGCGCGATCGCGCCGCGCAGCAACGGCACGTTGAACAGCAGCGCAAAGACCGGCACGATTACGGCTTCGACCGCGCTCATGAAAATCAGGTTGGCCAGCGCTTTGCCGGCCAAGATGGCGCTGCGGTCCATGGGCGCCAGCAACAGGCCGTCGATACAGCGGTTCTCTTGTTCTTGGGCTAGCGAGCGGTTGAGCCCCAACGTGCCCGCAAAGGCGATCGTGACCCACAACAAACCCGGCGTTGTGTCTAACGGGTCGCTGGCGCTCAGGTCCAGCGCGATGCCAAAGATCAAGGCTGCCATAAGGGCAAAAACCAACATCGCGCTGAGCTGTTCTTTGGTGCGCAGCTCGGTCAGGATGTCTTTGTGGAGGATGGTCAGCGTCTTGCGGACAAAATCCATAAGGTTTTGAAAGCTCCCATTTTACGCGATCACATACCGGTCAGAGTCTGGTAAAGTGTTGTGAATGATTTACCGTCTATTTCGCCCCGACGGGCCTGGTGTACCACTTGGCCCCGGTGCAGGACGACGACGCGCTGACCGTCCGCCAGCCCGCGTTCCAGGTTGTGGGTGGTGAGCAGGACGGCCCGTCCGCCCGTCGCGAGGTCGTGCAGGAGCGCGCTCAAGGCCATGGCCGCGCGTTGGTCCAGGCCGGTGTACGGCTCGTCGAGCAACATCACGCGGGGACGGTGCAGGATGGCGCGGGCGATGGCCAGCCGTTGTGTCATCCCCCGCGATAACGTCTGTACCCGCTCGGCGCGATGTTGCGCCAGCCCCACTTGCGTCAGGACCTCGTCAACGCGGGCCGCGAGGTCGGGCACGTCGTACAGGCGGCCGTAAAAGCGCAGGTTGTCTTGGACGGATAGCTGGGAATATAGCAGGGTCTCGTGGGAGATAAAGCCGATGCACCGGCGGACCTTGGCGTCTGCGTGCGTCACGTCGTGGCCGTCGACCCGCACGCTGCCGGCCGTTGGTGGGCTCAAGGTGGCCAGCACCCGCAGCAGCGTGGTCTTGCCCGCCCCGTTGGGGCCGAGCAGGGTCACAAATTCGCCAGGGCCGACGTCCAGGTCCACGCCGCGCAGCGCGACCTGCGGGCCAAAGGCTTTGACCAGCCCCCGCACCTGGATCATGATGGGCGCTCCTGGCCCATCATGATCAGCAGTTCTTGTTTGAGTTGAGCGCGCCGGAGCTGGTACGTGTCACCGGGCACCTTTCCGAGTGCTTGCGCGTCATCCAGGTCGGCGATGGCTTGTAGCAGGGCCTGTTGGCGTGACGAGGGCTCAAAGACGGGTCTGCGGTCCAGGTCGCCTTGCCAATACAGGTAAGAGAGCGCCACGGCGCTGCCCAAGATGAGCAGGCCGATGATCAGGCTGGGGCCGTTGCTTCCTGGGGCGGGGGCGTTTGGCCCCCCTGACAGGCGCAGCGTCAGTTCGTCCCCCGCTGCTAGCCCTGTGACCCGATAAGTTTCAAAGGTCACGCCCTGCGCTTCGAATGGCTCACCGGTTTGCAGCCCGTCACCGTTGAGCTGGAGCGCCCCTTGGGGGACAAAGATAATGACCCGAGTGCTTGGGTAGGGCAAGGGGCGGCGTAGGACGAGGGCCTGGTCAGGGTTATAAGGCAGGTCGTAAATCAGGGACGCGTAGGCCGTGCGCGCGCCGGGGGGCACCGGTTGGGTGTCGGTGATCCCGTGGGAGGAGGTGAGATAGCGCGA
>CAZSJU010000252.1:0-2495 GCA_964607235.1 uncultured Anaerolineae bacterium | reverse complement strand
TCAAAACGAAAGGCGCCGCCGGTGCTAACGGTGGTGCTAATGGCGCCCAGCGGTGTGCCGTCCAGACCCCGCGCGTGCAGTTCGACGACGGTGCCTGTTGGCGCCGCTTTATCATGGGTGCCGTCGATCACCTGACCGGTGACGACCCCGCCTCCGCCGGCAAGGGGGTCAGGGACAAATAATAAACGGCTGGTTTCTGGGGAGGGTGTAGCGGATGGGGAGCCGTCGTCTGCCTGGGCCAGTGTTGTGTAAGGCAGGGCAAGGGCCAGCGTCAAAAGCAGCGACAGGCATAAGTGATGGAAGGCGGCATGGGTCATGAGCGCGGTGCTCTTTGACGTGGTTGATCTTGATTGTCTTGGGGCGCCTGGCGCAACGTTTGTACCGCCGCTTCGATTTCATCTTCCAACTCTGGGCCTTGAAAGAGCGGGCGAGCCACATAGGTGGCAGCCAAAATCAACAACCCGCATCCCGTTAACACTGCACCAATGTCCATTTTTCTCTCAATCCGGAAGGGAAGGGCTGGGCAGGGTAATTTGCCCGTCCCGGACCTTGTGTTCTCTAGTCGGACGCGCGGTGGTATTGGGCCACAGCGCGATCAATGTGCCCATCACAAATATCACACCGCCGTACCATAACCAGTTGATCAAGGGGTTAAGGTGGATCTGAAATGTGGCAGAGCGGCCACCTGCTTCCCAACCGGCCAGAATCGCGTACACGTCTTCGCTGGGCGTGCTGCGTGTGGCCGGCACCGTCAAGGTTTGATCAACTGAGGCGTAGGTTTCGCGGCGTGGCCGCAAAGTCTGCAAGGATTGTCCGTCACGTTGCAACGTCAGCTCGGCTTCGACGATGCTTGCGTCACCGTCGCCGGGGCGCGTGTTCAAACCGTCATAGCGGATCTCAAACTGGCCTAAATGCAACGTCTCGCCCAGGGCGACGGCGCCCTGGACCCGTTGGTGAAACAGTTGGGTGCCGAGGACGCCTAGAGCGATGCCCACGATCCCCAGATGGATCAAATATCCGCCATAGCGGCGGCGGTTGCGCGTCGTCAACCGCCACACGGCCACCGGCCAGGCTTCGCCCTGGGCGCGCCGGCGGGCCACGACGTCGCGGCCGTATTCCCCCAGCGTGATGGCGCCGACCAAAGCGAGCAGTGCAAAGGGTAGCAGGGTCGCCGGGCGCCGCAAGCCGCCAGCGAACAGCGCGCCGGCGACGCCCAGCGTGATCAGCGCGGGCCATCTCATGCCGTGCCATAGCCGTTTCGCCGATCCCGCCTGCCACCTAAAAAGCGGTGCGATCCCCATCAACAGCACCAGCAATCCGAACTGTGGCCCCGTCACCCGGCTGAACCAGGCCGGACCGACGACGAACTTTTGTCCGCTGAGCCATTCCGAGACGACGGGGGAGACTGTCCCTACAAAGACCGAGCACGTCAGGGTGACGAACAACAGGCTGGCCAAGCCAAAGATCGCCTCACGGGACCACAGAGAGTCCAGCACTGTTTCACTGTGCAGGACCTGGCGGCGACGGATGAGCAGCGCGACGGCGGCCAGGCTATTCAGGACGACAAACCCCAGGAATGCCGGCCCCACCGGCGAGCGGGCGAACGTGTGCACCGAATCAATAAAACCGCTGCGGGTGATGAATGTGCCAAACAGCACCAGGCTGAACGTCAGGATGATCAGAATCATATTCCAGGCTTTAAATAGGCCGCGCCGTTGTTGTATCTGTATGGTGTGTAGAAAAGCCGTGCTGGTCAGCCAGGGCATCAGAGCCGCGTTTTCCACCGGGTCCCAACCCCAGTAGCCGCCCCAGCCTAGCACGTCATACGCCCAGCGCGCGCCCAGCAATAGCCCCAGGCTCAAGCATAGCCACGCGGCCAACGTCCAGCGCCGGATGACGTGCGTCCAGTGGGCGCCGGTACGGCCGGTGAGCAGCGCTGCTATGGCAAAGGCGTAGGGGATGATCAAGCCGACAAAGCCCAGGTAGAGCAGCGGCGGGTGGACGATCATGCCCGGGTGGCGCAGCACCGGGTTCAGACCTTGTCCGTCCGGCGGCGTCACGTCGAAGCGCTGAAAGGGATTGGCTGCCAGTAGGTTCATGCTGATGAAAAAGGCCAATGTCCCCATCGTCACCGCGATGACCGGCGGCAGCCAATCCAGGTCTTGTTTCCGGCGCTGGATCATGAGCAGGCCCACAAAGATAGCCATGAACCATGACCAGACGAGCAGCGAACCGGCCTGGCCGGCCCACAATGCCGTGATCTTGAGCAGCGGTGACATGGCTTGATAGGAGACGTTGGCGACGTATTTGAGGCTGAAATCGTCCGTGAGCAGCGCGTAGGCCAGGCATAGCACTGCCAGCGTCAGCGAAAAACCGGTGACGCGCGCCGCGCGCCGGGCGCTCTCGATCCAGTGTAGGGGCAGCGCTCGGGTTTGACGGCCGGCGCGATAGGCATACAGGGCCAGCCCCACGGCGGCGACCGCGCTGAGCAGGGC
>CAZSJU010000251.1:0-5397 GCA_964607235.1 uncultured Anaerolineae bacterium | reverse complement strand
AGGCAGGAGGAGAAATATGCTAAAAAAATTGCTTGCGCCCCTTACTTTTGTGTCGCCCAGGGTCTTGGTGCTTAACTTTGACCCTGTGTTTCCCAACCAGGGGGGTAAACGGTTACACGAGGTGCAAGGTTGGAATGACCCCCGTCCTCTGACAGAGGGGTACATTGCAGATTTGCAAGCGTGTAGCGGTGGATACGTGCGCTACAGAGTCGTCGAGTGGCAGGATGTGGATGCCTATCCGGTCAAGCAGGACGGGTTCCGTTATACTAACGCTTCGTATCTGCGTTGCCAGGCGGGCAAGGAAGAATGGCACCAACCCGATGCGGTGGATTATCATGCCATCTTGCGCGAGTTTGACGTGGCCCAGCGCGTGAAAGAGGGTCAGATCGACGAGGTATGGCTGTGGGGCTTTCCCTATGCCGGGTTCTGGGAGTCTACGATGGCGGGGCGGGGGGCTTATTTTTGCAATTCGCCGCCGGTCGAGGGGATCGATGTCTCGCGCATCTTTGTGACGATGGGCTTTAATTACCAGCGCGGCGTGGGTGAGATGCTGGAGAACTTGGGGCATCGTGTCGAGTCGATCATGCGGCATGTGTACGGCTCGTGGGAGCACAAAGAGACGCACGCCTGGAACCGCTTTACGCTCTATGAAAAGGTCGCACCCGGCCGCGCCGGTTGCGGTTGGATGCACTATGCGCCCAACAGCGAGCGGGATTATGATTGGGGCAACAAGCGGGTGGTGTGGAGCACGTGTGACGATTGGCTCAACTATCCCAACTTGACAGGCCAGCGGCGCAAGGTGGATCATCGGGAGTGGGGGGGCGGAAATATCCGCATGCACCATCGCTGGTGGTTTGAGCATCTGCCCAAAGCGCCGGGCCGCACGGACGGCAAACTCAACAATTGGTGGGCGTATGCGGTGGATTTCAACCGCTTTGCCGAGAGTTCACAAGCCTAATGCAGATACATCTATTTCGACAATGTCAAATTAGCTGGCCCAAGACCTCCGAGGTCTAGTGTGGCATTGTCAAGCTACTCTTGTGCCAGTAGCTCGATCCCGGTTACCATGCTGTCATAGTTGTGACCTGAGGCGTAAATGCGCACAGATTGGATGGTCGCCGGCCGGATCTCGGGAGGGAGCGTCTCCATCAGGTTGGGTGAATCGTAAAGAAACCAGGATTGCTTGGGTACGCGATGGTGATTGCCGCTGGTGGGTTCGGGACAGGTGAGACAATAGTATGGCAATTCGCTACTGAGGGCTGGGTCCTCAAAGGCGTAAAAGCCGTGCACCCACTGGCGGTTGCCGCCGGCCACGTCGACATAGTCGATGCGTACCATCACCGGGCACTCGGTGCCCTGGGAGCCGCAGACAGAGAGGGAGTGATAATCGACGCGCACTTGCAAGTGTAGTACCAATGATTGTAAATCTCTGACGTTGCGATTGAGCGTCTGCACCAGGCTGACTTCTGAGGGTTCTGGCAGATCATGTTGGAATCTGGCCACCGGTTGACCATCTGTTTCTAGCAGGGAAACTTGGGCGGAAGGGTCAGAAGCGTAGGTAATCCAGCCATCCTGCAAACCTTGATCAAAATCGCCGTTGACGATAAGGTTTTGCTCTGCCGGCAGAGGACCCTTGAGCGTCCCCTCGCTGAGCAGGACAGCGCGTTGGGTGTCGGTCAATGTGAGGGTCTCATCACCGGAGCGAACGAGGGCTTGACCGGCGCGCACTGTGACCATCGTTTGTTGGTTGGTGACTTCTAGCGCATAGCTGCCCTCGTTTAACTTGACATAGACCTGATTGGCTTGTACCTCCACTTGAACGGGGCGTCCGTCGTTTGCCGGCTGTATCTCTATGCGCGTGCGACCTTTTTGTAGCTGGAGCATCGCTGTGTGCGCTTTGGTGTTAAACTCAAAGCGTGGCGAGGAGGCGTCCACCAGGAGCAAATCCGAGTTGTCATAGACGACGACGGAAACCAGCGTCTCGCGTTGCACCTGGCTGTTCCGTTGTAACGTCAACAGGCATTCATCCAAATTGCCGGTGCGTAGGCCGTCGGTCTTGAACATTTGTAGCGGCAAAGGGTCGTCCAGGCTGACCGCGTCCACCCGTTGGCCACCCCCGCGCTCCACGCGCACGGTACCTTGTTGCGCGCTGGCTTGCGCGTGCAATGGTTGACGGGCGTTGAGCAGGTAGCCACGTACAGATAATGGACAGCCGATGGCGAGCAAACAAAAGCTAGCAAAGGCAGATAGCAGAACCGTCCAGGCCAGTTGTTGGGGATTTTGTCTCATAGCTTAAAACCTGATGCGAAAAATTTTAAATTCTCCAGTTGCTTCGGCCCAAGTGTGTTCTATGCGCTCCACGCGCGCTGAGGGGGGGCCTTGGTGTAAAAAATTGAGCAGCCGTTGTAACGCCTTTTTTTCTCCCTCGGCTACTATCTCTACGCTGCGGTCCAGCCGGTTGGTCACCCACCCAACGATTCCCAGGCGATTGGCTTCTACTTGGGTATAGTGGCGAAAGTTCACGCCTTGGACGCGGCCGTACACGTGGGCATGCAGACGTACTGTTGTTTCATTCATACGTTCTAGCTCCTCCGGCATATCAAGGGGACAGGAACCAATCGGTCGGACGGCGTTGGTCAAGGCGGGTCAATCCAGCTTTTTGTATAGCCCGGTGCGCTTGCTCCAGCTCTTGCTGTGTTGGCGGGCGATTGAGTTCTGGATAGTCCTTTGCATTGTAGCACGGGCGGTATTGCGCCATCACGTTGACATAGGTGTTGGTCGAGATGTCTTGCGCCAAAAAATTCGCAATTTTGGCCGTTCCGGCCAGTCCGTTAGGCATCACCAGGTGCCTGACGAGTAGCCCGCGCCGGGCGACACCGCTTTTATCCAGGACCAGGTCTCCAACCTGGCGGTGCATCTCTTTGACGGCAGCCTGGTTGATGGCGGGATAGTTGGGAATCTTGGAATACTTTTGGGCGATCTCGGGATCAGCATACTTGATGTCGGGCATATAGATGTCAATGACCCCGTCTAACAGAGACAGGGCCGTCGGCGCGTCATAGCCCCCCGTATTGTAAACCAACGGCAGGCGTAACCCAATCTGGGCCGCGATCAGGGTGGCTGCCAGGATTGGGGCGACCACGTGACTGGGCGAAACAAAGTTGATATTGTGGCAGCCGCGCTCTTGCAACTCGAGCATCATCATTGCCAATTGCTGTGGGCTGACCGCACGGCCCTGGCCCATTTGGCTGATGTCATAGTTTTGGCAAAACTGGCAATGCAGGTTGCACCAGGCGAAAAATATTGTCCCCGAGCCCTTGGAGCCGCGCAACGGGTCTTCTTCGCCGTGATGCGGCCCATAGCTGGCAACGACCGCTTCCGTGCCCGTTTTGCAGACGCCGCGGTGTGTGTGCCGATCCACGTGACATGCCCAGCCACAAAGATTGCAATCAGACATGTATTGATAAGCTGTCTTGATGCGTCGGGCCAGTTCGCCCGATTGGAGCAATTTGAGGTAGGCCGGTTGCCATTCGGACATATCAATCCTTGCCAGGGTCACGTAAGTAAAAAGGTAGATTCGGATGCGCTTACCAGCGCACTGGCACGCGACGCAAGTGATAGCGCCGATCGTGAAATTGCACGAATCCGTTTTGGCATCCAAAGTTATAGACGTCTCGGGTCACCTCGACGTCGCGTTCACAATAGGCCAGCACCTTGTCAATCTCGCCCTGACGATACCACTCGACGGCTTGAATGCCGTCGGCTGATTTGGACGCGCCCAGGGTAGCCGAGGCCACAGCATCCAGGCTGACGCGAAATCCCAGCCGTTGGTAGAGATCTTGGAGCATATCTACGGTAGCCAACATGTGCAAAGGGAAATCTGTGTAGGGCTGCAATACCGTATAGTCGAAACGGAGCACATTAAAGCCGACGACCAGGTCGGCCCGTTGTAACTCGGCGACCAGTTCGGCGGCCTGCGCCTCTGTAAAGTGGCTGTAGGCAGCGTCAGCGGTCGAGTAGGTGACGGCCACGGATAATTTCATCTTGTCAATGTGACCCCATCCACCGACCTGGTTCGCCAGGTATTGCGTTTCCAGGTCGAAAAAGACAATGTTGTTCATGAGCTTTTCACCCCCTAATGCCTGCGTGACGAGAGGCCGAGGAACGGCAGTGTCAACAGTGCCATCAATGCGCCTAACGCCAGCCAGGCGGCGCTGTTTTTTAGGGCCACGATGGTTTGTCCTTGCTGGGCCAGGTCTGCCCGCCAGGCTGAATCAAGCCCCTTGAGGTTGGTGCCCAGCACACGGATGACGCCAGCTTCACAATCGGCATTGTCGGCATAGACGGCCAATAACTCGCGGATGACGGGGCTGCCATACGTTTGGCGCAAATAGCTCACGACGCTTGCGCTTTGCGCATAGGCCAGCCGGGCTGCATTTTCATCTTGGGGAAACGGCGCACATAATGCTTCTAATGGGAGCAAACGCTCCTGGTCTGTCGCTTGCTCCAACAGGACTTGACGCTCCGAGTCGGGACGTCGCTCATTGAGGGAGGCCAGGCCTTCATTAAGCCAAGGGGGGACCCCATTGAGCCGCTGGTCTGTCGCTTCATAGACCAAGAGGTGCGTCAATTCGTGGGGAATGGCCCTTTCCATTTGGCTGGGGGCGGTCAAGGTGTTGGGAATGCCAACCAGAATGGCGCCTAGTTCGGGGCGTGCCTGGCCCCCTGCCCAATCATACCCTGCCAAATTTAACGCGCTACGCAGGTCTTGTTCGCTAGGATAGATAAAGATGCGGACTTGGCCTGGCCGGTCGCCCTGTAATTCTCGTTCAATGTCGCTCAAAGATTTAACGGCGACGTTGAGCGCCGCCTGGCCAAAACTGACGTCGCCTTGCACCCAGTAAACGTCCCAATTTACGCCTTCACGCTGGGCTTGGATGCGGTTCCAATCGTAGCGATTATCGGCATAGTAAAGGTTGTTTTTTTCACTTTCCTTGTATCTGCCGGCCGTGTCATAGAGTTCCCACCAATAGGTGATGGTGGCAAAAGGCGGCACGTTCTGCTCTATCAGGCTTTGGGCGTAATCCAGGGTGATGTGTGGACTGGGTTCCAACGAAATTGGCACCGCTGTATCATCTTGGAGGCCCTGCACGCTAAAGAACAGGTTGACTTTATTAATGGGATCGACGGAACTGGCTTTTAGACGAAAGGTGACGCGCTGCCCAAAGGAATAGTCGGCTGTGGATGACTCGACGACAATGTCTGACTGGGCCCTGGCTGGATTGACGGCAAGCGCCCAGATTGTGAAAAGGGCCATAACTATCGTTGTCACTTTGCGCATCAACTTTACCTCTGCAAGCCAGCCGTGGTATCGGCGTGGTGGTTGTCCGAACGACA
>CAZSJU010000250.1:2831-5422 GCA_964607235.1 uncultured Anaerolineae bacterium | reverse complement strand
CTGCTCTCAAAAGCCGGCCAGCGCGGCGATCTCGGGGCCGTTGGGCGGCCAGTAGCGGTGCAGGCTCTCGACCCGCCGCAGGATCTCGCGCACCGTCTGGGCCTTCCTGCGGCGCTTGAACAGCGCGTGCTGGGTGACGTGGCACAACGCGGCGGCCTCTTTGGCGTCCAGCCAGGGCGTGCCTGCAAGGTCCAGGATCACGTGCGCCGGCTCGGAGGCGTTAAAGAGGCGGTCGTCCAGGCCCGGCACGGCGGCGGCAAAGGTGTAAAAATAGGCCCAATTGGCCGCCTCTGAACCGGCCGCCCGCCAGCGCCGAAAGGCCGCCCAGGCCGCGCGGTGCAAGAGTTGGTGGCCAGGGTGGCCATATTCCCCGTCGCGGCCATGAGTCAGCACGACGTCCGGCCGCCGGCGGCGCAGGTGCGCCAAAAGCGCCTCGCACAACTCGTTCTCGTCCTCGGCAAAGGAAAAGAGCGCGTCCTCGGGGCCGACCAGCGGGTCCACGTAACCCATAAATTCGAGCCGGCGCACGCCCAACGTCCGGCAGGCACAGCGCATTTCGGCCTCACGTACCTGTCCGAGCGCCAGGCGCTCGGACAGCGGCGGTTCGCCCATCTCTCCCCCCTCGCCGCGCGTGGCGCACAGCACGTCGACCGTCACGCCGCGCGCGACCAGGGCTGCCAGCGTGCCGCCGCACAGCATCGTCTCGTCGTCGGGATGGGCGACGATGCACAATAGTCGCGTCATTGTAGACACCTGTGAGTATAGGGACTGGCGCCTATTCTTCCAGCACCACGACGACCACGACCGGCTGGCGTTGGGTCTCGCGGTAGAAAAAGCGCGAGAGGGCGCCTTCTACCTCCGACTCGACCGCCTCAGGCGGGGTGCCCGGCTTGACGTTGGCCGCCGAGCGGGTCACGTCCTCGGCGCGCGACAGCAGATCCGTCGACTCGGGGACATAGATAAAGCCCTGGGTGGTGATGCGCGGCTGCCCGACCAGCCTTCCCGCCTGACGCTGGTAACGCACCACGGCAGTGACAAACCCGTTCTGCGCCAGCTCTTCCCGCTCGCGCAGCACCGAGACGCCAATCTCACCCACCAGCGAACCGTCCACAAACACGTAACCGCCTGGCTCGCGCTCGCCGATTTCCATGTGGTCCTCATCAAAGGTCAGGGGATAGCCATTTTCGACCACGGCAATGTGGTCCTCGGGCACGCCCAACTGCTGTGCGATCTTGCCGTGCTGCTTCAAGTGCCGCAGTTCGCCGTGGATGGGCACAAAGTAGCGTGGGCGCAGCAGGTTGATCAGCAGTTTCTGCTCTTCCTGGCTGGCATGGCCCGAGACGTGCACCTGCGCCAGGTTGCCATAATACACGTCCGCCCCGCGCTGGAACAGACGGTTGATCAGGCCATGCGTCGTCTCTTCGTTGCCGGGGATGGTGTGCGAGGACAGCACCACGGTGTCCTTTTCCTGAATGTGCAACGAGGCGTGACGCCCCACCGCCAGACGATTCAACACCGCCATAGGCTCGCCCTGGGAGCCGGTGGCCATAATGACCACCTGGCGCGGCGGCAGGCGGTCGATCTGATCCAGGGGCACCAGCATGTCATCGGGGATATCCAGATAGCCCAGCTTGCGCGCCATCTTGGTGTTCTCGATCATGCTGCGACCGGCGACGGCGATCTTGCGGTTGTGGCGCGCCGCCACGTCCACCACCTGCTGGATGCGCGAGATCAGTGAGGCGAAGGTGGCAATGATCAACCGCCCCGGCGCCTCGCGCATGATCTGGTGAAAGGCGTCGTCCAGCACCATCTCGGAAGGGGTGTTACCGGGCTGGTCGGCATTGGTGCTGTCGGACAAGAGCACCAGCACGCCGCGCCCGCTAAATTCGGCCAGCTTGGCGTAATCGGTGGGCTGGCCGTCCACCGGCGTGTGATCGAATTTGAAATCGCCGCTGTGCACGACCAGCCCGGCCGGCGTGGTGATGCCCAGCCCCACGGTGTCGGGGATCGAGTGGCACACGTGATAAGGCTCAATCGTAAAGGGACCGATCTCGATCACGTCGCCCGCCGCATAGGTGTTCAGCGTCACCTGGTTCAGCATCTGCCGGCGCTCCAGTTGCACCTCGATCAGGCCGCGCGTCAGCCGCGTGGCGTAAAGCGGCACGTCAAACTCTTTTAAAAAGTGGCGCAGCGCGCCAATGTGGTCCAGGTGACCGTGAGTGATAATGATGGCGCGGATGAGGTCCTTGTTTTCGCGCAGATAGCGCCAGTCGGGGATCACGTAATCCACCCCCGGCATGTTTGCTTCGGGGAACATCATCCCCGCGTCGATGACCAGGATGTTGCGACCGTACTCGACGGCCATCATGTTCTTGCCAATTTCCCCCAGGCCGCCCAAAGGCATAATCTTTAAACTTGCTGCCATATCCTCTCCTATTTCCTTTCTGGGACGCTGATCCTTTCTGCGTGTCCCTGCAAAAATATGCGTCCGATCAAACCCTGCTTTTTCTCCGTATCTTCAGTCCCACAGGGATGCTTTGTCTCTGCCCCTATTGTACCGTCAACTAGGGGGTGAAGGCAAGTGAGACGCA
>CAZSJU010000250.1:0-2731 GCA_964607235.1 uncultured Anaerolineae bacterium | reverse complement strand
GCGCGGGGGGTGGACCCCGATTATTCTAAAGAGACTGTGCAAGAGGAATCACTGAAGCACTGAAAACGCTGAGGGCACTGAGGGGCTGCTCGCGTCAAAGAATAGTCAGCGGACCTTCGACGGCGGACGGCGCGCTCAGTGTCTCAGTGGTTCGAGTTGTCCGTACCGACGACCGAGGGGGGCGATGAGCGATTTACTGGATCAAATTGCCGACCAACTGTGTCGTTTTACCCACGCAGAACTGGTCGACATGGTGTGCGACTGGCTGGCGGGTCTCGACGAAAGGGAGCAAACGCGCTTTCTCAACCGGGTCGTGCAAGGCCCGCGTCCACTGGTGGCCGAAGCGATGGGCTTGGGAGGCGCCGGGGACCTGCTGGACGAGATTGAGGCCCTGCGCCAGGCCATCGCCGATGGCGAGTACGTTGAGTATGGGGCGGGCTATGACCCCGACTATGGCGCGTATCGCGGCTTTGGCGACGACAGTTGGATCGAAGCGCTGGACGATCTGTTTGACGCCGCCACCAGCTTTTTCCGTGCCGGTCAGTTCGAGGCGGCCGTCGACGCCTACCTGGCGCTTTTTGAAATCTTTGCCCTGAGCCACGATGGGTTTCACTTTACCCGCCCCGACCCGGTCGAGGCGCTGCGCACCGACATAGACGCGGTGAAAGAGAACTTGTTCATCGCCATTGGACGTTGCGAATTAGAGCCTGCGGTACGGGCGATTGAGGTCTCGGAAAACCTGTACTATTATGGCGCCCATCGCTATGCGCTGCTGGATGCCTGGCAGGGCTGGCATGAATCTCACCCCGAATCTGCCGCAGGGTTGATGGAGGCCTTGGAGGTAGCGCTCATTGCCTACGCTCGCCAACCAGCTCCCGAAAAGATTGGCTTGTTATCCCACACGGCCAAATTGCTGCGCGAATTTTACCACCGTTATCGCGCTTTGTCTGATTTCGAATCCCTCTGCCGCCAGGTTGGCCCACAGCAAGGCTGGCCATACGAGGATCTGGTAGAACGCTACCTGGAGCAACAGAATTGGGAGCAAGCTCTGGCCTGGGCCGAGGACGGGCTGAGCAAGCTGCCGGCCGACAACCACTATCGCATACCGCTCCAGCGCGCACGCGGTCAAGCGCTGCTTCATCTGGATCGGCCCGCCGAAGCCCTCGAAGGGTTGCAGGCACTATTTCGACAGCGGCCATGGGAAGCGCAAGTCTATCTCAAACTGCGCCAGGCCGCCCAGGCTGTCCATCAATGGCGAACGCTTTACCCTCAACTGACGGCCGAGATGCAGGCGCACGTGTTGACGATCAAAGGGCAAACGAGTTATCCCGTCGTCATCTTGACCGAAGCGTGCTTGTTGGGCTATGCCTACCTGTTGGAAGGTGAATGGCAAAAGGCCGTCGCTTGGGCCTCGACGTCCGGCATCCCAGCCGGCTGGAAGGATGAGGACCTGGCAAGCACCGTCGCGACCGGCCTGCTGCGCATGGGGCTGGCGGCCCAGGATCGGCAGCCCGACCAGGTGCTGGCAGAGACGTTGCGCGACGCGCCCCAGGTCATTCGCACATATGGGGCGCACCTGGAACCGGTTGCCCGCACGCTCACCGCCGCACCCTTGCTAGACGGCGCGGTGCAATTGTACAAGTCGCGGGTTAAACAGGCCGCCGCAGGCAAGAATCGCCACTGGTATGCGCAGGCCGGTGCATACTGCCAGGTGATCCGGTCCATCCGGCGCGTGCAGGGGCGTGAGGCTGACTTTGAGCGCTATTACCAGGACTTGTTCGCCACCTATTCTCGCTATTCGGCGCTCAAGGACGAGCTACGCAAGGCGATTGAGGGGCGCGGCCGTTCGGCCCGCGCCCAAAGATAAACATTGCCACGAAAGGAGAAAACCGATGGAACCCCGTTGGGTACAATGGATGCCACCGTATGACCCGCGCCACGTGGACGGCGCCATCGTCACCGAGGACGCGCATCACCGCTTGATCGAGACCGCCGACTGTGGCAGACGCTGCCCCGGCTGTGGCATTTGCTGCGCCGGCTATCGCGACGTCGTGACCGACGACTATTTTGGGGAGAAGGCGTTCGCGGGCAACCTCCAGCCGGGGCGCGGGGGGCTGGTCGAGCTAGAGAGCGGCCTGTGGTATCACGTCGCCCAATGCGGCACGTCATGCCCCGGTTACGGCCAGTGCTGCCCGCCCGTCGACCTGCGCCAACCCCCTCAGAACGTGGCCGACGCGCGCCATATCTTGCTGGAAAAAGAAAACAGCCAGCGCTGGGAGATGCAAGAGGCGCTGTTGCTCCTGTCCCGCGACGGCAGCAAAGAAGCCGTGGCGGCCTTGGAGGCCTATGTGCCCCGCGCGCACACCCGGCTAGAGGGTCTGGCACAGGCTGCGCTGGAGGATGGGCGTTTCACGGCCTCCATCCCTCGCACCCCCGAACAAGAGCGGGCGCTGCTCAAACGAGAAGTGCGGCAAGCCTGGCAGGAGCGCGCCACCGCCGCGCAATGCGACATCTGCGAAAACCTCGAACCCGAACGGGCGCGCCGGGAGTACGAGCTGGCGCTCACCCGGCAGTTGCTGGAAAAAGCCCAGGACGACGTGGACCGGGAGACCTGGCAGACCCAGATAGACGTGCTGGGGATGCTGGTCGTCATGGCCGAAGAAAAGCTGGACGAGGAACAGGAAGAGCTGGCCATGTGCGAGGCGATGCTGGCCGAGATCGCGGCGGATAT
>CAZSJU010000249.1:0-5481 GCA_964607235.1 uncultured Anaerolineae bacterium | reverse complement strand
TGGGCGTGGCGGTGTACGACGAGCATTATGACAGCTTTTACGCCGATCGCCGCGCGGTGCTTGAGGCCATTGGTCCCCTGGTAGGGATGAGCGGGTCTTCGGTGGGCGCGCGGGTGACCGTGGCCCTGTTTGCGGACCCGATCGAGTTCGACTTTACCATTGACCGCCTGAGCGCAGCGCACCTTTATGGGCCAGAGATCGGTTGGATCTTGCTGGACAGGACCGGGGGGCGGATGACCCGGATCCAGGCGCAGGCCCCGCGCCCCTATCAGCAGGTGAATCCCAACCGGGCGCGGGAATTGGCCGTCTCTTTTTGGTTGCGCGCGCCGCGCATGCGACGTTGGGTCGCTCAAGCCGACCTGCACCGTGCCGGCAACGAGCTGCAGGTCGGGCGGAACTCTCTGGTCGAGTTGATGCTGATTGCCAACCAGCCGCACAAGGCCCACATGGTGCAAAAGGATACCTTTATCTTGCTCTCACCGGTACAGTGGGCCGAGTTGGAAAAGACCTATGTCATCTCAGAGTTCACGCCGCGCGCGTTGGCGCGCTGTATGATGCATTTGATCGATGCCGTGGGGGAATGGGGGCGCGCCGCGTGCGCGCGACAGGGCCGAGCCTATCCGTTCGAGTTGGAAGGGGTGTCGGCCGGCGCCGTTCAGGAGTTTTACGCGTTGGCCTTTGGGCCAAGGGAGGACATTGAAGGTGAGTAACTTGGCAACGTCACATCATCTCGTTATTGTGGACGGACACCAGGATCTGGCTTATAATGTGCTTAACTTGGGGCGCGATTATCGGCAGTCGGCCTTGGAGACGCGCGCGCGTGAAAAGAGCAGTCCGCTGTCAGAAGCGATGGGACAATGCATGATTGGCCTGCCCGAGTTGTTGGCGGCAAAAGTGGCGGTGGTGTTTGGCACATTGTTTGCTGCGCCGGCGCGCCGGGCATTGTCGGCGCGTGAAATCGTCTATCACAATCCTCAAGAGGCGCACGAGCAGGCGATGGCGCATCTGGACGTGTATCGCCGTTGGGCCGACGATGCGTCCCCATTTACGCTGCTGGGCAACCAGGCTGATCTGGAGGCGGTGTTGGCGAGCCAGGCCGGGGACGAGGCGCGAGTGGGCATTGTGCCCTTGATGGAGAACGCGGACCCCATTCGCGAACCGGCCGAGTTAGAACTGTGGGTAGAACGTGGCTTGCGCATCATCGGGCCGGCCTGGGTGGGCAGCCGCTATGCCGGCGGCACCGGTGAACCCGGCCCGCTGACGGACCTGGGGCGTGAGCTTTTGGAGGTGATGGCCGAGTATGGCGTGGGGCTTGACCTGAGTCATATGGCCGAGCGCGCGGCTCTGGAGGCTTTGGACCGTTTTGAAGGGGTCTTGTTGGCCAGCCACAGTAATCCCCAGTCGTTGGTGCCCGGCGACCGTCAATTGAGCGACGCGCTCATTGACGGCATCGCCGCGCGCGACGGTGTGATGGGCGTGGTGCTTTACAACGCTTTCCTGCGCCCTGACTGGCACAATGGGGACCGCAAGGAGCAGGTGACTCTGGTCGACGTGGTGCGGGCCATCGACTATGTGTGCCAGCGCGTCGGGGACGCGGAACACGTGGCGTTGGGCAGTGACTTTGATGGCGGGTTTGGCAGCGCATCCGCGCCGGCCGAGATCGACACGGTGGCCGATTTGCCCAAGATTGCGACCGCGTTGGGCGAGCATGGCTTTGAACCGGCGCACATACGGGCCATCATGGGCGGGAATTGGCTGCGCTTGCTGCGCCGTTTGTTGCCAGAGTAGATGTGAGGGGCTAGATTGGAGGTGCGAGAGATGCGGGTGTTGGATTTGACTTGGCCTTTGGACGCGCATACGCCGGTTTATGACGATGGGGACGGCTATCACGATCCGACTTTTGAGGTAGAGACCTGGGCGACGGTGGAGCAGCAAGGCTACAGCGTGCATCGCCTGGAGATGGGCACCCACACGGGGACCCACCTGGACGCGCCAGCGCATTTTCATCCCGGACAGCGCACGGTGGATCAGATTCCCCCTGTGGCGTTGGTGGGACCTGCCGTGGTGATCGACACGCGTCAAACAATCAGGGTGACGAGCAGCGCTTTGGCGCCTTTTGCTGACCGGGTGCGTCAGGGCGGATTGCCGCTCTTTGTGAATCCAGAGGGCGGCGTGGTTCTGGACGACGTCGCAGTGGCTACCGTCGTATCTTGGCGGCCCAATCTAATTTTGTACAGCGGACAGTTTATCGACGAGAACGGGCGCTATTATCACAATCGCGTTTGGTTGGGCGCTGACATCCCGCTGGTGACAGATCTTGACCCCGAGGCCGTGGACCAGGTCAAGGATGGTGATTTGATCGTCGTGGCGCCCTTGCGGCTGGTGGGCCTGGAGGGTGCGCCGTGCCGGGTGTTGGCCCTTCAGGGGCTTGTTTAAAAAGGAGGCTCGCATGAGTAACCAATTACTCAGGTTTCTTCAACAAGAGAACCAGCGATTGTTGGAAGAGGACCGTCGCCTGCGCCAAGAAGCGATGGCCCTGCGGGATTATCTGAACGGACTGCGTTCGCTGCAGCAGGCCGCAGAGGCGATCACCGCAGAGCAAGAGCCGCTGGCGCTGTTGGACAAGATTTTGTATGCGGCGCTCACCGTCATTGATGCTGCTGGCGGCTCTATTTTGTTGTTGGATGAGGAAAAAGACGAGTTGGTCTTTGTCGTCGCGCATGGCAAGCTCGGATCGGCTTTGCTGGGGTATCGCATCTCTGCCGAAACCGGGATTGCCGGCTGGGTCGTCACCCACAAGGAACCCCAGGTCGTCAATAATGTGCGGACCGATCAACGTTTCTCCAGCAGCGTCGATGATACGTTTCACTTTGAAACGTATTCTCTGCTAGCCGTGCCCATGGTCGCGCGGGGCAGGGTGTTGGGCGTGATTGAGGTGCTGAACAAGTTTAACCAGCAGGACTTTAACGAGACCGACGTGGACCTCTTGAGCACGCTGGCGTACATTGCGGCGACGACCATCGACCGGCTAGAGTGTGAAGAATCTGATCTTTCTTTGTAAATTGACCCTTGACGGGCGACACGCTGGTTGTTATAATTACGCTGGTATTTTTGTTTGCGTTTCCGGCTTGTAGGCTTGGCAGAGTCGGCTGTGTGCTGCCAGGGACAAGGCCGGTGGGTGTCTGGGGATGAAACTGGGTTTTTGGAGTCATTGGAATGCACGCTGGCAGTGAGTTGTTGTTTCCGCCTTATGCAATCGCACCGTTGCAAGAGCTACGCGGGCCCAAGTGGCAGGCGTTGGTCAAGTGCATCATCGCTTTGCCAGAAACTCATCCTGACAGCCTGGCTTTTTCCTTGATGATGCTGCGGCTGAACGGCTGCTTGACGTGTGAGACGGACAGTTATAAAGCGATGCGCGGATGTGTACAGTGTGCCTTTCAGTCGGTACGCCGTTTCAAGCAGGATGACAAAGAGTTGCTCGCGATGTACAAGCAGGCTCAAGAGGACATTGGTGTCTATTTGGTGTCTTTACAGCGCAAGAAAAAAGCGGCATAAGTTAGGACCTGAGACAAGCTGTCCTGTTTTGCACCAGGGCAGCTTTTTTTTGTTTGGGCGGCCGATCGTCAGGCTTTTTCATAAACTTGTCACGGTTTGAGGGCGGTTGGCATAGGGCGCCAAGCCAACGGGTGCCAGATAAAGAGGCGGGTACCCTGAGCGAGGGGATGTGCCCTGTTTGTTAGCATCAAGTATTGGGGGCAGGATGAAATCGCTAGCTGTAGGAATGCGGCGGGCTATTTGCGCCGGATGCGCCGCGTAAGGGCTGACCAGTCGAGCCGGCGGTTGTTGCTCGCTTTGGCTTCGACCATATGCTTGACTGCACGGGCAATGTCGTCACCGTCCGACCCTGATCGTTCTATCATCTCGTCCAGCGCTTTCTTTTCTTCTTCGGTGACCTCACGACCAGTGTCCGCCTCCAGGCGGGCCAGGGCCAACAACAATGCCCGTTCACCCTCGGAAAGCTCGTCGATCCCTCCCTCTAACAACCAGCGTGCTTTGCCAGAGACCATCAAGGTGTCTTGTTTTGTCATTTTTACTCTCGTCCTTTTGACTGTGCGTTCAAGTTTCTTTTTCTACGGAAAGATCTAGTTGTATTGTGACACAATCCGCCGATTTGCGCCAGTGCGCCGGTGCTTGCGACTGTTGCCCTAGTATAATCCAGGCTGCGCTCTTGGGCAAGTCAACCATTGGCCATTTGGAGATTGCTTTCGCAAAAAACGCTCCTTGCGATGACCGATTTGGAATTGCTATTGACTATGAGCAGTTGGGCCGTCGCTTGCACTTTGACCAATCCCGCGTAAAATTAGCGTGTGCTCTGGTCTCGATATATTGGGCAAGTCCGCGCCATATGTGATAAACTGGATGGGAATTGATGGATATTTATCTGGGAACCGACGATGGATTGGCCGTGTTCAGGGGCGAAAAAGAAGAGTGGCGACCGCTATACGTGCGCTTAAAGGGACAGCACGTCACCGCGCTGGCGGTGAGCGGGGCGCAGGCCTGGGCCGGCACGACCGATGGCTTGTGGCGCAGCCGTGACCGGGGGGCCACCTGGTCGCCGTCCGAGTCCGGACTGGGCGTGCGTCACGTGCGCGCGCTGTCCGCTGCCCCTCAATCGCCGGATGACCCCGGCACTGACCGCTTGTGGGCCGGTACTGAACCGGCGGCCATCTGGCTCAGTCACGACGGCGGTGAGACGTGGCTTGAAGCGCCTGACGTGGCGCGGTTGCGTGAGGCGCATGACTGGTCATTGCCTTATTCGCCGGCGGCCGGTTGCGTGCGGGGTTTTGCCCTGGGGGCGGATGCCGCTCCCGACCCGGAAACCGCACCGTCCATGGACCGCCTTTACGCCGCCGCCGAGGTCGGCGGGGTCCTGCGCTCGGACGATGCCGGCGCCACGTGGCGCTTGCTGGCGGGCGGGGTGCATGCGGACGTCCACGACCTGGTCACGCATCCTGCGCTGCCTGATTGGGTCTATGCGGCCACGGGCGGCGGATGCTATCGTAGCCGTGATGGTGGGCTGACGTGGGAACGCATTGCTGAGGGATACACCCGCGCGGTGTGGCTGGACCCTGACCGGCCCGAAACGATGTTGGTCGGCCCGGCGCGATACGTTGGCGCGCTGGGGCGTGTGGAGCGCAGCACCGACGGCGGTGACACCTGGGCGTTGGCCTCCGATGGCTTCAAGGTGCCTATGAGCGACATGATCGAGCGCTTTGTCAGCGCGGGCTCGCACGTGTTGGCCTTGACCTCCGCTGGCGAGTTGTACACCGCCAAGCGCGGGATATGGATGTGGCACCCGTTGGACTTGGGCCTGTCGCCGGTGCGCGCCGTCGCCGTTAGGGAGGGGTGAGGGGCGGATGAAATTTTGCCTTGCTAGAGATGCCCCAGTGTATAGATCATCACCTGCCAGGTGAATAATTC
>CAZSJU010000248.1:3015-5530 GCA_964607235.1 uncultured Anaerolineae bacterium | reverse complement strand
GAGTTGGATGACTAGGGTATTGGCGATTTTGCGCTCGTGCGATACGTCTATTTGCTCCACGATGTTGCTGACCGTTTTCTGTTGGTCAAAGCACAAGTGGACAATTTGCCGGTGCAACTATTCGGCGAATGCTGGCAGATCTTGGCGGATAGTTACTACGCTTGCGATATGTTGGATGCCGATGTGCTGGAAACGGCGCGCGAGGTCATTCAGCAGTTCACCAATCTGAACGTCCCGGATTTGCTGCTGGCGCAAGTGCTGCCGGGCAGAATCCACCCGCAGGCCGGCAAGTATCTCACCCTGTTCTTCTATGCCCGCGTGGAAGACGGTGCGACCTTTGAGTTCTGGTCTGACTATCACACTGAGGCTGTCTGGCTGCCCCGCGAGGCCGCGCTGGTGCAGGTGGAGGTTGCGGAAGAGACGACTTTTATCGCCCCCTCTAGAACCTTTTGGCAAGGCACAAAAAGAAAAGCCTATTCATTGAACCTGTGACGCCGGTCATAGACGCCGCACGTCCCTGCGGGTATGATAGTAAACAACAGGCGAACAACTTTAACCACAGGGAGGCTAGAAATGAGCACAGGACGAGAACACAAAACACAATTGGTCGAACGGACCAAAGCGGGCGACCTGGCCGGGGTGCATCAGTTGCTCGATACGGTGGAAGAGTGGATCTATTATGCGCTGGAAGAAGCCCTGGAGGCGGCAGTGTGGCGTGAGCACCTGGCCTTGACTACCGTCCTGCTGGACGCGGGCGCGGATCCCAGCGGGGTCGGCGGCGGCACGGGAGGATTTTTGACCCCGTTGCACATGGCGGCCCGGCGACGGGACGCCGAGCTCGTTGACTTGTTATTGGCGCGCGGGGCCAAGGTCAACGCCATCTGCTCAAAATCCAACGAGACCCCATTGCACGAGGTGCTGGGCAAAGGCTACGAGCAGGCGGCACACCTACCCCTGGTGCAGGCGCTGCTAGAGGCCGGGGCCGATCCCAACATGCCCACCTCAGCCACGGATAGGGACAAGCGCACCCCCTTGCAGCGCGCCCTCGAACACGGCGCGCGCGAGACCGCGCTGCTGCTCCTCGAACATGGGGCTGATCTAGACCAACGTAACGATGAGCGCAAGACCGCTTTGATACTGGCTACCGAGCAGGCCGTCCGGGACGATGACCTGACCCTGCTGGACTGGCTGCTGGAACTGGGCGCTGATCCCAACGCCGCCAAGTATGATTTTGACAAGACTCCGCTGACCATCGCCGCCAGCCGGGGGCGGATCGACCTGATCGAACACCTGGTGCAAGCCGGCGCCGACGTGACCAAGGGCCGCCCTCTGGGTGTCGCTGCGGACGGGGGCCAGCTAGAAGTCGCCCGGCAGTTGTTGGAACTGGGCGCCGACGTGAACGAAAAGGCGCCCTTGTCCAGCACCGCCCTGGTCGCGGCCATCACCCATCACGACACGGCGATGGCACAATTGCTCATCGACCACGGCGCGCCGCTGGACGTGCCTACCGAGACGTATATGGGCGAGATCAATCCGCTGGAATACGCTCGTGCGGACCCGCACTATAACGCCGATATCATCGCCTACATGCTGGCGACCATCGCCGCCCACGACGCCGACAAGGCTCAACGGGAGGCCGGGCGCTACCATGCCGCTGGCTTGCTCAAGGTGGCCCGCGATCCACGGGTGGGCCAGCCCATCGCTCATTGGCTGGAACAGGGCGCCGATCCCAACGCGCGCAACGAATACGGGCGCACCGCGCTGCACTACCTGGCCGAGCGGGGCCGCCAGTTGGACGAGATCGAGCTGCTGCTGAACGCCGGCGCCGATCCCAACGCCTGCGACCCCTTTGGCTACACCCCGCTGCACGACAGCGTGCTGGGGGACAACGCCGGCATCATCCAGACACTGCTCGACGCCGGGGCCGACCCGGTCGCCCGCGTGGCGCGGGGTATTCACCACGGCTACACGGCGCTAGAGATCGCGCGCATTGAGCGCAAAGAACAAGCTATTCGCCTGCTGGAACCGCTCTCGCCCGAACCGCGCCCGCTGACGTCGTGCGAGCCGGAGCTCCGTAAGGATGGCTCGGTCAAGGGCTTCTCACACCGGTATTACGAGGACGACGCCGCCAAGAATGAGCTGGCGAAGGCGGGCAAGCGTGGGCATCACATCTTCCTGCACGAGGCTGACGAGAAACCCCGGTGGAGCGCGGGGGATGAGCGCCAGCCGTGCGTCTGCACGACGCGTCACGAATACGGGGCCATCTACCAGGGTTCCGGCATCCCGCGCGCCGAGCATCCCCTGCGCTGGCGCATAGCAATGGATGCCTGCCTGCACTGCGGCAGCGAGGAGGTGCTCGTCACCTACGCCAAGTGGGGTGTGGCCCCCCACATCGGCGATGCGTATTGGAGCTACGCGGTCAAGTGTACCCAGTGCGGTTATTATTCCAATTGGGGGTATGATGATGGCTGATTTTTCGTCAGCTCTTGACAATACCGTCGAGCAAAACGACCTC
>CAZSJU010000248.1:0-2915 GCA_964607235.1 uncultured Anaerolineae bacterium | reverse complement strand
GCGCTGGATCGCCTTACCTATCTATCGCAAGGCGCTGCAGTTTTCGCTTGACAGAAACACGGCCGCACCCGCCGCGCGTTTGAACCCTAACGTTAAGCGGTGCGCGTGGTTCAACCTTGTCTTTCCCCGTTCGTTGCCTCCTTTGCAAAACAACGCTATAATCCTTGACGCTTAACGCGAAGCGTTATACACTATAACAATATGATCAAAACCTTCCGAGATACTGAGACAGAAAAGATTTTCCGGCGTAAATTACTGCCCACAATACAACAAACTGATTTGCGCAAGCTACGCATGTTGAATAACGCGGTCACTTTGGAGGATTTGCGGATTCCACCGGCAAACCGTTTAGAGAAGTTATCTGGCGATAGGACAGGACAATATAGCATTCGTGTCAACAATCAATGGCGATTGTGTTTTAATTGGCGCGATAATAACGCTTACGATGTGGAAATTGTAGATTATCATTCATGAGGTGAGATATGACCGAACAATTAACGCCCATTCACCCAGGCGAGGTGTTGTTGGAAGAATTCCTCAAACCTATGGAGATTAGCCAACATCATTTAGCGATGCAGATAGGTGTATCAGCGCGCCGTATCAACGAAATTGTGTTAGGGAAACGGAGGATCACTGCCGATACTGCCTTGCGTTTAGCGCGTTATTTTGGGACATCTGCCAAGTTTTGGCTGGGATTACAAATGGATTATGATTTGGACATAGCTACAGATACGTTAGGCGCCCGGCTTGAGCGTGAAGTTTTGACATTGTCCACTGTGAGCTAGTCCAAACAAAAGCCGCTTCACATTGTATCAAGACCGACTGCAGCGGCGGTCAAGTGCAAATGCCTATCCTGGATCAACTACTGGAAGAATCCAAGGCACATGCGCCTTTATTTAATGGGGCTGCAGCGTCTGTATGGCGTTCCCGCGCAGGATGGCGCGCGCCGGCAGCCACGCTGCCCCGGCGCAGATCAAGGGCGCGGCGACCAGGCCCACCAGGCCGTTGACCAGTGCCGGTTGCGCGCTGCGCCACGCCGCGCCCCACAGGTCCAGGTCCGGCACGCCCCAACTGTTGCCGCCATAGGTCACGACAATGATTATCACAGCGCCCACGCCGATCACCAGCCCCAAAAGGCCGCTGATAAAGCCCATCAGCGCCGCCTCACCCACCACGACCGCCCGCACCTGGCGCCGCGTGGCGCCGATGGCCCGCAACAATCCCAACTCCCGGCGTCGCTCCGAGACGCTCATCATCGTCGTGTTGACCACACCCAGCGCCGCCGTGACCAGCGTCAGCAACAGCAGCGTGTTAAACATGTCCGGCATGACTTTAAACATCTTGACCTGCGCCGCGTACATGCCCTCCGGCTCGATCAGGTAGGCGTTGGGATAACGCGCCAGCAGGGCCGTCAGATCAGCCTTGAGCTGCTCCCGGTCGGTCCCGGTCAAGGGGACCACGTGGATCAGAAACGGCTCGGTGGCGACAAAGTCGTCCTTGGCCGCCATGCTGATCAGTGAGGTGTTGACGAACGTCCGCCCGATGCCTGCCAGGGTACAGCGGACCGGGCCGTTCTCTCCGGTGATCTCGAACGTCTCGCCGACGGCGACGCCGTTGCGGCTGGCGATCAGCGGCGGCGCGAGCACGCCGCAACCCTCTTGCAGAATGGGCATGGCGGTTGCCCAATCGCCCTCGATAAAGTCAAAGAACGCGTCGCCGGCGAACTGGACGTCTTGGGGATCAGCCACCAGGGAGAAATAGCTGGTACCGAAAAAAGAGAGTTCCGGCACGATGACGAACCGCCACTGGTCCATCACCCGCGCCCGCTCCCCGGCCACGTCGGGCAGTTCCGCGATCAGTTCCGGCGGCAGCGCGATGCGCTCCAGGTCGGTATAGGCCGCCATCCCCTGCGAGACGTCAAAGGGTGCGATGAACAAAGCGCGCAGCCGCTCGAACCCCGCTGTCATGGTGGGGATCAACAGCTCTTGCCCCGCCAGGTGGATAAAGCCCGTCAGGCCGATGATCATTGTCAGGCCCACGACCAGCGTCAGGAGGGTCAGCGTCACGCGCAAGCGCCCGCGCTGCAGGTTGTCGGCTACCAGCCGCCCCACCGCGCCCCAGCGGGCCGATAATAAGCCGCGCGTCCCGCGCCCCAGCCCGTCGATCAACGCCGGGGCGACCAGGCTCCAACCTACCAGCCAGGCTAATACCAAGGCGGCGGTCAGGTTCTGGTCCCACGGGTAGCTCACCCACTCGCCCGGCGGCGCGACGGCGAGATAGACGGTCAATAACAATAGCATTGTCGAGCCGATCAGAGCATAGTTTAGAAACCCGGTTTTTTTGAAAAACCGGGTTTCTTGCCGCAAAGTAACTAGCGGCGAGACGCGCGCCGCCTGCCAGGCCGGGATCAGCGCCGCGAGGAACGTGACGCCCATTCCCAGGGCTACCGCCAGCAGCAAGCTGGAAAGCGAAGGGTTACCGGCCGAGAACACGAGCAGGTCCCCGCCCAGGACGGCTTTCATCAGGGCGATGGTGCCTGCCCCCAGCAGCGGTCCGGCGACCAGGCCGAGCG
The DNA here is from genome assembly GCA_964607235.1 of uncultured Anaerolineae bacterium. Classification (GTDB taxonomy): domain Bacteria; phylum Chloroflexota; class Anaerolineae; order S140-20; family S140-20; genus CAZSJU01. Next base: position 343 of record CAZSJU010000248.1, on the reverse strand, counting down.
CCGTCCCTAGCCCGCCGACGATGAGGGATTCGGCCAGCACCATCTGTAACACCTGTCCGCGCGTCATGCCCAGGGCGCGCAAACCGCCGATCTGCCGGCGGCGTTGCGTCACCGCCATGATAAAGGCGTTAAAAATCAGAAACCCCGCCGCCAGCGTGATGCCCACGCCGATCATCTGCAGCGTCACGCCGAGCTGCTCCAGCAGGCCGATCATGAACTTTTGGGCGTCCACTGAACCCGAGAGCGCATTCATGAGGGCGGCCCGGATGACGTCGGCGGCGACGGTCGTCGCGACGCCCAGCGCCACCGCCAGCGCGGTCAATGCCGTGCGCAGACGGTGCTG
>CAZSJU010000247.1:0-5545 GCA_964607235.1 uncultured Anaerolineae bacterium | reverse complement strand
TCAAAAGCGCCGGCGCTTTGCAACAACGTGCGGGACGCATCAAAGCACGCATCCTCACCAAAACGACGTTGCACCTCGGCGTGCCAGGTTGCGTCAAACGTCACCCCATCGCCAGCCATTTGCGGCAACCAGGCAGCCAACAATAGCGCCAGCGCCACCACCAGGCAGACCAAGCCTAGCAAATAATCGCTGGTCACGATTCGCCACAGTACCCGCCAGGGGTCGTCAGAACGAAAACGAGGCATCATCCCATCTCACTGGAATCAATAACGACGCGCCAGCAGCATTGTACCACAGGAAACCGGGCACGCAAATTCCGAGCCCGCTTAAGCCTGGTCACGCCTGGGTAACGCGTCCACGCCAGCGGTAAAGGCGCGCTTGCCGCCATAAGAGGGATGACGGATATAAGTCGCTTGAATGCCCACCTCTTGCAAGAGGTTCTGGCTCACCCGACCGATTGCATAAACCTCTGCCTGAGGAAAAAGAGAGAGGAAACAGCGCAGCACACCGGTGGCCTGCCGCAATTCACGCTTGCGGGGGCGCCGGTTGGAAAGCGGATCGTCCTTGAAGGGATGCCAGGGGAAAGCGTTCCACAACACACAGTCGCGACGCTCCCCCAGGGCCGGCCACACAATCTGGGCCGAGCGTTCGCGCCAGGGGTCGTTCAGGCTGCTTTGTTGCCATTCGCCGACCGTGGCGGCCCAAGGCAATGCATCCGGGCCAAGCAACTGGGCTTCACCGGTGAACGGGATGCCGGAGAAACGGCAACCCGCATACCCGGCTGCTTCGCCCATCAACACATAGGCCGCGCCGGCAAAGGTCTCCAGATAACGGCGCAAATTGGCGCGGCGGATGGCCGGGGCGTCGGGACGCCCGAGTTCGGGGTCGCGGTCGCGATACTGGTTAAAGACACCAGGCCCCCGATAAACGAGCAACTGTTCAAAAAGCGTGTCAATCATTCATTCACTTTTTCAAAAAAAGAGCGCCAGGTTAAAAAAAGCCTGGCACTCACGCTCCCATTTAATCCTAGCCTAGAGCCACCCATCGGACTTGAACCGATAACCTGACGCTTACGAAGCGCCTGCTCTACCGATTGAGCTAGGGTGGCGCAACGACGACATTATACCAGGCTTGCCCACGTTTGACAAGCCACACCCCACTTACCCTTCACGCCCGCTGTGGTGCTCTCTTTCGTACCCTTCGTGTTCCCTTTCGTGTTTGCGCTGATGCGCGACCGCGGCCTCGATAAAAGCGCGGAACAGCGGATGGGGCCGGTTGGGCCGGGAGCGAAACTCGGGATGAAACTGGCTGCCCAGCATGAACGGGTGGTCTGCCAATTCGGCGATCTCGACCAGGCGATCGTCAGGGGACAGACCGCTAAAGACCATGCCCGCTTCTTGCAACCGGCCGCGATAAGCGTTATTGAACTCAAACCGGTGCCGGTGACGCTCTTGAACCTGTTCAACCCCATAGGCCGCTGCGGCGCGGCTGCCGGGCACCAACCGGCATGGGTAAAGCCCCAGACGCATCGTGCCGCCCATATCCGTGATGGCGTGCTGATCGGGCATCAAGTCGATCACCGGGTGCCGCGTGCTGAGATCAAACTCGGTGCTGTTGGGCTCCTCGCTGCCCAGCGCCTCACGCGCCAGATCAATGACCATCACTTGCATACCCAGGCACAATCCTAAATAGGGTACCTTGTTTTCGCGCGCCCAATGCGCCGCAGCAACCTTGCCCTCAATCCCCCGGTACCCAAATCCACCGGGCACCACCACGCCACTCACGCTCTGCAACTGTTCCCAACTGCGCCCGCGCTGCAACTCTTCCGAGTTGATCCACACGACTTCTATGTCGCGCTCGCACGCGATCCCCGCGTGATACAGCGCCTCACGCACGCTGATATAGGCGTCTTGCAACTGCACATACTTGCCCACCAGGCCGATGCGCAAGGCAGGTTTGACGCGCCGAATTTCCGCCACCAACTGTTGCCATTCGCTCAAATCGGGCGGGCCGACTTGCAAACCCAGCCGCTCCACCACAAATTCACCCAGTCCCACTTTGTGCAGCAACAAGGGGACCTCGTATAACAAGGAGGTGGTCTCCATCGGAATGACAGCTCGCGGCTCTACGTCACAAAAGAGCGCAATCTTGTCTTGTAAAGAGCTGTCAATGGGATGGTCAGAACGCGCAATGATCACGTCGGGCTGGATGCCGAGGCTGCGCAGTTCACGCACGCTGTGCTGAGTGGGCTTGGTCTTTAACTCGCCCGTCGCGCCAATGTACGGGAGCCAGGTCACGTGGATGTAAAGGGTATCCTGACGCCCCACGTCCTTGCGCATCTGCCGCAGTGCCTCCAGAAAGGGCAAGCCTTCAATGTCGCCCACCGTCCCCCCCACCTCCACAATGACCACGTCAGCCTGCATCTCGTGCCCCACCAGGCGGATGCAGCGCTTGATCTCATTGGTGATGTGCGGGATGACCTGTATGGTCCCCCCGAGATAATCGCCCCGCCGTTCCTTAGAGATGACCTCGGCGTAAACCTGGCCTGTCGTCACGTTGCACACCTGGCTCAGGCTTTCGTCAATGAACCGTTCATAATGCCCCAAATCCAGGTCAGTCTCGGCGCCGTCATCCGTCACAAACACCTCACCATGCTGATAAGGCGACATTGTCCCGGGGTCGACGTTAATATAGGGGTCCAACTTTTGAATAGCTACGCAGCATCCCCGGGCTTTCAAGACCCGTCCCAGCGCCGCTGCAGTCACCCCTTTCCCCACACTGCTGACGACACCGCCGGTGCAAAAAATGTACTTGGGCATATTTTCAATCCTCAACGCTTCATTCCAATTATAATTCGGCAGGTCGTTACACAGCGCCTCACAGGACAACTAAAAAATCGATGGGGATAATCATCCCCATCGACAATAGTCAATCGTCAACCAAAAACGGCACGAGGCGCTGTTTCGCAGTCACCTCCTGCCCTATCAAGAGCAATTCAACTTTTAGACCAGCTTGCTCAAATCTTCGGCGGCGCGTTTCATGTCCAAAAAGATCAAGCCCAAGCGGGCCTGTTCCCGGGCCAACACGGTGAGCACCGCGTCCATACCGACGGCTCTCAAAAAGACATAGCCTTGACTGCCTCGGATATAGACTTCGTCCAACGTTCCCCGCCCCAACTCCCCGGCGATTCGCTCACCCAGGGAAAGCATAGCGGCCGACATTGCAGAGACGCGATCCTCCTCAACGTCCGCAGGCAAAGCGGAAGCCATAATCAAACCATCAACACTCACAACGGCCGACGCTTCAATGTCAGGAGTACCCGACTGCAGATCTCGTAAACGGGCTACCATTCTCTCTGTGCGCGACTTGGTCATAGAAGGTGCTCCTTTCGCAAGGGGTAGGAAACGTCTAACGGCCTACCTAGACCGAATTTTAACTTACCAAAAGGACGGCTAAATAATACCACAAGTCATATGCAGTGTCAAACGCACTTTTTCACTCACGTCTCCACCGGCGCGGGCACCGTGTCCACAATTTCGGCCACGATTTGCTCAGGCCGGCGTCCGCGCAACCGGGTTTGAGAACTGATGAGGATACGGTGGGTCAACACAAAAGGCGCCAAAAACTTGACGTCGTCGGGCAACACAAAAGTACGACCGCGCAACGCAGCCAGCGCCTGGCTGGTATGATACAGCGCCATCGTGCCACGCGGGCTGACGCCCAACTCGATCTCGTTATGCTCTCGCGTCGCGCGGGCCACCTTGACCACGTACTCGCGCACCGACGCTTCTACCTTGACCGTGCGCACCCCGCGTTGCATTGCGATCACCGTCTCGGGGTCCACTACCGGCGCCAACGTCTCTAGCGGGTCCTCCCGTTCAAACCGTAACAGGATGTCATTCTCTTCCTGCTCGCTGGGATAACCGATGGACAGGCGCATGAGAAAACGGTCTATCTGGGCCTCTGGCAAAGGAAAAGTGCCCTCTAGTTCAATGGGGTTCTGCGTCGCCAGCACCAAAAAAGGGCGCGGCAGCAACTTGGTATCAATGTCGACCGTCACCTGGCGCTCCTGCATCGCCTCCAACAAGGCGCTTTGGGTGCGCGGCGTCGCGCGGTTGATCTCGTCGGCGAGCACCACCTGGGCCATAATCGGGCCAGGGCGATACTCGAACTCTTGCATCTTTTGGTTAAAGTAATAGATGCCGGTCACATCGCTGGGTAACAAGTCTGGCGTAAACTGGATGCGGCGAAAAGAGCACCCCATACTGGCCGCGATCGCCTTGGCCAGCGTCGTCTTGCCGATACCCGGCACGTCCTCCAACAATAGATGTCCCTCGCACAACATGGCGACCAAGGCCAGATCAATCACCGTATCCTTGCCGACGATGACCTTTTGAATGTTGTCACGTAGCTGCGCCACGGTCTCTGCGATCATTCACACTTCCTTTCCTCAGCTTGTCAAAAAGGGCCATTGCAAACACTTGATATACCGTGTCAGTGTTAAAGAGGTTCAGCCCGCCCCCGTCTAAACACCCGCTCCCTCGACCAGCCGTCCCGCCCGGGTCCAGGCCGCCTGGGCATCCTCATAGCCCATCTGGTATAGCTTTTCATGGTTGCCGAGGTCATAACGGATAATGTCCGTCACCGGGATGGGGCGTTCGGGCGAGACAATCACCGGCGGGGCGATCTCTCGATACTGCAAGTGGCCCATTTCCGCCTCACCCAGGGGGGTCTGGCCCTGCAACTGTGCGCGCAGCTCGGCATTGTGCGCGCGCAGCCGCTGGTTCTCCAGCGTCAACCGTACGATCTTGTTGGTGCGGTTAAAGAGCTTTATATCAGCCTGAAAAGAAGCCAATAACGCCCACTCGAAAGCGGCCTGCGCCGCCGTCAATAGCCCCTGCAATCCATCGATGGGCGTATAGCGCGGACAATTTTTCTCGTCTTCCCAGGGCGTCATGAGCACCACTATGATCTCATCGGCGCCGGCATCCACCGCCGGCCCCAAAGGCGTGTTGGCCACCGTGCCGCCATCCCAAAAAGTGACCGCCCCGATGGTCGTCGGCGGATAGAGCACCGGGATGCTGCAACTGGCCAGGATGTGATCCACCGTGATCTCGACGTGTTCACAATGGCCGCCCGCACCGTCTGCGCTGTTGCCAAAAACGCGCAATTGACCCGTCTCGGCCTCTACGACGGTGATGCGCAAATGCTTGGCGGGAGACGCGGCATTGATCCGCGCCAGGTCGATCCACCCCTCCTCGGTCAGGGTCTTGCGCAACGGGCTGGTATCCAAAAGAAAGTTCCATTTCTCCGGTGAGAACAGCTTTAGCACCGGACGCTGCACCTTATCGGTCTCGAGACGCCGCCACAGCGCCCACAATGAGCGCGCCGTGTGCCCCGAGGCGATAGCGGCGCCATTGACCGCCCCAATCGACGTGCCGACGACGATATCCGGATACCACTCGTGTTCTTCTAGAAAACGCAACACCCCCACGTGATAAGCGCCCCGTCCGCCGCCCCCCGAAAGTACCAGGGCGCGCAAAGC
>CAZSJU010000246.1:4416-5548 GCA_964607235.1 uncultured Anaerolineae bacterium | reverse complement strand
GTGTCGCGCCCGGCGCGCAATGGATTGGCTGTCGCAATATGGACCGTGGGGTGGGGACCCCGGCTACTTATGCAGAGTGTTTCGAGTTTTTCCTGGCGCCTTATCCGGTAGGTGGGGATCCGATGGTCGATGGTGAACCTGGCCTGGCGCCACACGTCATCAACAACTCTTGGACCTGCCCGCCCTCTGAAGGGTGCGACGCCGAAGCGCTGCGCGCGGTGGTGGAGAATGTGCGCGCGGCCGGCATTGTGGTTGTGGCCTCGGCAGGGAATGCCGGAGGCAGTTGCGAGACTGTCAACGCGCCGCCAGCCCGTCACGATGCTGTTTTTAGCGTGGGGGCGACGGATAGTGGCGGTCAGATTGCCTATTTCAGCAGCCGTGGACCGGTCATTGTAGGGGATGAGGTGCGTCTTAAACCGGATGTCTCGGCGCCAGGCGTCAGCGTGCGTTCCTGTCTCCCCGGTGGCGGTTATGGTTACAAGAGCGGCACTTCGATGGCGGCGCCTCACGTGACGGGGCTGGTCGCGCTGCTGTGGTCTGCCGCGCCGGGCTTGGTCGGTGACGTGGACCGCACCGAAGCGGTCATCCGTGAAACGGCCCGGCCGGCGCTGGATGACGCTTGTGGTGGCGCTGCAGATGGACATCCCAATAACGTGTACGGTTGGGGCATCGTGGACGCGCTGTCCGCCGTGCGCGAGGGATCCGTGGGCTTGAGCCTCTCTGCGCGGGTCGAACCGCACTGGGTATCGGCGGGTCAGACGATGGCCTATTCTTTCACGGTGGGCAACACCGCCGTGTTGAGCCGTGCCACAGGGGTCATTTTGACCAGTACGTTGCCGCTGAGCACCACCTTTGCCCAGGCTAGCGGCGACTATGCGCGGCAGGATGAGACGATACTTTGGAACTTGGGGACGCTTGCCCCTACCCAGCACGTCAGCGTGACGCTAGTTGTGACAGTGGCGGATGACCTCTCGCGCGGTAGGACCTTGATCAACGCGGACTATGCCGTGCACAGTGCACAAGTGCCGACGCCGACGTTCGGCGCGCCTGTCGTTTCCAGTGTGCCCTGGCGGTTTTATTGGCCGATGATCTTGCAAATGCGGTAAACAGGGATCGGTTGTCAGTGATGGGC
>CAZSJU010000246.1:0-4316 GCA_964607235.1 uncultured Anaerolineae bacterium | reverse complement strand
GTGGGAGTATTGGTTTACGTTTCCGAGGTCGGCGCCGGCGTTTCGGGTTCTGGCCGCCCTGGGTCGCCCGTTTTTGCTTTGGTCTCGCTTATGATTTCAGCGTCCTCAATCGCTTCCGGGTCTTCTGCAACAGCCGCTTCGATTTGCTCTTCCAGGGTCGGCATCCGCTGGCGCTGCGGCGGGGCAGGTTTAGCCGGGGCGGGCGGCGAGGAAGCTTGGACCGCTGATGGGCTGGACCGGCGTCGCTGTGGCCTACCGCGCAGCAAGAACAAGCCGAGCAGGATCAGCGCCACCGGCCACACAAACTCGATCACCGTCGCCATCAGTAAAAAGAGTGCCACAGTCCCAATGATGCCACCCGGAATCAGCGTCCACCATTGCTCCCGGTCGGCCAAATAGATGGACAGGAAGCCCAGGCTGACGCCGCCGACGATGATCCCGGCCACCGCTGTGTCGCTGATGAGTCCGAGGCCCTCCAAGAGCACGGCCAGCGCGATGCCAGACATGGTCATGCCAGGGATCAGTGCCCACCAGTGGCGCCGGTCGGTCACAAAAATCAGCAGGAAAGGTAGGCCGATGCCACCCAGGATAAAGGTGGCGACGATCTCGCCCGACACGAGGTCCTCTTCGGCCAAAAACACGGCCATAGCGATGCCCAGAATCACCAGACCTGGAATGAGCGCCCACCATTGTGTGCGATCGCTGAGGTAGGTGAGCAGGAATATCAGACTACAGGCGCCGAGAATTAACGACCAGACAGGGGCGTTCCAGTCGCCCAGCCACCCCATATTATTGGCGATCAGCGCCAGGCCGAGGGCGATCAGCAGGCCACCCCAGATTAGTGAATGATATGCTCGTTTTTGCATTGCTTTAGCACTCCTCTTTTTTTCAGATTGGCTCTTCTATATTGCATTACGCAACGCGTGCAAAAAAGTTGCAGTGGATGTGACTCGACAGGCGGGCCGAATCGGGGTATTATTAGGCGCGTACAGATTGGACGATGAGGGAGAGGACGCTATGATTCGTGTGAACAAGGAGCAAATGTCGTGGGAATCGGGAATGACGGTCCGGGATGTGCTGGACCGGCGTAATTATACCTTCCCGCTGTTGGTGGTCAAGGTGAACGGCGAGGTGGTGCCTCGGCAAGCTTATGACGCCTATCAGATTGAGGACAAGGCCGAGGTGTCGGTGATTCATCTGATATGTGGGGGGTGATGGGAGGATAAAGGTATCTTGCGTTGGGGGACGGTCATATGGGGCTTGCGCTGGCTTGACGCGGCGCGAGTTTTTGTTTATGGCTTGGGGTGATGTACCTTGTAAAAATCAATACGTATATTGATAATTTTAATATAGACATTGACAAATTTTAGCGGTCTGGTATAATCGGGGACGACGAGATACCTCCCCGTGAGCGCTTGTGCGGGGCAAATCAAACTAAATCGGAGGCAAAGATGAAATCGACCGCTCAGGCAGAATCCCCGTCGCTGCGCCCGTTTTTTGCGATTTGGATCGGACAGGCGTTTTCTTTATTGGGCAGCCAATTGGTGCAGTTTGCGCTTATTTGGTGGATGACCCAGACGACCGAGTCGGCCACGGTTTTGGCGACGGCGTCGTTGGTGGGCTTGTTGCCAGGTGTCGTGCTGGGGCCGTTGGTCGGTGCGCTGGTAGACCGCTGGAACCGGCGCGTCACAATGATCGTCGCCGATGGCCTCATCGCCCTGGCGACGGTGGGGTTGGCGTTGCTCTTTTGGTCCGGTTGGATACAAATCTGGCACGTTTATCTGTTGATGTTTGTGCGCGCGGTGGCCGGCGGCTTTCACTGGCCGGCGATGCAGGCTTCTACTTCGCTCATGGTGCCCAAGACACAGTTGGGGCGCATTCAGGGCTTGAATCAAATGTTGAGCGGTGGGTTGAACATTGCGTCGGCGCCGTTGGGTGCGTTGTTGTTAGAAGTGCTGCCGATGCAGGGTGTGCTGGCGATTGATGTGGTCACGGCGCTGCTGGCCATTGTGCCGCTTTTTCTTGTCATTGTCCCCCAACCGCTACAACCTGAGACATCCGCGGCTGTGCGAACGGACAAGCCTTCCTTGTGGCAAGACCTGTGCGCCGGTTTGCGCTATGTGTGGCATTGGCCTGGGTTGTTGATGATTATGCTGTTGGCGACGGTGATTAACCTGGTGCTCAATCCGGCTTTTGCGCTGTTGCCTATCCTGGTGGTCCAGCATTTTGGCGGGGGCGCTATCCAGCTAGGTGGGTTGGAATCCGCTTGGGGGGTTGGTGTGGTGCTGGGGGGCTTGCTTTTGAGCGCGTGGGGCGGTTTTCGCCGCCAGATACTGACCTCTCTGGTGGGACTGCTAGGGTTGGGTTTGAGCACGTTGGTGATTGGTTTGACGCCTGCTGCGTCCTTTATCCTCGCGTTGGGAGGAATGTTTGCGGTGGGCTTGATGATGCCCATTGTGAACGGTCCCATCCTCGCTTTGCTACAGGGTCTCGTCGCACCCGAGATGCAAGGGCGCGTGTTTACCTTGCTCAGCAGTTTCGCGTCGGCGGCGTCGCCCTTGGGGCTGGCCGTCGCAGGGCCGGTGGCGGACGCGTTGGGCGTGCGCCTGTGGTTTGTCTTGGGGGGTGTGGTCACCATGCTTATGGGGGTCACCGGCTTTTTCATCCCGGCGGTTATGCGCATAGAAGCCGGCGTTATGCGCATAGAAGACGGCGTTATGCGCATAGAAGACCGTCCACCGCGTGTGCCCGAGGACGGAGAAGCAGTGCCAGAGGTGCTCGCCGGACAAGGGGCCAGAGCCGAGGCCTAGGGTTGCAGTCATTTCATTTGGGTCATATAATATTCAGGGTGCTTTGATCCGCTGAGATTCGAGTGACACAATCTGAATGGCTGTGGCCGTGAACCATAGTATGGTGCCTGTAGCCCTGCTGGCGACCAAGCTGTACATCCCGCAGGCGCGTTCAAACCTGGTCCCGCGTCCGCGTTTGATGCAACGTCTCAACACGTACGTCGAACGCAAGTTGACGCTGTTGTCGGCGCCGGCCGGTTTTGGCAAGACGACTTTGCTCAGCGCGTGGCACGCCTCTCCCTCTGGTAGCGCGTGGCCTCTATCCTGGCTCTCTTTGGACAAGGACGATAACGCCCCGGTCCGCTTTGTGAGTTATGTCATCGCAGCCTTGCAAAGTTTGCACCCCGACGTAGGTGAGCGCGCGCTGGTACTGTTGCACGCGCTCCAATCTTCTGCGTCCGCAGTCTCTTCCGGGGGCGCGTCCCAGCGCCTCAAAGAGGTCGAGCGATTCAAATTGATCTTGACGTCGTTGATCAATGACATTGCTGCCCTGGCAGAACCCTGTGTGCTCATCGTAGACGATTATCATGTGATTGAGGCGCGCGTGGTCCACGATATCCTCGGCTTCCTGCTGGAACATTTGCCCCACCAGTTACGTCTCGTCGTGGCCAGCCGTAGCAACCTGCCTTTGCCGCTGGCCGGGCTGCGGGCGCGGGGACAGTTGCACGAATTGCGCGCGGACGACTTGCGCTTTACCGTTGACGAGGCGGCGGTCTTGCTCAACCAGGTGATGGGGCTGGCGCTTTCGGCGCAAGACATCGCCATCCTCGAATCGCGTACCGAGGGCTGGGTGGCCGGGCTACAACTGGCGGCGTTGTCTATGCAAGGCCAGGAAGACGTGTCGGGTTTTGTCAAGGCTTTCGCGGGCAGTCACCGTTACGTCTTGGATTATTTGATGGAAGAAGTGCTTTCCCGCCAACCGCCACGGATGCGCCAGTTTTTGCTAGACACGTCGGTGCTCGAACGTCTGAGTGGTCCGTTGTGCCAGGCGGTCACCGGTCTTGAGGACAGCCGGGAGATATTGGAAGCGTTGGAGCGTGCCAACTTGTTCGTCGTCCCGTTGGATGAGCAGCGACGTTGGTATCGTTATCATCATCTCTTTGCCGAGTTTTTGCGCGTGCGGTTACGTCAGCGTGATGTGGAACGGCTGCCTGACTTGCATCGACGCGCGGCCCGATGGTACGAGGCGCACGGCTTTATCGTCGAGGCCGTGAACCACGCCCTGGCTGCAGAAGATTTCGAGCACGCGGCGGGCTTGGTCGAGCGTGTGGCGCGGGACTTGTTGGGACGCAGTGAACTGGGGATGTTGAGGCATTGGTTAAACGCCTTGCCGGCCGAAATACTCGAGGCACGGCCCCGCTTGAACACCGTGCAGGCCTGGGTGTTGATCGCCAGCGCGCAGTTTGATCTGGCCGAGGCCCGGATACAAAAGTTACAAGCAGCCGATGTCCCGCCAGCGCTGGCGGG
>CAZSJU010000245.1:3549-5597 GCA_964607235.1 uncultured Anaerolineae bacterium | reverse complement strand
TTGGTCTTTACCATGACCTTGCCCGCAGACCTCTGCCCTTCCCAGACCAATGGCTCTTTTGACTTTGGCCTGGATTTTTACGACCGCTGTGGCAACCTGTACCTGACCAGCCCGCAACTGGCGCCCTGGCAGTTGAGCGCCGGCGTGGGGCAGTTGGACGTCTCCAAGTCGATGCCGGGCGTGATCGAGCGCGGTGAGGTAATCACCGCCTATATCACGGTGGACGTGCAGGACATCAGCGGCACCGTGGCCGTGACCGACGCGCTGCCCCTCGGCTGGCGCGTGATCGACGCCGGCGGGGGCATCACGGCGCCGGGCCGCATCTATTGGACGCTGACCGAGACGACGCGCCTGACGGTGGTGCTGGACACGCCGGACGCCACCGTCAGCGGTTGCGCCGCCTGTGGCACCCAGATGAGCAACATTGTCACCGCCACCGCGTCGGACTGTCGCGCCTGCACGCATGTCGCCAGCGCTTCGGCCAGCAGTTATATTCATTGCAGTGAGGGCATCGTCGGCGACAAGGTGGTGTCGGGTCCGCTGACCCCGTGTGACGACGAGACCTATACCTATACCAGCACGTATACGTTTGGTGACACGTTCGTCGTCACGCCGACCTGGTCGGGCCTGGTCTACACCGACACGTTGCCGGACCAGACCTATGTGAGCGGCTCGGCGTCCGTCACGGTGGACGACGGCGTCGTGAGCTGCACAGCCACGTTTTCCGAGTCGATAGTGGGCGGCATGTTGGTTATTGATCACCTCTCGCCCACCTGCGGCATCACGCTGCCCGGCGCGACGCTACAGATCGTCTTTCAGGCGCAGCTCGGTGAGCCAGAGGCGTGCAGCGATGTCAGCTTTTACGATTGGTCTTACCTCAACCTGGGCGTCACCGGCTATGGTGAATGCACCGCCGAGGGATCGGTAGAGCATGGCGTGTCCGTTGAGACCCGCGCGCCGGCGATGTCGCTGGCGTTGGACGGCTTGCCCTCCGCGGTCTCGTCGTGTGACGTGTACACCGTCACGCTGCGCGCGACGCGCACCACGCCCGACGTGCCGGCGTATGACGTGGCGCTCGACCTGGTCACCGACACCTATGCTGTGGTGGACGTATTGGGCTTTGCCGGCCTGACGCCGGCCTATACCACCACCGACAGCCTGGGTTACCATTGGTACTACTCTGACGCCTTTGCTGCTGCCCTGACGGCCACTGTCGATTTGCGCGTCCAGTTGCGCTGCGCCGACGCGGCGCCGTTTGAGGGCACGTTGTACTATGACAACCGCTGCGCCGACAATGACACATACCGCGAGCGCTGCAGCGCCGGGGGCGGGTTGGCCAACCCGCGGTTTGAGGTCTGTTTGCCCATCATGACCAAATTCCCCGAGATCATCTATGCCAAGAGTGATCTGCTAGATTGGACGCTGATCGTGTTTAACGCGGGCGCCGGGCCGGCGCACCATGTCACATTGACCGACACGCTGGGCAGCGGGCTGCGCTACGTCGCTTCGACCATCACCTCCACCCAGGGTTCCGTGGCCGGGGTGACGCCGTTGACCTCGACCCACCTGGTCACCTGGCGCCTGCCCGTCATCCAACCCAAAGAGCGCGTGCGGATCGAATATCAGGCCGAGATCATCAGTTGTGAGAATTTGACCAACACGCTTTACGGCCAGCAAGGCTGCCTGGAGGAGGCCTGCCACGCCGGATGTTTGGTGGAGGCCGAGGTGGTCTTGCCCAATACGGTGCTGCTCAACACCAACAGCTTTGTCAGCCCGTTGGACACCTGCTACACGCGTACGGTGACCGCCACGGTGCGCAACGCCGGGTTGCTCAGCGTCTATTCGGCCACGCTCCAGGAGGATTTGCCGGCCGAGTTGTATTACGTGACCGGCACGACCCAGGTCAGCACGGACACAGTCAACTGGCAACCCGGACCCAACCCGGACATCGTGGGCCAGTCGCTCTCTTGGAGACCGGGGAGCGGGCCGCCATTGGACGACTGGCTGGGTCGCGTCCGTCCGGGCGAGACGGTCTATGTCCGCTTTCA
>CAZSJU010000245.1:0-3449 GCA_964607235.1 uncultured Anaerolineae bacterium | reverse complement strand
GTCTCGGACACGCTGCCGTCCAACCTGGCCTTTATCACGGCCACGAACGCCTACAGCCTGTCCGCGCCTGCGGTGGGCGCCCTGGGCGGCGTGGTATCCTGGACGCTGGGCACCGTCGACCCCGGCGCGACCGTCGTGCTGACCGTGAGCACCCGCGTCTTGCAGCCCGACGGCTGCACCCCGGCCGACACGCTGAACCAGGCCGACCTGTCCTGGGGCTGTGACGACGGCTGCCGCGTCCGCATGCAGGCGCAGGCCGAGCTGCGCACGCGGCCGGTCTTTGAGCCGCCCGTCCTGGAAACGGAGCTGGAACCGGATCTGCTGAACGTGTGTGGCGGCGTCTTGACGGTGACGCTGAACAATGACGGCCCGCCGGCCTATGGGGTCGTGCTCACCGATACGCTGCCGGCCGGCTTTGTGTACAGCGATACGCTTTATGTAAGCGCGCCGCCTTCGAGCACGATCGACCTGGGCCAGACCGTGGTCTTTACCTGGGCCGTGTTGCCCAGCGGCCTGACGACGCTCGCCTTGCGCGTGCATAATGCCCACGTCAGCGGCACGTGCACGCTGCCGGCCGGGTCTAACCAGGTCGAGATCCTGTACAATGACGACATTCCCGACTGCTTTAGCACGTTGCCGTACAGCCTGAGCGCCTCGGCGGCGGTCAATGTGGTGGTGCCGAACCTGGCTCTGACCAAGACGCCGGCCGAACAGGTGGCGCAGGTCGGCGAGCGGGTGACGTGGACATTGACGCTAGAGAACAATGGCGCCGGCGCGGCCTATAACGTGTTGGTGACGGACGTAGTGGGCAGCAGCTTTGCGGACATTGTTGCCACGGGTGGTGGCATCGTCGCGGCGCCGCAGGTCACCTGGACGGTGGGCGAACTGGCCGCCGGCGGGGGCAGTTGGACCGCGCAGGTGGGCGCCGTATTGACCGATGTCGGCGATAACTTTAACGTGGTCACCGCCACGGCCTATTGTGACATGGGCTGCCGTCCCGCCACGGCGTCCAACCAGGCGCACGTCTCGCTGTCCGAGTCGTTCCAAAAGGGGCCAGCGGTGCAAACCGGCACCATCGGCAGCCTGGTGCATTTCGAATTCTTGCTCAGCAAACCGGACCGCGACGGCCTGTACGAGGATTTCACCTTGATTGATCGTTTGCCGCCGGGGCTGGGTTACCTGGGCGCGGTGCTCACCTATACCTATGACGCCGACGGCAACGCCGGGGGACCGGTCCAGCAGGTCGCAGTGCCGACCAGCGCGCCCGCCACCTTGGAGACAGGGGACGTGACGTGGGACCTGGGTCTTGTGACGGGGACGGTTGAGGCGCAAGGTACCCTCACAGCCGTGATCCTGGACGGGGCCGGCAACTATGACGGCGTGCGGATCAGCAACCTGCTAGAGCTGACGTATCGCGAAGGCGGCAGCGCTTATGTCATCACCGACAGCGCCGGCGTGGACATTGTCGAGCCGGTCCTGCACCTGGGCAAATCCTACGTCACGCCCCAGGGCTGCGCGGCCACACGCTTCCAGGAAGATTTCAACGACGTGCCCGACGGGGGCGCGCCCGGTGGCGCCTGGTCCACGTTTGGCACCTGGCAGGTCAACGACGGCATCCTGGAGAGCGTCGACGACGGCGACCACCGGCGCGCCTTTGCCGGGGTGGCCGGCTGGACGGATTACAGCTATAGTTTTATGGTCCGCACCCCCGACCCTGACGGCGCGGTTGGGGCCTATTGGCGCCGAAATGACGCCGACACCCAGGGCTATCGCCTGCGTTGGACGACCTCGCAACTGTTCTTGCAGAGCCAGGACCCCAACGCGTCGAACCTGGCCACAGAAAGTTTTGGTTACACGGTGAACCGTTGGTACCACGTCGAGGTCCAGGTCGTGGGGAGCCAGATGCGGGTGTACGTGGACGGCGTCCTGCGCCTGTCCTACACCGACCCCGCCGCGCGCCAGCCGCTGGGACGGGTGGGCCTGTATGCGCATCAGAACGCGGGCGCGCAGTTTGACGACGTGCTGGTCACGCGCCTGGACGACATGGCCTGCCTGGTCGGGGCCGGTGACCGGGTCACCTATACCCTGTTCGTGTCGAACCAGAGTCGCCTGCCCGGCTATGACCTGCTCATCACCGACGTCGTGCCCAGCGCCATGCGCCTGGTCTCGTACACCATGAGCAGCAACGACCCCACCCCGCCGGCGGTGGTGCGCGAGCCGGCGCCCATCCCCGGCGCGACGGGCACCCTGGTGTGGGGTATCGATCACCTGACCCCGACGGCGCCGTTCGACCCGGCGCGACACACGGCGCTGACATTGACCGTGGTCATGAGCGTGTCAGAGGCCATCACCGCCAACACGGTCATGGCCAACCACGCGTTCCTGACCTACGATAACTGGCTGACCGACACCCAGCCCACGACGGTGACCCGCGCGTACAGCGGCGGCACGCACGCGACGGCCGTGCGCACCATCGACGGCGGATTGACCAAGACCTTGGCCTTTGCCCCGCCGCCCTCCCCGACCCTGGGCAGCGTCATCACTTATTTTATCCAGGTGCCGGCGCCGCCCATCTCGGCCACCCTGTACGACGTGCTCGTGACGGACAGCATCGACGCGCGCATGCAACTGGAGACGGTGACGGACGGGCCGGATGGGACGGTCGATATAGCGGGGAATGCCTTTACCGTGACCTATCCGTCCATCCCGGCCGGGGAGGCCCGTTGGATCACGGTCACGGCGGTGCTGTCCGGCCCGCGGGGCGCGCAGCCCGGCGATCGGATCACCAATGTGGCGACGTTATCGCACACGGCGGGGCTGACCGAGAGCGACGAGGCGGTCTATACCGTGACCGCGCCATCGCTGGTCCTGGTCAAGTCCTCCGAACCGCCCACCAGCAGCACGGTGGGCGTGGGCGACGTCGTGACCTATAGCGTGCGCGTGAGCAACGCCGGGCCGTTCGCGGCGCCGGCCTATGACCTGCGGATCACCGACACCCAGCCGGCGCACGTGTCGTTCTTGCCGCCCTTGCCCTTTAGCCTGGAAATCGACGGCGTGCCGTTGAGCGCGTCGGATTACGTCTCGGCTTACGCCGGCGGCGTGTTGACCCTGGACCTGGCGGACGCCATCAGCCTGCCCGTGGGCGGCGAGCTGCTCCTGGTCTATCGTGGCCGGGTGGACGCCGACGTGCCCGCCGGTGAGGACCAGATCAACGCTGCCCAGGTGGCGGGGTCGTCGTTACCTGGCCCCGTGCCCGGCGATCGGGATTTCGGCCCCGTGGGCGACGACACGAACGTGCACGCCGGTTGGCCGGCGCTGGAATTGGCCAAGTCAGCCACGCCCGTTCCGGCCGAGGCCGGCCGGCCGTTGACCTACACGCTGCGCGTCACCAACACCGGCCTGGTCAGCGCCACGGGCGTCGTGATCACCGACCAGTTACCGGCGGACAC
>CAZSJU010000244.1:0-5600 GCA_964607235.1 uncultured Anaerolineae bacterium | reverse complement strand
GACGAAAGCACGAACGTGAGACATGATTGATTTCAAACTTGACCCGGCGCTGCCAACGTGGTATAATTTGCCAAGTTAGGGAGGGCGTGATGAAAGCCTGGTCTGTGATCAACAATAATCGCGACGATAACGATAATCGAGGCCGCCGGGGGCGGCTCTCGGGTCGTTGGATGCGTCGCTAACGCCCGAGAGCGATTCGGACACTGTCCGCCCCCAAGGTTGGGGGCGGATTTTTTTATGCTTTTATGCCCTGTATCAGGTCGCAAAGGAGAGGCCAAACGATGTTAAAGACACATAACTGCGGGGAGCTGCGCGGAAAACACGCCGGTCACAAAGTCACACTGGCGGGCTGGGTCAAGCGTCGCCGGGACCATGGGAACCTGATCTTTATGGACTTGCGGGACCGTTGGGGCGTGACCCAGGTCGTCTCAGACCCAACCGTGTCAGACGTGGCACACAAGGCCGCCGGAGAAGCGCGAGGCGACTATGTGCTAAAAGTCCATGGCACCGTGCGCCGGCGTCCTGAAGGGCTGGAAAATCTCGACCTGGCAACGGGCGAAATTGAAATAGTGGCCGAGTCGGTCGAGATTCTCAACCCGGCCAAGACACCGCCCTTTTCCACCAATGACGACGCCCCCGTGGACGAGGCATTGCGCCTGAAATATCGTTACCTCGACCTGCGACGGCCCCGCATGCAAGACAACATGGTGCTGCGCCACAAGGTCATCCAATACATCCGCAACTATCTCAGCGCGCGCGGCTTTATCGAGATCGAGACCCCCATCCTGTTCAAGAGCACCCCAGAGGGCGCACGCGACTATTTGGTGCCCAGTCGCGTCCATCCCGGCCAGTTCTACGCGCTGCCCCAGAGCCCGCAGCAGCTCAAGCAACTGTTAATGGTCGCCGGTTATGAGCGCTATTTTCAAATCGCGCGCTGCTTCCGCGACGAGGACCTGCGCGGTGACCGTCAGCCCGAGTTTACCCAGTTGGACCTGGAGATGAGCTTTATCGAACGCGAGGACATCCTGGCCTTGATTGAGCCCCTCTTTATCGGCATCGTCGAGGAACTGGGCAACAAGCGACTGCTGGCCAAACCCTTCCCGCGTCTAAAATACCAGGATGTGATAGACCGTTTTGGCACCGACCGGCCCGACTTGCGCTTTGGTATGGAGCTGTTCGACGTCTCGGACCTGGTGGCCCAGAGTGCATTCAAGGTATTTAGCGGCACGATGGCCGGCGGTGGACAGGTCAAAGGGATCTGTGCAGAGGGGTGCGCGGACTATAGCCGCAAGCAGATCGACGAATTGACAGAACAGGCCCAGGAAAATGGGGCTAAGGGTTTGGCCTGGCTGGCGTTGAAAGAGACCGGCACGGGCATCCAGACACGCTCCTCCTTTGCCAAGTTTGTGAGCGAGGCCGAGTTAAACGCATTGATCGAGCGTGCTGGGGCCAAGGCGGGCGACCTGGTGTTGCTAGTGGCTGACCAACCGGCTGTCGTTGCTCAAGTCCTGTGCAGCCTGCGGCTGGAACTGGGCGAAAGATTGGGGTTGCGCGACCCCGACGTGTTGGCCTACTGCTGGGTGCTCGATTTCCCGCTGTTCACCTGGAACAAAGAAGAACAACGCTGGGACCCCAGCCACCACCTCTTTACATCGCCAATGCCGGAAGACTTGGCCCTGCTGTACACGGACCCCGGCGCGGCGCGCGGCCAACAATACGACCTGGTCTGCAACGGCTATGAGACCGCCGGCGGCAGCATCCGCATCCACCAGCGGGACGTGCAGGAAAAAGTATTCGAGTTGATCGGTTTGAACCTGGAGCAAGCGCGCGAGCGCTTTGGGCACATGCTCGAGGCCTTTGAATATGGCACGCCGCCCCACGGTGGGATCGCGCCGGGCATCGACCGGCTGGTCATGTTGCTGGCGGGCGAGCCCAACATCCGTGAGGTGATGGCGTTCCCCAAATCTCAAAAGGCCGCCGACCTGATGTCAAATGCGCCGTCGCCGGTGGACGAGCAACAGCTCCAAGAGCTACACCTGTGCATCAGAGAGGAATAATCTTTTCATAGGATCTTCCAGTTGCCCATTTTTGGAAAACATGTTATATTAGTAGTGGCCCTGCTGTGCAAGTGATGTCGCCAAGCGTTTTGAGCCAACACCTATAAAAAGGGAACTGCGCTCTAGAGGGGATGCGATAGCCTAGAGGCAAGGCAGAACCAATAGGCAGGTTCCCACCTGCGAATGCAGGTTCAAAACTACGCGACACACGGCATGGCAGGGTCGCTGGATAGCCGCCCTGCTTGTCGTGGGCGGCTGTATTGTGTCAATATGCCAATTCCCCCTTGACAGCACCATGTCTTTTGTGTTATCCTGGCTTGGGGTAAAGTACGCCCCGTAAAAAATCTAGACCGCCAAGAGGTAACAATGCAACACGAACGCGTTTCCAAAGACATCCATGTTTTTATCAGCGATATCTATGCCCAAGTCACAGCCGGGCTCATCGTGACCCACCAGGGATGCATCATGATCGATACGCTCCCCGTGCCCGAAGAGACCGCCCTCATCGCTGATTTTGTAAAAAGTGACTGTCCGGGCGGCGTACATCAGATCGTCTTTACCCATTATCACGCCGACCACACGTATGGCGCCTTTTTGTTCCCCCAAGCCACCATCGTCTCTCATGCTCTGACACGCGAGATCCTCGCCACCAAGGGGATCGACGCACTGGTCGAAGCCAAGAGCCAATCGCCAGAATTGGCGCAGGTGGAACTGGTGCTCCCCGCGGTCGTCTTTGAAGACAGCGAATTGGACTTGCACATCGGCCAAAAGACCATACGGCTGATCTACTGCCCGGGTCACACGCCGGACTCGATTGTCGTCTATATAGAAGAGGACAAGACGCTCTTTGCAGCGGACGCCATTTTGCCCGTGCCGACCATCTTTGATGGCGACCTGGAAACGCTTGTGCAATCCCTGCAAAAGCTAAAAGATTTGCCCATTGACAACATTGTCCAGGGACACGGTGAGGTCATCTTGCGCGGAGAAGTCACGGCTCGCATCGACCGGGCCATCGAATACCTCCAGGATATCCGCAAACTGGTAAGCGACGCGATCCAGGCCGGAAAGCCCCGTGAGCAAATGCTGCACGCCAACATTGAAGATTGTGGCCTGTCCCGCATCCCGCTCAACGGCGTGGTCCAACAACTGCACGTGGCCAACTTGTTGGCGCTGTATGACAAAATGTCATAGCTGAACAAAATAAGCCTGCGCCGCCTTGTCCAGCAACTCTTGGCTCATGGCCGGTTCAATCCCCAGGTAAGAGGAAATGTCAATTACTTGGTCAACGATGTCGCGAGCGTGACAAGCGCGTAGTGGGTTGCGCGGTTTAACATAGTGCTCCTGCAACAAGTAACGCAGCCCCCCTTCATCATAAGAGACCCCCTTGGCCTCGCAAACCCGCGCAAAGATCTCCCGAAATTCCTCAAAAGTGGGATCCATGATCTCTATTTTGTGCCGGATACGGCGCAGGAAAGCCTCGTCCACCAGGTCCCTGGGCGGCAAGTTGGTGGAAAAGACCAAGAGCACATCAAAGGGGATCTCGATTTTGCGCCCGGTGTGCAGGGTCAAAAAGTCCATACGCTTTTCCATCGGCACGATCCAACGGTTCAACAGGTCACGCGGGCGCACCAACTGTCGCCCAAAGTCATCGATGAGAAACATCCCACCGTTGGCTTTCATCTGAAAAGGCGCCTCATAGTACTTGTTGGTAGGGTCAAAGACCAGATCGAGGCTCTCTAGCGTCAACTCGCCGCCGACCATAATGACCGGACGCTGAATGAGCATCCAGCGCGTGTCGACGCCCTTGGTGGGTTGCTCGTCGACCGGCTTGTGGTTCACGCTATCAAACACCTTGATCACATGCCCGTCGACCTCGATGGCATACGGCACGTACATAGTGCCCCCCAGGATCATCTTGCCGATGCTCTCGGCAATGGCCGTCTTGCCATTGCCTGGGTGACCAAACAGAAATATAGAGCGCCCCGAGTTGACCGCCGGTCCAATCTGGCTAAATGTCCGTTCATTGATCACCAGGTGAGACAACATCTGGCGCATGACGCGCTGATGGACTTTTATGCGTCCCAGGGGCTGCCGGGTGATGGCCTGCATATAGACGTCCAAGGGCACCGGCGCCGGACCGGCGTATTGGCTGCGCTCCGTCGCCTCGCGCGCACGTTCGCTGCCCTTGCTGGTGATGGCATATTGATAATTGGCCTGCCCAAAGCCGCCGGCCGCTCCCCTCACCTCTAGCAACTTTTCCCGTTTGAGAAATTCCAACACGTCGTCCATCACGCCGGCAAAGGGCAACCGGATACGCTCGCACCAATCCACGCCCGAGAGATACCCCTCTGAATACAAAATTTTGAGCGCGAGTTCAGAGACAAAGCCCATGCTCAGTCCGGTATCTTCCAAAGAACGCAGGCCCGCCGGGGTAAATGTTCCCGTCCCAGGGCCGCTCGGCGCTGCGGCTTTCCGGTCATTCGGGCGTTTTTGTAAAATGCGGTTAGGTTGCCTTTGTGTCATTTCATTGCCTCTCAATTTGATTCCTGGACAGCGACGCTCAAAAGCGCCAACGTTGCCTATGTATTATACCATGTCGCATCCCCGAACAACAAACGCTTTTTGACCGGATGAAGGCGTCATGCTACAATAAAAAAGACCGTGAGACAGCGGTCCCGATAGCGACAAGGCTGATAGAACGCGCAAACGATGCCACAGGAGCGCAATTATGACTGACTCTAGTCCCAACCATGAGGAGATCCTCAACCAAGCCATCGCCCAAGACTTTCAACTGTTTATCCTGGTCCACCCTAAAGCGTGTCCCGTGTGCGCGATGCACCGGGGCAAAGTTTACTGGGCCGACAAGGCGCCCCACCTCCCCCTTGGTGGGTGCATGCGCGGCGATTGCCGGTGTGAATACCGGTTAATCGACCCCCAAGCGCCCTCGCTGGAAGAGATGCTCAACCACGGCATTGCCGCCGTCAAGGCCGGCAAGATGCAAGAGGCCCAGGATTGGCTGGTGGCGCTGTTGCAAATCGATCGCTATAACGAGCAGGGCTGGTTGTGGCTCAGTGGCGCCGCCGATAACGAGCAAGATCGGCTGGAATGCGTCCAAGAAGTGCTCAAAATCAACCCTGACAACGTGTTTGCGCAGCGCGGGCTGGCGGCGCTGCAAGCCAAAGGCGTCGTCTAACAAGGATTGGCGATCACCTCATGCGCCGGCGCTCACTCGCGCCAGGCGCTGAGTGTATTGAGTGCTTCCATCTCTGCATCGTTCAAGCGGAATCCGGCCGCCCGCAAGCTGTCACGCAACTGATCTACGCTGTTGGCACCGACAATAGGCGCGGTAATCAGGGGCTGAGTCAACAACCAGGCCAACGCAACCTGCAGAATCCCCTGCTCATGCGCCTGACCGATTTCTTCCATCTTGTCCAGCAATTCAAAGTTACGCGCGTCAAAGTAACGCTCCTGGATGCGCTGGGCGCGGGCGCTGTCCGGCAGCGGCGCGTCACGGCGATATTTGCCGGTCATAAAGCCAGCCGC
>CAZSJU010000243.1:3613-5603 GCA_964607235.1 uncultured Anaerolineae bacterium | reverse complement strand
AGCAGATCTTTGCTCGACCCTGGCCGAGCACGTTACGCTTTGTCTAAATGCGAGTTTAAGATTACGTTAACATTTTTTTAGCGTCCGGTTAGGAAAAAGGATGTGGCGACCGCTTGACTTGCATGTAAACTTTCCAGGCCGAGGGGACCTCGCCCGACATGACTAGATAGTTGACGCGTGGCGTCTTGGGCTCCCACAGCAATTTAAAATTCGCTTCGTGCGGGGTGCGGTCGGCTTTGCGCTGGTTGCACGACCGGCAAGCACAGACCGTGTTGCCCCAAGAGTTCTTGCCGCCCCGGCTGGCGGGGATGATGTGGTCGACGGAAAAGTTTGCTTTATTCAGCGTCTTGCCGCGTTGTTTACCGCCGGGTCGGATACCACAGTAGGCGCAAGTGTAACTGTCGCGATCGAGGACGCCCTTGCGGCTCCAGTGTGCTTTACGTTGAGGCACGTTGACATAGTGACGCAGCCGGATGACGGTGGGGATGTGCAAGATTTGAGAGACGCCCCGCATCTCCACCGCTTCTTGACAGGCCGCTTCTACCCGCCCTCTCGTCATCAAGGACAAGGCCCGTTTTTGAGAGATCACCGAGAGCGGTTCATAGCTTGCGTTCAGTAACAGGATTTGAGCCACTTTTCTATCCTAGCTTGCGCCAAGTGTGGCGCCAATGTTACGATTATACCGTAAATTTGTAGATTTTCCATCTATTTGGCGTTCAGCGCTTGATAGAGATTATAGCCATTTGGCATTAAGCTTTATTTAACTTGATGTTAACGGTTGGTTAACGGCTAGCGCTTCGGCTAGCGCTTCGCCTACCGCTTCGGCTACCGCTTTGATGTTTGACTTGATGCCGCGATGGGGGGAACAGCCATTTTTAACAGAACGTTTACAAACCGTTAAACATTTTTTAACCTAACCTTGATGGGCTCTTAACGGACTTGGTGCATACTGTCGGGGTCAAAGTTAAAAATGTGTAAAATATAGAAATGGAGAAGAAAGAAATGAGAAAACATCTAGTTTCAATTTTGCTTTTATTAGCGCTTGTCGTCTCTGCTTGTGGCGGAGATGAAGAGGCGCCGACGGCAACCAGCAAGCCGGCGGACACACAGGCCCCTACAGACACTGCGCCGGCGGTGTCAGAACCTTCTGACGCTGCGGGACAGTTGCAGTTGGCGGGGTCGTCGACGGTGCAGCCGTTGGCCGAAGAGCTGGCCGAGGCGTTCATGGCGATGAATCCCGACCTGATCATCGAGATCCAGGGTGGCGGCTCTAGCGTGGGCGTCACCTCGGCGGGTGAGGGGACGGTGGACATTGGCAATGCTTCGCGCAACGTCAAGAGCTCTGAAATGGAAAAATTCCCCAACCTGCAGATCTTTACCATCGCTTACGACGGCATCGCCATCGTGACGCATCCCGGCACCGAGATCCCGAGCTTGAGCATCGAGCAGGCGCAGGCGATCTTTGCGGGCGAAATCACCAACTATAACGAGGTGGGCGGCCCGGACGCGGACATTATCGTGGTCTCGCGTGAGGAAGGTTCGGGGACGCGTGAGGCGTTCACGGACCTGGTGATGGACTATAACGACGTGGAGAAGCAGATTGCCGCGCGCGCGTTGTTGCAGCAGTCGAACGGCCAGGTACGGACCACCGTGGCCACGACGCCCGATGCTATCGGTTACCTCTCGTTTGGTTTCCTGGACGAGAGCACCAACGCGGTGCCCATCGACGGTGTGGCGCCGACCGTGAGCAACGTGCTCAACGGCAGCTATCCCATCTTCCGTCCCTTGAACATGATGACCAATGGCGCGCCCAACGAGCAGGCACAGGCGTTCCTCGACTTTATCATGAGCGACGCAGGCCAGGCCATCGTCGCCGAGGAGTACATCCCGGTTTCTTCCGAGGCGGCGGAAGCGCCCTCTAGCGACGCTGCGGGGCAGTTGCAGTTGGCGGGGTCGTCGACGGTGCAGCCGTTGGCCGAAGAGCTGGCCG
>CAZSJU010000243.1:0-3513 GCA_964607235.1 uncultured Anaerolineae bacterium | reverse complement strand
CAGTTGCAGTTGGCGGGGTCGTCGACGGTGCAGCCGTTGGCCGAAGAGCTGGCCGAGGCGTTCATGGCGATGAATCCCGACCTGATCATCGAGATCCAGGGTGGCGGCTCTAGCGTGGGCGTCACCTCGGCGGGTGAGGGGACGGTGGACATTGGCAATGCTTCGCGCAACGTCAAGAGCTCTGAAATGGAAAAATTCCCCAACCTGCAGATCTTTACCATCGCTTACGACGGCATCGCCATCGTGACGCATCCCGGCACCGAGATCCCGAGCTTGAGCATCGAGCAGGCGCAGGCGATCTTTGCGGGCGAAATCACCAACTATAACGAGGTGGGCGGCCCGGACGCGGACATTATCGTGGTCTCGCGTGAGGAAGGTTCGGGGACGCGTGAGGCGTTCACGGACCTGGTGATGGACTATAACGACGTGGAGAAGCAGATCACCGAGCGTGCGTTGCTGCAGCAGTCGAACGGCCAGGTGCGGACCACCGTAGCCACGACGCCCGATGCCATTGGCTACCTCTCGTTCGGGTTCCTGGACGAGAGCACTAACGCGGTGCCCATCGACGGTGTGGCGCCGGAGGTGGAGAATGTGGTCAACGGCAGCTATCCCATCTTCCGCCCCTTGAACATGATGACCAATGGTGCGCCCAATGACCTGGCGCAAGCGTTCCTCGACTATATCCTCAGCTCCATCGGCCAGGAAATCGTCGCTGAAGACTATATCGCGGTCGAGTAGACAGCATATGCGTTGCCAGGATAGCGCTTGATTTGTTTTAGAGTTTGTGGAAGGGCAAGGCCTGCCTTGCCCTTCCATCTCGTCAGTCTCCTTAAATTTAGGAGGTCAAATGGACAAGGATAATCAAAAAGTTTTGTCAATTACAAAGGTGAGGGCGCTGTTTTCTTACGAGTCATCGGGCCGCCCGCCTTTTGTCACGGCGGTCGCCATTTTGTTAGGCCTCGCCGGGATTGGCGTCATCGTGACGGGCATTGTCCTCAGTGCGGGCGCTCAAGAGGGAGACCCCAGTACCCTGGAGACCATGTTGGCCGCCGTCATCGTAGCCGGGCTGTGTGGGCTGGTGACCTGGGGCATGTGGCGCATGAAGAACTGGGCCCGTTCAGCCTTTATGTTTGTGTTGGTGTTGGTCTTGGTTTACTTGTTGGTGGACGTGTTGTTTGACGTGTCGGCAAAGATTTTCGGTGGGGAACAAGTCCTGCCTTTTGGAGATATTTTCGGCCTCTTGTTCAAGGCTGCTCTCAGGACCATAGCCATCGGTTTGATTCCCGGCGTGCTTTTTTACGGGTTGATCAAGTTTGGCGCTGATTTTATAGAGAGCGTTGAGCAGCGAAACTTGATCGACCGCATGATCCGTTATCTGTTGCTGGCCACTGCGCTCAGTTCGATGCTGATCGTCTTTTTGATCATTCTCTTTACGGTCACCGAGGCGTGGGAGTCGGTACAAGAGATTGGTTTAGACACAATGTTGCTGGGAGATGTGTGGCGGCCGGGTTCGGTCATTGGCGAAAAGGGGCAATATGGCCTGTTGCCCATGATCGTGGGGTCGATTTTGAGCACTTTTGGCGCTGTGATCATCGGCGTGCCCCTTTCCATCGGTACTGCTATCTTGTTGGCCGAGGTCGCGCCGGATGCCGTGCGCGAGGTTGTGCGGCCGGCCGTAGAGTTGTTGGCAGGGATCCCTTCTGTCGTGTATGGTCTGTTTGGTATGGTCGTGCTGGCGCCGCTCATTCGCAATATCGACATCGCCTATAACACCGGTTTTGGTTTGCTGAACGCATCCTTTATTCTGGCCATCATGATCATCCCTACTGTCACCAACATTGCCGAGGATGCCATTCGCGCTGTGCCGCGCTATTATAAAGAAGGGTCTTTGGCGCTGGGCTCGACCCGCTGGCAGACCATGCGCAGCGTCACGTTGCCGGCCGCGCGCTCGGGCATCATCGCGGCCATCATCCTGGGCGTTGGACGCGCTTTGGGAGAGACGATGGCGATGATCATGGTCATCGGCAATGCGATCGCTATCCCAGAGCCGCTCAACAGTAACCCATTGACCCTTTTCCTCAGCCCGGCGCGCACGCTGACGGGGAACATTGCCGTGGAAATCAACTATGCAGCAGGCCCCCATCGCAGCGCGTTGTTTTTTACCGGCGTGTTGCTCTTTGTGATGATCTTGTTGGTTAACTCGCTGGCGCGATACTTGATGAGAGAGAGGTTATCGTCATGACTAGTCATACAAAAGTGTCCTCTGTGGCCAAGCTCAAACATGAGGCCTGGCAGCAGAAAACGGGCAACCTTGTTCGTCGCAAGCTGGCTCAGAATATCGCTTTCACGCTGGTCTGGCTGTCCGGCCTCTTGGCCGTCGCGGTGCTGGTGTGGGTCATTGGTTACGTCGTCGTCAAGGGCGCCGGTGTCATCAACCTGGAGTTCTTGACCACCCGGCCGGCCGGCGGCGTTTCCGGCGAGGGAGGGATGTCGACCACCATCGTCACGACCATTTACTTGATCGTGTTGACGATCGCCATTGCCACGCCATTAGGGGTGGGCGCTGCTATCTATTTGACCGAGTACGCGGGCGAGGCCAAGCGGGAGAGCCGTTTGGTGGCCTTGCTGATTGCGGCTGCGCGCTCTGGTGTGGAGATTTTGGCCGGCGTGCCGTCCATCGTCTTTGGTTTGTTCGGCTTTGCCCTGTTTGTCTCGGCATTAAAACTAAAGTTCTCGTTGCTTTCGGCGGGGTTGAGTGGGGCTTGTTTGATCTTGCCTGTCATTATCCGCACTTCAGAGGAAGCGCTGTTGGCGGTGCCGCGCTCTTTTCGTGAGGGCAGCCTGGCTTTGGGCGCGACCAAGTGGCAAACGACGTGGAGCGTGATCTTGCCTGCTGCGATGCCCGGCGTCGTCACCGGCATCATCCTGAGCGTTGGGCGCATCATTGCCGAGACCGCCATCTTTTGGGTGACCCTGGGTGGCAGTTATCGTTTGCCCACGGGCGTGATGTCCTCTGGTCGTTCGATGGCCCTGCACGTCTATATGTTGGCTTCGGAGACGCGCGCCTTTGACAAGGCAATGGGCACGGCGGCAATTTTGATCTTGGCGATCGTGTTGCTGAACTTGAGTATCAATATCATCATGCGTCGTTTGGCGGCCAGGGCGCAGGGTAGAGGACGGTAAAAGGAGATTTAAGATATATGGACACAAAACTGCGAGTGGAAAACTTTTCTGTATTCTATGGCGATTTTCAATCGCTTCGTGATGTGGATATCGAGATCCCCATCCATCAGATCACGGCCATCATTGGGCCTTCCGGGTGCGGCAAGAGCACCTTTTTGCGCTCGTTCAACCGGATGAACGACTTGATTCCCAACACGAGCGCAAGCGGCAAGGTTTTTATGGATGGACACGACCTCTATAGCCTGGACGTGGTGGAACTGCGCAAGCGTGTGGGGATGGTCTTTCAGCGACCGAACCCGTTCCCCAAAACTATTTTTGATAATGTGGCCT
>CAZSJU010000242.1:0-5627 GCA_964607235.1 uncultured Anaerolineae bacterium | reverse complement strand
TCGAGCAAGAATGAGAGGAAATGAGTTCTTGGTCCAGATACGTGTCTTTGCTTCTTTGCGCCAGGCGATAGGCCAGGCCAGTTTTACTCTCGACCTGCCACCGGGTGCGACCGTGGCCGACTTGATAGCGCGTCTGGAGGCTGAGTATCCTGCTGTGGTTCCCAAGCTTTCTCGTGTCCTCGTCGCGGTGAACCGCGACTATGTCGATCAGGCACGACGACTGGCACCCGGTGATGAGGTCGCGCTCTTTCCCCCGGTCAGCGGCGGCAGCCAGGCGCCTCTCACGTATGTAAAACTGACTTCCGATCCCCTTGAAATCAATCTCACCGCGCCCTATGCGAGCGTGATCGAACCCGGCAGCGGCGGCATTGTCACCTTTGTTGGCTTGGTGCGTCAAGAAAATTTAGGTCGCCAGGTGCACTATCTTGAATACGAAGCCTATCCCGAGATGGCCGAAGCTAAAATCCATCAAGTCGTGAATGAGGTGCGCGAACGTTGGCCCAAGGTGCGCGGTGTGGCCATCGTGCATCGCGTCGGCCACCTGGAGATCGGCGAGGCCGCCGTGTTTATTGCCATCGGCGCGCCTCGTCGCGACGACGGTGCCTTTGAAGCCGTCCGCTATACCATTGACCGGATCAAAGAAATCGTGCCTATTTGGAAAAAGGAAGTGTGGGCAGACGGAGAGGAATGGCTAGAGGGAAAACACTCGCCACAGACAAAAGAATGATGCCTCTCTCTGCTTCGTTTGTCCATAGCCAGGGCCGTGCTTGACGCATCCATTGAGCAAAGCTAAAGTCTCTCACTCGACCGGTGTATGCCCTGCGCTCAGACCCGGTTCGTTTTTTTGGCTGGCGTTATGCTAATAAAACATAACGCTGCTTTTCCCTCGAACAAGGAGACCTCGGAGTCATATCTCATAAACATTCAAGCGTCTTACACAATAAGGAGTGGCAAGCGTGCATATTACCGACATGTTTGGACGACCGCTACGCGACCTGCGCATCTCGGTCACTGACCGTTGTAACTTTCGCTGCACTTATTGCATGCCCAAAGAAAAATTTGGCCCCGATTATCCGTTCCTGGGTCAAGCACAACTGTTGAGTTTTGATGAAATCTATCGGCTGTCGCGCATATTGGTGGGACAAGGCGTCAAAAAAATCCGCTTGACCGGCGGAGAACCCTTGATGCGCCACAATCTGGAGCATTTGGTCGAGAGGCTTGCCCATCTACCTGGCGTTGAGCTGGCAATGACGACGAATGGCGCCCTCTTGAGGCAAAAGGCCGAGATCCTGAAACGCGCAGGATTGGACCGCGTCACCGTAAGCCTGGACTCGCTGGACGAGGAAACCTTTGCCAGAATGAACGGGGTCAATTACCCGCTGTCCAAAGTCCTACAAGGGATCAAAGCGGCCAAGGTCGCCGGCCTGACGCCCATCAAAGTGAACATGGTCGTCAAACGCGGCCTCAACGAGGAAAGCATATTACCCATGGCCCGTTACTTTTACGGGACAGATTACATCCTGCGTTTCATCGAGTACATGGACGTCGGGACGAGCAACGGCTGGCAGCTCAGGGACGTGGTGCCGGCGGCCGAGATCATTGCCAGGATCAACGCGGAAATGCCGTTGGAGCCGCTGGACCCAAATTATCGGGGCGAAGTCGCCACTCGCTGGCGATACCGCGACGGGGCGGGCGAAGTCGGTATCATCGCTTCGGTCACCCAACCGTTCTGTGGCGATTGCAGTCGGGTCCGCATTTCGGCTGAGGGCAAACTCTACACGTGCCTCTTTGCCAGCCAGGGTCACGACTTTCGGCAACTGCTCCGGGATGGCGCCTCTGACGCCGAGATTTTACGACAGATGACCGCAATCTGGCAACACCGTAGCGATCGCTATTCAGAGATCCGCTCAACACAGACGTGCGACTTGGCCAAGGTCGAGATGTCTTATATCGGTGGGTGAGGCAATCAGCCTGTACCTAAAACCAGTCCAACCCGGCGATATAGGCCACCACCGGCGGAAAGAGCGCAGCGAGAATGGGCAAAGCCTTATAAGGCACCTGGCTGCCGGGCGCCGCTGCCGCCTCTGCTACGGTGAGATAACCAAACAGCATTTGTATCAGCCGGGTCTGGGGCAAATAGCACACCACCTGAGTCTGGAAGCGATTGTCCACCCGCACGCCGGTGCGGTCTACTTGCAACGTCACGCCGCCGATTTCGCTCTCCAGACGCAGAGAGCCGCGCCAACTGGCCTGCGTAGAGCGCGCCAAGCGCACCGAAAACTCGGGCTCTAATTTGGCAAAGACTGACGCAACGTTCAAAAGTCGCGCCTGCCAGCCAGCGTCAGGGCGTACGTGTTCGAGAATTTCCAGGCTACACAGCGCACGGGCCAGCCGCACAAAGGCAAAATCAGCCGGCAAGTTGACGTAAAAATTATCCAGGCCGGCTTGTTGGGCGCGCCGGGCCAAGTGACCCAACAAGGCCGCCACCGCGTCAGTGTCAGCAGCGCCGGCTTCCCACACCTGGTCCGCCCGGTCCCCATACACCGCATAGCCCCGTACCTGGTCGCCGCTATCTATCGCGACGACGACGCCATGCGCGTTCCGCAACTGCCACTGCCAGGTTGCCCCGTCGCGGATCAAGGCCCCCACCCGTCCGCGCCAACAGCGCTCATAGAGTCGTTCCAGCACCGGCATCTCTTGTGCGGACAAGGGGCGCACCGCCAACGCAGGGTCAATCGCCAACGTCTCTTTGACCTCGAAACGGACCTGGCGCCGGGGCATCACGGCGGCGTAACCAAAGCGCTGATAAAAGTCAGAAGTGCTATCCAGACACGATAGGTCAAAACCTTGGGTGGTCAGGTAGGCGAGTGTGTCTTCCATCAAGGCTTGACCGTATCCCTGACCCTGATGCTCCGGCGCCGTGACCAGTGCACCGATGCCACCCATGCGCAGCGTCGCCAGACCCACTTGCATCTCCCGATCTACCACGCATAGATGGCTGACCATCCGCCCTTCCACCTCAACGACCCGTTGCCGTTCTGGCTCATAGCCCGGTTCACGGGGCAACACTTCCGTCCAAAAGTGCACAGCCCGTTCTACGGCTTGAGGGCTAGAACCCTCAGTCGCCCAACGGGCCGCCAGCGCTCGTTCCTCGTTGTTTTTTATGTTGCGAATGCGCACCGGAAACCTCACTTATCCTGGCTCAACGACATCTCCCCCCCACACTGTCAATTTGTGGCGACACAAACTATACCACATGAAATCGGCAGTGGCAAATAGGACCTTGGTCCGCCTCTACCCGGCCCGTGCGTTCCTCAGCACATCTAACCGTCAGCACGAGCGCAGCGAACGAGATATGATAAAGATCACAGAGCGCGGTTGACGTTCGCCACTTGCCTAAATTGCCCTTTATGCTCTAGAATATAAAAGACAGTCTGCCGCGCCGGGGCGCTAACCGGCACGATCAGCCACGTCTTGTTATCCTACTCATTAACGGCATTTTGGGGGACCTATGAACACTTTTGCTACTGCCGATGTCGTCATTATTGGTGGCGGTGTGATGGGCACCAGCACCGCCTACCACCTGGCCCTAAAGGGCTGCAAGGATGTCCTATTGCTAGAGCGGGAGCCGTTTTTGGGCACCCAGGCCACCGGCCGCTGCGCCGGTGGCATTCGTTATCAGTTCAGCACTGAAATTAACGTGCGTCTTTCCCAGCTCAGCCTGCCGATGCTGGACCGGTTCGAAGAGGAACTGGGGCAATCCATCGACAGGCGGCGCCTGGGCTATCTCTTTTTGCTGACGACGCAAGAGAGCATTGCCAATTTTCGCAAAATTGTCGATATGCAACACCGGCTGGGCGTCGCCACCGAGTGGCTGACGCCGGAAGAGATTGCCAGGCGCGTCCCGGTGTTGAACCTGGAAGGTGTGCTGGCCGGCACCAACAACGCTGACGACGGTTTGGCGGACCCCAACAGCGTGGTGCAGGGTTACGCCTCGGGCGCGCGCCGGCTGGGCGCCAAGTTGATGACCGAGGTAAGCGTCACGGACATCCAGGTCACGGGCGGCCAGATCAAGGGCGTTGTCACGGACCAGGGGGCCATCGCCACGCCGGTAGTGGTGAATGCTGCCGGCCCCTGGGTCGGCCAGGTCGGCAAGATGGCCGGGGTTGACATCCCCGTCGTGCCACTGCGGCGCCAGATCGTCGTCACCGGTCCCATGCCTGAGCTACCGCCTGATTTTCCCTTTGTGATCGAGTTTGAAAGGTCGCTTTATTTCCACCCTGAAGGCGAAGGTTTGTTGACCGGCATGTCCAACCCCGACGAAGCGGTCGGCTTTGACCAATCGGTAGACCGCGATTGGGAGTGGGTGCATCTGGAAGCGGCGGTAGAGCGCTTGCCCATGTTGGAAGATGCCGGCCTGGCCAACCGCTGGGCCGGGCTGTATGAGGTCTCGCCGGACGCCCATCCCATCCTGGGGCGCATCCCCCAGGTCAAGGGGCTGTACTGCGTGGGGGGGTTCAGCGGCCACGGCTTTATGCACGGCCCCATCTGCGGCTTGTTATTGGCCGAAGAGGTCCTGGACGGGGGCGCTCATACGCTGGATATCTCGTCACTGTACATTGACCGTTTTGAGCAAGGGCAGACCCTGACCGAGTATAACGTCGTTTGATCGCGTCACAAGCGTGACAATCCCGGGAGGTGGGCCTGGCGCCTGCCTCTCCGCATCTATGTATCCTATGAGAATTGGCATCGTCACCGGCGAATATCCGCCTATGCAGGGCGGCGTGGGCGATTTCACCCACGCGTTGGCCCTGGCTCTGGCTGCGCTTGGGCACGCGGTTCACGTCATCACCCGCGAGGCCAGCGTGTCAGAGGGCCAAAGCAATGTCACACCCCAATTGACCGTGCACCCCGTCATCCGCCACTGGGGATGGGACATGCAGCGGCCGGTGATGGCGCTGGCCCGGCAGCACGACCTGGACGTGTTGAACATCCAGTATCAGGCGGCGGCCTATGACCTGCACCCGGCGATCAACTTTTTTCCCTGGCGCGCCAAGTTTTCTCTGCCCTTTATCCCTCCAAGGGACCGTCCCGCCATCACGGTCACTTTTCACGATCTAAAAGTGCCCTACCTGTTCCCCAAGGCCGGCCCGCTGCGCGACTGGGTCGTGACCGCCCTGGCACGCCACGCCGACGCCGCCATCGTCACCAACCACGCCGACGAGCTGGCGCTGACCGCGCGGCGTGTCGGGCGTGTCGCGCGTATCCCCATCGGCAGCAACATTGCGCCGCTGTCGCCCCATCACTGCCCGCAGGATCAGTATGAGCGTGACGCCTGGCGCGCTGAGCGAGGCATCACGCCGGATCACTTTTTGCTGGGGTTCTTTGGTTTTTTTAACGCACGCAAGGGGATCGAGACGCTGATACATGCGCTGGCCCGTCTGGACGATGCCTACCGGTTGCTATTTATCGGCGGCACCGTTGGCAGCAGCGACGCGAGCAACCGCGCCTACGCGGAGCGTATGAGCGCGTTGATGGCCCAATTGAACCTGACCGGGCGCGTCCTGTATACGGGCTATGTGCCGGCGGCCGAGGTGTCGGCGGCCTTTGCCGCCACCGACCTGTGC
>CAZSJU010000241.1:0-5673 GCA_964607235.1 uncultured Anaerolineae bacterium | reverse complement strand
CAAGATCAAAGTCGCGCCATCTATGATACGAGCCAAACGTCCTAGGGGACTGGACAGAAAAACAAAAAAGCCGCTCACGTCGCTCCCTCCTGAAAAGTTTATCAAGCACCTGCCCCTCATCATCCCAACAACGTCTTGGCGGCCTCGACCACCAGCCGGCCGCTGGAAAAGACCAAAAAGGCGCCACAGACGCCGAATACCACTTGCTGGAACCGCCGCCCAAAGAACGCGCCGCCCTTGAAGGACAATGCCGAGAGAAAATAATCCCACAGCAGGTCGCACGTCCAATGCAACAGCGCAAAAGCCACAAAACCCCCCACGCCGAACGCGACCGCGCGCATGATCAACGCCGCACCCACCGTGGCCCACCACACCAGGAAATAAGGGTTGCCGACGCTCAGCACCACCCCAGAAAGGACCGGGGAACGGGAGGCCTGATTCAACCCCACCGCGGCCGTCTTGATGTCCCGCAGCATCCCCAGGCCCATCCACAACAACAACGCCCCGCCCAGCGCCGCCACGCCGGCCCGCACGTAAGGCCGGTCCACCACTTGGCCGACACCATAGAACACGGCCACCATCAGGGGCAACTCGACCAGGCCGTGCCCCAGCGCCACGAACGCCCCGGCGTGCGGGGACGCGTTACCCTCCCCCACCACGACGGCGGTGATGGGTCCGGGCGCCAGCACGCCGGACAATGAGATCAACGTCGCCTCAAAAAGAAAGCCCAACACAGACAGCCTCCCTACGTCCAGCGCCCCACGCCAGCATGCAACGCGCGATGGATCGCCCGCGCCAGGGTCTCTATTTCAAAGGGTTTGTGAATCACGTCCAAGAAACCGGCCGCTCGCAACGCCCCGCGAGCTTGCGCACCGGTATAGCCCGTGATACCCAGCACCTTTACGTCGGGGTCAATACGCTGCAACTCCCGGACCAATGCTTTGCCGTCCATCTCGGGCATAAGGATGTCTGTGACGACCAAGTCAAACCCACCTTGCGCTTTATAGACCGCCAACGCCTCGCGCCCGTCCGCAGCCACCAGCGTCCGGTATCCCAGCAATTTCAGGATGCTCTGGCCTACCTGGCGCAGTTTTTCATTGTCCTCTACCAGCAGGATCGTCTCTCCCTGCCCTTGCGGCATCACCGCTGCATATCCCTCGGAAACCTGGTCTACGTGTTCCTCCAACGGCAGGTAGATGCGAAACGTCGTTCCTACTCCCACCGCCGTCTCGACGTCAATGTGCCCCCTATGTTGCCGCACGATGCCGTACACTTGCGCCAATCCCAAACCCGTCCCCGCGCCTATTTCCTTGGTGGTGAAAAAGGGCTCGAACAGATGCGCGCGTACCCCTTGGTTCATCCCCGTCCCCGTATCCGAGACGGCCAGACAAACCCATTCGCCAGGTGACAACTCGGCCATTGGCGGTTCATCCCCGGGCGCCAACCTTAGCCGGGATAACGAGAGGCGCAACTGTCCGCCCTCGGGCATCGCGTCACGCGCGTTCCAAGCGAGATTCATTAACGCCTGCTCGATACGTTCAGGGTCCACCGGGACCCGGTCAACTGAGGCTTCCGGCGCCACATCCAGAGACAACCGGACGTTCTCGGGAAGCATGGGCCGTAGACGATCGACCATGTCCTGCACGAGACGCTGCAAGTCTGTCGCTTGAACCCTCGTCATCGAACGCCTACTAAAGTCAAGCAGTTGCTGCACCAGGCCGGCCGCCTTTTCCGATTCGCTGACGATGGTCTCCATGTACTGCACGTGGTGCAGGGGGAGATCCGACTTTTGCAGCGCCAACTTGGCGCAAAGAATGATGGTAGTCAAAAAGCTGCGAAACTCGTGGGCGGCGCCAGCGGCCAGTTGCCCCACGGCAGCCAAGCGCGCTTGCCGCACCAGTTGCTCCTGGGTCCCCCGCAATTCCGCCAGTGTATCCTCCAGACGGTGGTGGCTGGCGCGCAAAGCATCCTCAGCCTGCTTGATGCGCAACATGGCGCGCACCCGCGCCAAGAGTTCCCGGTTAGAGATCGGCCGGGCGACATAACCATCAGCCCCGGCTTCTAGTCCCCCGGCCTTTTCTTCCGAAGCGGTCTTGATGCCCGAGAACAACACCACAAAGCTACCGGCCAACGCAGGGTCGGCCTTGATCCGACGGCAGACCTCGACGCCATCGATGTCCGGCAGCACTACGTCCAACAGAATCAGATCCGGCGCATCCTCCCGAGCCCGGCGCAAGGCATCCGCGCCGTTGGCCGCCTGGCTGACCCGGTAGCCAGCCTTTTGCAGCAGCCGCGAAACGGCCCGCAGCGCGTACGGCTCGTCGTCGACCACCAATATTTTCACAGCTTTATCCATACCTCTACCCCTTGCTAGCCCAATACGCCCCCGCGTCAGGCTATGTGCTTCCCAAAACACTCAGCGACGACGACGCCACTCTAAAGCTTGCTCCACCAGCTCTGCAACATCCCGATCATCCAATCCTGACGGAGATTCTTCCCCATAGCCGCCAAGATCATACACCATGCGAGGCGACAACCCCTTAAAGATCGGTTGATGTTCCACCAGATCGAGAATTTGCTCCAAATCATGCTTGATGGTGCACAGAGCAAAGTTCAAGATCAACGCGCGCTCTAGCCCATCTTCAAACGGCCCCTTGCGTTGCACCCACCCCTGGCAAAACTCCTCGGCCAGGGCTATAAGCTCCTCACAAAAGTCAAAGGTGTCATCCTCGTGAAACATATCACCCTCCATCTAGCACGTTTATTCAACGTCGATAGGCAATGCCACATAGAACGTGGAGCCCTGACCCACCTGGCTCTCCACCCAGATTTTACCGCCATGTCCTTGCACGATCTTTTGAGAGATGGCCAGCCCCAGCCCGGTGCTCTTTTCCCCGGCGGTGCTGCGGACGGTGGTCCGGCTTAACCAGCGGAACAGTTTGTCGCGCTCGTCGACCGGTATGCCCGGCCCCTGATCCACGACCGAGATGACGACCTCGTCTCCCCGGCGGCCCACTCGCACCTGGACCGGCCGGCCGGGCGGTGAAAACTTGACCGCGTTGGAGATGAGGTTGTTCAAGACCTGTTCAATCTTGGCTGCGTCCAACAGCATCACCGGCAAAGGTTCAGTATGGTGCAACGACAGCCGGATCTGCTTCTTTCCCGCCAGCACGCTGTTCAAGGCCACGTTGCGCTCTAGCAAGGCGATCAGGTCCGTCGGGCCACGTTCCAGGCGCAGGCTGCCCGACTCGATGATCGAGACGTCCAACAGGTCGTCTACCAGGCGCAGCATAAAGTCGCCCGTCGAGCGGATGATAGAAAGAAATTCGAGGTGCTCCTGGCAAAGCACGTCGGCGGCTTCGTCCAGCAGAAAATCGCTATACGAAATGACAAAGCTCAACGGGGAACGCAGGTCGTGGGCCGCCATGCCCAGGAACTGATCCTTGAGCGCGTTCAGCTTTTCCAGCTCGGCGTTCTTTTTCGCCAGTTCGCGCTGCAGGGTCGCCAGCTCGTTGTTCAGGCGGCTCAAGTCGTCATACAGCACGCTGTCCCGCTCGACCTGGGTGTGGGCCAGCTCGGTCTGCTCTTTGATGGCCGCCCGCAATGCATTGGCTTGCGCGTTGTTGATGCGCATCAGATCTTCGAACAGTTGATCGACGCCGTTGCGGGTACGGGCGCCAACGACCAGCATATCGTCAGCGCTCATACTGCCGGCAAAATGCAGCGTCACCACCCGGTCCTTGAAAGGGACGTTCAACTGCCAGTCAAAGGCTGCGCCCTGTGCCCGCACCTCGGCCAGAAAACGGTCCGCCTTGGCGACGCTGCCCGGATCGACCCACTGCGTCAAGGGCTGGCCGGGAACGATCCCGTCGGCAAGCAGCAAGTCACCGCGGATCACTTGGCGGACTGTGCCGTGAGCGTCACACAACAACGCAACGCCGACCGCCTGATTTTCAAGATTCACTCTGGCGTTCATTTCCCGACATCACCATCCTGCATCAATTCACGCTGCTTAATCGCCATTTGTTCCGCAAAAGGCACGACCTCTTTCGCAGATTCAGCCGGCAGCAGGTCCTGCAATACCTTGGCCAAAGTCTGCAGCAGCACGATAACCTGCTCTGGTCGTACTCCATCGTGCGGCAAGCGTTGCTTGACCCAGGCCAGTTGATCCTCAATAATGTCCGGCTCGCCCAGGCTCATCACCGTATCCAGGGTCTTGAGCACAAAGCTCAGCCCGGCCGTGAACATGTGCTTGGCCTCAGCTTCCCCCTTTGACACGCTCAGGGCTTGTCCATACTCGTCCACCCGTTCTTCCCACGCCAACACCCGAGCGACCGTCTCTTGCACAATAGCCGGGCGCGCGTCTCGGAACGCTGCCAGCGCCTGAGGCGACACTTGGGGCAAAGACATTGTATCTGACATTGTTCACCTCACCTTCCGGTCGTGCTTATGTGTCCAACAAGCGGTTGGCCAGCGCCACCGCTTCCTGCGCGTCCTGTCCATAGCCATCGGCGCCCACCTTGCGCCACAGGTCTGGATGGCGGTTAAAGGGGTATCCACCCACCAGGATCTTGACACACCGTCCCAGGTCGGACGCGCGCACCTGGTCGATCAGCGCCTTGACCATGTTGACATGATAATGCATCGTGGACGAGATGCCCAGCACGTCCGCCTGGCGTTCGCGGAGCGTCTGCAAGATACTGCTCGCCGGAGTGTTGGCGCCGACGTAATAGGTATCCCAACCCGCCATCTCGAAAAAGTCGGCGACCATGCGCATGCCGATCTCGTGCAGCTCTTCACTGGCGCAGGTCGCGACCAGGCGGCGACCGATCTTGTCCGTGTTAAAGATGTACGGGTAGAGCTGGGACATGATGAGCTGCGTGGCAGCGGTGCAATAATGCTCCTGGGCCACGCTCACCTGGTTCGTTTGCCACAGGTGGCCGATTTCGCGCTGTGTGGGCTGAAAGACGTGCAAATAGATGTCCTTGACACTCACGCCGTCCTCCACCGCCTGCAAGATAATCTGGCTGGCGACGTGCCGCTCACCGCGCAAGAGCGCGTCCAGATACTGCCCGGCCAACTCGGTCCAAGGCCGCGCTTCCCCTGACACCGGGTCGTGTTGATGCGCGATGATTGGGTCTTGTGGATGGTCCATATTTATCCCCTTCCTCAAATGTCCGTATTGCGGGGTTGGCAAAAGTAAAAAATGGCGTACCCCTGGGACAATCGCATCCCATAAAGGATACACCATCTACAAGTTTACCGCAAATGAACGACGGGGATAAATTGTAAGCGCTAAAGGTTTTGTGAAACTTTTCGGCGTCAGCCAAGGGATGACTAGACGCGCTGTTTGAGAGTGCGCAGCATCTTTTGCTCCATCAAGAACTCGATGGGCTCGATGGTCAGGCCGATCAGCAGGCCAAATAGCCCCACACCGTTCAGGCGTCGGGGTAACAGGTCCATGCGCCCCTGCCCCATCTGCACCAGCCAGGGCCAGATCTGATCGGGGCGTGCGTGAGCGGAAATTCCAGGCCGGGATCCAGAGTGCGTAGGAGATTCGTCAAGCACTATACCTGTCTTTATGTTAAAATGTATTACAACATTTGATCGAGACCATTCTTGCGCCATCATAGCCAACCCAGCCACCTCGTCCAAGCCCACCTCGGTAACGTG
>CAZSJU010000240.1:0-5677 GCA_964607235.1 uncultured Anaerolineae bacterium | reverse complement strand
TCGCGTTGTCGTACGATGAGCATCGATTTTATATGCGCAAATTGCGCTAAAAGGGAGGGATGATGTCCAAGTTTTCGTTGGACGTGCTGGAAAGGCGTGTGTTTCCTTTTGTCAAGGCGCAGGACCCCGACATCGTGCTGGGGGCTGCCTTTGGCGAGGACGTGGCGTTGACCCGCGTCGGCGGAGATATTTTGGTCTCGCACGTGGACCCCATCGTCGGCGCCATCGAGGACATTGGCTGGCTGGCCGTGCACGTGGCGTGCAACGACGTGGCGACCAGCGGGGTGCCGCCACGCTGGATCTTGTTGTTGGTCATGGTGCCCCGGCTGGAGGATGAGGACTTGTTGGAATCGATCATGCGCGACGCCGGCCGCGCGGCCCAAGAGATCAATGTCTCGATCATCGGCGGTCACACCGGCTACTCGGCCGGCCTCTCGCGGCCTCTCGTGGCCGTCACGGCCCTGGGCACGCTGTCCGGACGGGAGCCGGTCCGCACCGGTGGCGCCCACGTCGGCGATCACGTGTTGGTCACCAAGGGCGTTGGCCTGGAGGGGACGGGCATCCTGGCGCAGGACTTTGTCGACGTGGCCCGGCGATTGGGCCTGGACGACGATGACTTGGCACAGGCGCGGCGTCTGATGACCCAGGTGAGCGTCGTGCCGGAGGCGCTGGCGTTGGCCGAGGCAGGCGTGACGGCGATGCACGACGTGACGCGCGGTGGTCTGTTGGAGACATTGCTCGAGATCGCCTATCTGTCGCACGTCGGTATCGAGGTGCAGGCGGACCAACTGCCCATCCCGCCCGTCGTCTCGCGTTTCGCTCAGGCCTTTCAATTTGATCCGCTGCGCATGATCTCTTCGGGGACGTTGGCAGTGACCGTGTCACCTGAACGGGTGGGGGCGGTCGGCCAGGCGCTAGAGGCGTTGGGCGCTCCCTTTGCTTTTGTGGGGCGGGTGATCGAGGGCAGCGGCGTGCGGGTTTGGCAGGCGGATGAGGTGACGCACTATGGCGAGATCCGCTGCGAAGAGGACGAACTGGCCCGCATGTGGGCGCTTTATCCCCGGGATGGATAAATGCACATCGCGATCCTGGGCACCGAATCGCTAGGCGTGCGCGGCTTGTCGTGTGTCGTGCAGGCCGGTGAGCGCAAGATCCTCTAGGATCGACCCCGGCGTGGCGTTGGGCTACCGGCGGCACGGGCTGTTGCCCCACCCGGCGCAGGTGGCCGTGGGGGAGCAAGTGCGGCGCCAAATCGTCGCCGCGTTGTCAGACGTGACGGACGTGGTATTCAGCCACTTTCACGGCGACCACGTGCCACAGGGCTGGCGCCAGGCTTGTGCGCGAGGCACGGTCGATACCAGCGCTTATCAGATCTATGTGAGTCAATGACTGGCACTTTTTAGGAGTGAGACTATGACCAAAGCTGTCGATAAATTGGCCTTTGTCACGGTTGCCGGTTCACAAGCCGGCAAGTTGCAGGAGCGGCTCACCCAGGATAACTTTTACGTCACCCAGGTGGACAGCAGCGGGGGCATCCTGTACGAGGCTACGGTCTCGATGCTGATTGGTTTAGAGGGATGGCGTTTGACGCGCCTGCTGACCCACATCCGCGAATGTTGCCATACCCGGCGTCAGTTTCTGCCGGTGCACGCCGAAGCGCCCTTTATCGAGTGGCAGCCGGTGATGATCGAGGCCGAGGTGGGCGGCGCGGCGATTTACGTGTTTGACGTGGAGCGCTTTGAGCAATTTTAGGAGGCTGACATGAAGATGATCATCGCTATTGTGCGTGACAAGGACGATGAATGTATCACCGGGCGCCTGGTGGATCAGGGCTATGGCGTGACGCGCCTGGCCTCTACCGGAGGTTTCTTGAAACGGGGCAACACGACCTTGCTCATCGGCGTTGAGGATGCGGAACAGGTAGAGGCGGTGGTCGAACTCTTGCGCGAGACGTGCAGCCCACCCGACCCGGACCATCACTGCGCGACCCTGTTTGTCGTCGAGACGCAGCACTTTGAACAGGTCTAAACTTTGCGACGGTTGATGTGATGAAAGCCAAACGCGCTCGCTTGCTTTGCGCCTACGTTTTGGACCGGCGCCGGGACCTGAGGCTCTTGGGGCCGTATCTGCGACGGCGCCTGACGGCGGATGGCGGCTGGATGGAACAGGCCCCAAATACTGTCCGGTGCAACTTGCACTGGTTTGTGTGGAATGGGGTGTTTGCCCAGGCGTCCGAGTCCATTTTGTTGTCCTACCTGACGCTGTATGTGCTGGCGCTGGGGGCCACGACGGCCCAGATCGGCTTGATGAGCGCGCTCTCTAACTTGAGCGCGGCGTTGCTGGTGTTGCCGGGCGCGGCCCTGGTGGAGCGCTGGGGCCGCCGCAAGCAGACGGTGTTGTGGGCCAACGATGGTGTAGGGCGGGCCACGTTGTTGCCTCTGGCACTGCTGCCCCTCTTTTTGACGGGGTCAAGTGCCGTTTACGTGGCCATCGCGCTGGTCGTGGCCCGCACGGCTTTTGTCAACCTCTCGGTGCCGGCCTGGACCTCGCTGGTCGCCGATATTGTCCCGTTGCATTGGCGCGGGCGTTATTTCTCTTTGCGCAACGTGGCTATGGGCGTGGCCGGCATGATTGTCATTTTCCTGGTGGGACAGCTCATCACCCACGCCGGCGCGCCGCAGGGGTATCAACTGGCGATGGGGGTGGCCCTGGCCCTGGGCCTGGCAGCCACTTGCTGTTTTGCGCGTATTCAGGAGCCGCCGGCCCCGCAAGCGCTCCCCGTTACCGCTGGTCGGCGGCTGCCGCTATGGCAGAACCTGCGACATCAGGCTGACTTTGTGACTTTTTGTGCCGTCGCTGCGCTGTGGAACCTATCCGTCAGCGTCGCCGGGCCGTTCTTTGGACCCTATATGGTCGATGAGCTGGGCGCCAACGCTGGTTTTGTAGGGTTGCTGGGCGTGGTGGCCGGGTTGGCAGCGTTGCCCGGGCAGCGGCTGTTTGGCAGGTTGTCCGACCGTTGGGGACCGGGCCGGGTGCAGCGCCTCACCGGTTTATTGATCCCCCTGGTGCCGGGGCTGTGGGCGCTCAGCCGCTCGCCCTGGCACCTGGTGCCGGCCGAGCTGGCCTCTGGATTTTTGTGGGCCGGCTATGGCCTGGCCAGTTTTAATTTTTTGCTGACCTTAATACCCCAAGACCGCCGGGCGCGTTACGCGGCGCTGTACCAGATCGTCGTCACGAGCGCGTTGGCGTTGGGGGCGGCGCTGGGCGGCGGCCTCGCGACCTGGCAGGGCTACCGCTTTACCTTTGCGTTTTCGGGTCTGGGGCGACTGGTCGCGGCGTTGCTATTCGTGCGCGTCATACGCGGGGCGGCGGCCCGGCCAATCCGGGAGCCCATCCCCGCCGATTCAAGCTCCTAAAGAGAACGGCAAGCGGAGCAAACGTTTTGCATTTGAGGGGCATTGCAGTAAAATACAAGAGGGAAGGGAAGGACATTCGCAAATAGAAATATGGCTCTACTGAAAGAACCGAAAAGTTTGCCACAGAGGCACAGAGAGCACAGAGAATTTAATCCTGTCCTTGATTTTTCTCCGAGTCCTCTGTGACTCTGTGGCAGATCATGCTTTTTTTAGTAGAGTCGTCCATAGAATTGTTTATTCTAGTGTGTGAGACGAGGAACCACCATGACCGACCTGAATCTGCGTGATGTGTTTGACTTGCCCGCCACCGTGCCCAATTGCGTCGTCAAAATCCAGGACTTTGACGACGAGCAAACGCTGCGTCGCAACGTGCGCGACTATGTCATCACCGACGTCATCGCCGCCGAGATGGGACGGCTGGTGGACCGCATTGTGGACAGTTGTGTGCGCCACGAGGCGGGCGCGGGCCACGCTTTGCACGCCACTTTGGGCGTCGGCAAGTCTCACTTTATGTCGATTTTGGGGTTGCTGCTGGAAAACAACCCCGCCATCTGGGGCAAAGCGCATCCGCTGATCCAGACTATCCAGGAGCGACACGGCATCTGGCTGGCCCAGCACCCGTTGCTGGTGGTGCCGGTTTACATGCCGGGCCAGACGGACTTGCAGTCGGCCTGTTACAACGCGGCCAACGAGCGCCTGGCCCACCTGGGTGTGGCGCCCTGCGAGTTCAGCGATGCCGACAAGATCATCACTGCCTTTCGCGCCGAGGCCGGGCGCTATGGCGACGTGGTGTACCAACAGTTCGAGTCGGCCACCGGCATCAGCCAGCGGCGCTTTGACCGCATGGCGGCCAGCGACCAGGCCCGGCGCGACGACCTGGCCCGCCAGATCTTGACCTATCGCAACCCCAGCCGGGGCGCTCGCGTCCAGCTCTATCCGCAGCGTTTCTCTGACGGCATGGCGACCCTCACCCGCCACGCCCAGGCGCACGGTTTTGCCGGCGTCGTCCTGCTGATCGACGATTTGATCCCTTATCTGATGGACAAGCCCCGGCGTGAGTATATGGACGAGTTGGACGACCTGGTGGCCATGACCGACAATGGCGCCCTCGATCGGGCTGTGCCGCTGTGGGCCATCGTCGCCCGCCCGCGCGACGTCTTGTCTGAAGCACCAGGCCTGCTGCCGGTGCGCTATGGCGACCATTTCCCCGAGACCACCGAGCTGCCAGACCGCGCGTTGGTGCCCGTCATCGCGGCGCGCGTGTTGCGCGTGCGGGCGGATCAACAGGCCGCCTGGCCAGAGCGTGCCGAACGGGCGCTGGGCGCGCTCGACGAGGCGACGTTGGACACGCTGGCCCACGAGTGGCCGCGCGACGATTTACGCCGCCTGTATCCCTTTTATCCCGCGCTGTTGCGGACGACCCTCGACGTCGGCGCCCGCCTGGGCCACGCGGGGCCCCCATTGTGCCTGTTTTACCGCGCTTTGATCGAGCGCGGCCCCACGTGGACCGCCGACGCGCCGTTCCCGTATGCGGCCTTGTTTGATTTGATCTTTTCGCCCGAGGGGCTGGCCGGCGGCGCGCGCCAGCGAGAGTTGGAAGCGGTGCGCCAGACGTATGACGAGTGGCTGGCGCCTTTGATCGACCGCCTGTATGGTCCAGAGGAGATGGCACAGCAGGCGCATCTGATTGTCAAGACGGCCTTGTTGTGTGGCCTCTCGCCCAGCATGCGCGACGAGATCACCGTCGCGCGGATCTTGCACCTCAACCAGCGCGCGTTGCGCGCGCCTACGCGTGACGCGGCCTGTACGACCATCGCCCGCGTCTTGACCGACCTGGATGAGCATAGCCCGCTGGTCCGTTTCGTGCCCCACGCGGCCGAGGTGGCGCGTGGCCTGGTCAGCGTCACCCTGGCCTCGGGCGCCCGGCTTTCCGACGTGCTGGA
Source organism: uncultured Anaerolineae bacterium (assembly GCA_964607235.1). Taxonomy (GTDB): domain Bacteria; phylum Chloroflexota; class Anaerolineae; order S140-20; family S140-20; genus CAZSJU01. The sequence goes on along the minus strand of CAZSJU010000240.1, from coordinate 318 downwards.
ACGGGTCCAGCTCAACTGGCGCCAGCGTATGGGCGCCTTTACCGACCTGATGGAAGACCTGTTGGGGCAACCTATCGAAGCCGGCGAAATTGGGGATTACGTCTGGTTGTGGCGCGGCAGCCGGCGGCGGGGACGGGTGCGCTTTGTCGACGTCGCAGGTCTCTCGCTCAACGATATGAGCGTGGCGGACGGCGACGCGTTCACGCTCTTTGTGGATAATCCCTTTGACGCCGACGTGGACAAGGATATGGAGGTCATTGCGCAAGCCCAGGACGCGCTGCCCACGCTGCCGGTGGGCTTTTGGCTGCCGCTGCTCTT
>CAZSJU010000239.1:1703-5681 GCA_964607235.1 uncultured Anaerolineae bacterium | reverse complement strand
ATCCCTTCCAGCGCGTTGGGTTCTTCGGGGTCGATGGCCAGCGCCTGGTTGAACAAAGGGATGGCTTCATCACACTTGGCCAGATAGTACAGCACCAGACCTGCGGTGTAATAGTTCTCAATGTTGTCGTGCCCCAGCTCGATGGCCTTTTGGAGCGCGACTTGGGCGTCCTCATAGTTGCGCCGGCGGTAATAGGTGCGCCCCAGGCGGCTCCAGGCGCGGCCCAGCGTGGGATCGACCTCGACCGCCTTTTCCAGTTCCTGCTCTGCCAGGGTCAACTGTTCGTTGCCATAGTAAATCCAGCCCAACTCTTCATACAGTTCGCCGCTTTCCGGCGTAGCCTGGATGGCATCCTGGATGCTCGAGAGGGCCGCGTCCAGATTGCCCAAGGCGCGATAGTTGCGCGAGATGTCCAGGTAAAGATAGCTCAGCCTGGGGTTAATTTCCAACGCCTGTTGATAAGCCTGGTTGGCCTGGACGTAATAGCCCTGATGATGCCACGCGTAACCCAGGTTGCGATAGGCATCCACGCTGCGCGGGTCCAGCTCGATGGCTTTTTCCGCTTCGCGCATCACCTCGGCCCAGCCCACGACATAGTCACCGCTGCTGATGCTGTCCGTGTACGCTTCGGCCAGATAGGCGTGCGCTTCGGCATAGTTGGGATCAAGCCCGATTGCCTGGCGACAGGTGGCCAGGGCTTCAGAGACCTGTCCGTTCCAGTCTTGGGCCTGGCACAATGCCGCCAAAGCGCGGGCGCTGTCAGGGGCTAGCTCGACGGCCTTTTCCGCCTGTTCCAGCGCCGCTTGGGGTTTGCCGGTCCAAATCAACAGCCGGGACAATGGGATGCGATAGGCGGCATCGTTGGGCGCCAGTCGCACTGCCTGACGGTAATGTTCGATCGCCTCTTTCAAGCGCCCTTGCTCATAGGCAGCCGTCGCATATTGTGCATAGACGAACGCCCCTGGCGTAGGCGTGGGCGTAGGCATGAATGGCTGGGTCACTTGTCCGCGGCGGCTCAGCAGGATCAACATGAGCAAGATCAAGATGAGCAGGACGAGAACACGACGCGGGGAACTGGAGCTTTTTCGACGACCGGATAAGGGCGGATCCAAATACATAAGTTGACCTTTGCGAAATATGTTAGGGCCTATGATAACACTGCCATCGTGGAGCGTCAAGGTTGCTGGACAACCTGGGGAAACCCGGCTATAATCCCCCCGTTAACCCGGCAGGTGTGACGGGTTGGCTGCCCCATTTAACCAAATCGGGCAGTGAGAAAAAAAAAAGACCTCCAAGGTTTACAGATAGACTTTATTTTGACGGTCTAGGCAGTAGATAGTTTGATCTTTCACGTGATCAACCCTTAAACCTCGGAGGTCTGAACGTTTACGCCGAGCTTATCTGGGAGGTTTTATGCGCTGCTCTGAATGTGGCGCGCCAATAAAAGATGACGCGCTGTTTTGTCCCGCATGCGGCGCGCCCCCTGACCCGAAAACGACGAACCGGCGCGCTGGGTGCCGGCGCTTTTTGCCCGTGCTGTGGGCCGGCGTGGCGTTACTGGTCGCGCTGGCACTGTTGGCGCTGGCGGCCTGGCGCGGCTGGGTCGAGGGCAAGGATCAGTGGCAGGCTAATGCGCGGGCGACGGCCGACGCCGAATTTGCCCGCTGCCAGGCCTATCTGGATGAAGGCCGGTATGCCCTGGCAGCGGCGGCCTGTCGCCAGGCGGACAGTTTGCAGCCTGGCTATCCTGGCGCCGCCGAGATGTACGCCACGGCCGTGGTCCTCTTGACGCCCCAGCCAACGCCTACCATAGAGATCATAGAGCGCTCGGTCGAAGAGGTGTTTGCCCAAGCGCAGGAACGCTTTGAGGCGCAAGACTGGAACGGCGCTCTGGATTTCCTGAACGAGTTGTGGAAAATAGACCCGGCCTATCGCGTCGAGGAAGCCGACGCGATGCGCCACACAACGTGGTTGGCGCTCGGTCGCCAGGCGTTGGCAGAGGGTTGGTTGGAAGAGGCGATTTATTACCTGGACCAGGCCGACAATTTTGGCCCCCTGGACGCGGAACTGGAGGCAGAACGCCAACTGGCGGCGCGCTATACAGACGCCTTTAACTTTTGCGGGGTAGATTGGCAAGAATGCACCCGCCGCCTGGAAGAGCTGTACGCGTCTTATCCGGGGTACCGGGACGTCTTTGAGCAGTTGGTCAACGCCTACATCGGTTGGGCCGAGGCGATGGCCGCCTTGCAAGAGTGGTGCCCGGCCGAGATACAGTACAGCAAGGCGCGCCAGTTGCGCCCTGACGCGGCCATAGAGGCCAAATGGTCTGACGCCGCGCAGCGTTGCCTGACGGCGACGCCCACGCCGGTTCCCGGCCAGATCACCGGCACGATTACGCTGACCGTTGAGGGTTTTACGGTGGGTCGACTGGCATATTCGGCTTATAATAGCGATATGGGGGTCTATGATGTGTACCTCCTTTCCGCGTACAGTCAGAGCCTGTCCCGGTTGGTCAGCAACGCCAGCCAACCCAATTGGCGCCGCGACGGCAGCATGTTGGCTTATCGCGGGGGGGGCGGCGTGCAGGCGCTGCCGGCCGCCGGTGGCGGTCCGGTGACGCTGGTGGACGACGCGGCCGCTTTTTGGCCCACCTGGTCGCCTGACGGCGCGCGCGTGGCCTATGCGCGCCAAGAGGCCAGCGGCTGGCAGATATACGTCGCGCCGGTCGATGGGTCGGCGGCGCCACAATTGCTTAGTGCGGGCAAGGCGCCGGTCTGGGGGCCGCAAGGGGCGTTGGCCTTTAGCGGCTGTATAGTAGAGGGTACGCCGAGGGGCGTGTGCGTCATCGACCCCAATGACCCGGCCGCGCTGCCGGTGCCGCTCACCGCCAACCCCAACGACACGCCCGCCAGTTGGTCACCCGGCGGGGAAAACATTGCCTATATGTCCGACCACGGGGGCGACTGGGACGTATTTCTGGTCAACACGGCCGGGGGTGTGGTCTTGCTCACCGCCGACGACGCGCTCCCGGCGGCCGATGGCCTCCCGGCCTGGGCGCCTGATGGCAGCGCCATCGCGTTTGTGTCCAACCGGGGGGGCGAGTGGGGGGTGTATTTGATGGCGCCGGATGGCACTAACGTGCGCAGGATGTTGGGCATTGGCGCCCAGCATCCCAACTGGTCGCTGGAGCGGCTCTCGTGGGGGCCGTGAGCGCGGTTTGCCAGAGGCAGATCAAGCTTTTTCATTCTTGGCTTGACGCAAACTTGTAACAAGGGTATACTTGGCATACGGGGCGTGGCGCAGTTCGGATAGCGCGCACGGTTTGGGTCCGTGAGGTCCCCGGTTCAAATCCGGGCGCCCCGACTGGTTGTAAGCGGGCGTTGCATAAAGGTAGTGCCTCAGCCTTCCAAGCTGATGGTACGGGTTCGATTCCCGTCGCCCGCTCCTCGCTTGTAGGGCCTGTAGCTCAGTGGTCAGAGCGGCCGGCTCATAACCGGTTGGTCGCAGGTTCGAATCCTGCCGGGCCCATAGAAAGAGGCGAGCCCGCCAGCTAGACACTGGCGGGCTCGCTCTGCGATAGGGGGTCGCCCATGTTATTCCTTTGGGGCGACGGATTTTGGCCGTCGAGCAGCTTACGAGGGAAGAGAGCCGCTCATGGCCCCGTCATAGATTGCCCGCCGCAGCGGACCATTGGCTTTGGCCTCACAGGGCCCCAAACGCCACTTGCGTTCACCTGCGCCAGCGGCCGGCGATGGTCAGGGTGATAGGTCTGGTGTGACGTCACCCGTAACCCCTACAGTTGTCCCGGCGCTGAATCACTCTCAACTCTCAACCTGATCACCAACTCAACGCTTCCCTATGCACCGGGACGTTATCGAATCGTGACTAGATATTAACAAGGCTTGATTAGAGCAATATGAAACACAGATTAGAGTTAAATGAGACGATAGCCCGAGTGGCGGGGGTTGAGCGCCGCGT
>CAZSJU010000239.1:0-1603 GCA_964607235.1 uncultured Anaerolineae bacterium | reverse complement strand
GCCGCGTACATTTGGCGGACAGGGTGAGCAGCAGTTCCTCGGCGTTTTCCACCACGTGATAGTTGGTGACAGTGCGCCCTTGCCGGTCGCATAAAGCCAGACCCACTGCCCTCTTGATCGCGCGCATGAAAAAAAAGTCGTTCATGACGCGAGTCGTTACCCCTTTCGCCTGGTTCGTAGGTCCTCCAGCCGCTCGCGTACCACGTCGCGACCTTGCAGGTTGGGACGGTTCAGCGCGCGTTGCAGGATGGCCTCGGCCCGGTCATCGTCTTGGGGACCGCCCTTGAAAAGCCAATACTGGTCTGACCAGCCGATATAGCCCCACGCCCAATCGGGGTTGGCCTCAATCAGGGCTTCGAACCTGGCCTCGGCGGTCTCGATTTCACCCAGTTGCCAGTAGGTTTCGGCCTCCGCCTGCATAAAGTTGCCCCGGAGATCCCATTCGAGCTTAAAGCACGCCAGGAATTCCTGGCAGTAGCGGATCCGCAAGTGATAGTATTGGGGATCTTGAGCGCCGGCGTTGTCCAGGTGCATCTCGAAATCTTGGCACCAGTTGTAGATCAATTGCATGCCGCGAAAGGCCTGGTCCAGGCTGCGCAACGTGTCGTACTGGGATGCCTTTTCCTTGATCCAGGCCCACGTTTGCCACCAGGCATCGCACGCTTCGGTGAGACGCTGTTGCTCCAATAGCGCGTATCCTTCTTGCATGCGCGCGTCGATCTGCTCAAAGCAAATGTGACCGGGCATCAGGCGCTTCCAGAGGACAAAGGCCGCCATCCAGACAAAATCTTGGTCATAGCGCCCCTGAGGCCGGATGCGATAGGTCTCACCCCACGCGTCGGCCAGACGCTCGCTCGAATCGTGTCGCTGTGCCAGCGCTTGAAACTCTTGAGCGGTCATGGTGACGCCTATCTGATTGAGGTGTGCCAACATCTCCTCGGTGGACATTGCCTCGATTTCTTCAAAGGTCCAGCCGTCCGCCAGCTGCTTGCGAGCACCGGAGCGGTTTAAAAAGTCGTTCAGCTTGTCAAACATGGTATTCCTTTCTGCCACTGGGATTGGGGTGTTTCAAATTGTAGACGAGCGGCAATGATGTCACCCTTTCCCCTCTATGCGCCGGCGCCTGAATAGGTTTGCTGAAAGTTCCTGTCCGAGAGCCAACGCTTAAAGGCCTGGTTGTCGTGGTATTGCTTGAACAGCTCGGTGAAATCGGCCATGAGGTCCATCATGACTTGATTCAACGCCCGGTCGTGCTCGATGCGTGCGTTCTGTGGATCAGAGTGACGGATGGCGTTCTGGTAGGCCGTATCCGCCGCGACGCGGGCCGGAATCTCTTCCACGATCTCTTGCAGGATCTTGTCCTCGTCCTTCCAGTCGATGCCAGGGAACATGGCGTTGAACTCTTGGATGATGTGGCTCAAATAATCGATCTGGACCTCGGGGCGTAGGCCGACGTCGCTCGTCGGGACGGGGCCGATCGCGCCATCCTGGTCTTCCAGGGCGATGCTGAGTTGGGCCTTGACTTCCACCCGGTAACTCTCCATGTCCACCGTCTCTAAAATGCCCCGGGAGAGGTCCTCCTCCTTGGGCGCAGGGAGCTTTA
>CAZSJU010000238.1:3572-5688 GCA_964607235.1 uncultured Anaerolineae bacterium | reverse complement strand
CGCGTCACCTCGATATCGAGGTCCGCCTTTCTAGAAATCAGTTTACCTTGCACGGTTGCAATGATTTTGGAGAGTTTCATCGACATACCCTCTATCACTTTTGTGCCAGGCGTCTGGGAGCGGGAGCGACTGGGCATCACTAACACCCACCCAGGACTAGACGGTCACCAGGCGTCCTGGGACCGACTTTAATCCTAGCTTGTCCAGCACCGGCTGCACTGACACCAAATGCCGCTTGAGCAACAATGCACTGTCGGGAAGCCCAAAGGCCAGACCGATCAACTGCGGCAAAAAGAACACGGGCTGCTTGATTGCGCGGCCCAAAGACTTGGAAACTTTGTCCTGGTAGCTATCCAGGTTCAAGTGACACATCGGGCAGACAGCAGCGAGGCAGTCTGCCGGGCTGGCCGCATCAAGAATCTCGCCGACCATTGACACGCCGACGTCGGGCTTGGTGGTCAACAAGGCGGTGCCACAGCAAGACGCTTCGTGCGAATGGTTATAGACGGTCGCGCCCAACGCTTCCAGCAGCGCCTCCATCGAGTGGGGATGTTGACCGTCATCATAGGGGGCAAAAGGACGCACCGTCTGGCAACCATAATAAGGCGCCACGACCAGGTCGGTCAACGGACGTTTGACGCGCGCTGCGATCTCTTTAGGGCCAAAGTCATTGGCCAGTATATCCAACAAGTGGCGCGTCTGCATCTTGCCCCGATATATTAGACCCTCTACCTCCAGCGCCTGGTTAATCCTTCCCAAGGTTGCCGGATTCTCGGCCGCCAGGATCGTGTGCCGAAAGTTGGCATAACAGGCACTGCATCCGACGAGCATGTCGCACGTTTCGCCCTCTTGGCAAGCCTGTTCAGCCAGCGCCAGGTTACGCGCGGGCAACACCAGGCCCAACAGGTCACTCATCACCGCAGCGACGCTGGCGCCACAACAAGTCCAGTCGTCCAGTTCCACAACCTCCGCCCCAAGGTCCTGCAACACGGCCAACGTCGCTGCCTTGTACTCCAAGGCAGAAGCATCCATCGAGCACCCAGGATAAAAAAGGTATTTCATTTACGCCCCTCCAGTTCCGCCACACGTTCAAACAGACGGTCCAAACGCCCCTCGCCACCCAAATCCGGCATTTCCGGCTTGGCCTTGCCACGCAGCATCATCATGAGGCCCATATTGGCAAAGCCTAAAGCCGAGAGAGGATTGGTCGTCAAAAAGTAACGGGCCATAAACTCGATCTCTCGCATACGGCCATAGCGGCGCATCACGTCGCTAAAGGCCTGGTAGAACCCGGTGCTCTCGCGCCACTCTTTAATATTTTCTTCCCGCGCCAATTGCTTGAGCTTGGCGATGGTTTCAGTGAGCGGGATGCCCCGTGGGCAGCGGACCTGGCACTGGTAGCAAACGCTGCACAGCCACATTGTCTTGCTGTGCAGCACTTCGTCCTCCAGGCCCAATTGGACCATGCGCCACATCTTGCGGGGGCTAATGTCCATCGCAAAGGCGGCCGGACAAGATGCGGTGCAAGTACCACATTGGATACAGCTACGAACCGACTCTCCAGTAGACAAGAGACGGTCCGCAAAATTGGCGTCGCGCTTTACTGCGGTAAGGTTGATTAAAGTTGCCAAAGGATACCTCCTCGCCCTTTAACACAGCTTGAACAAACTTGTTGTTTATCCTACCCTGTGCGCTAGACCCTGTCAAGGGTCATATGTCATAATCACGTCTGCTGTCTATCGTCTTTATGTCGATGATAGGGAATGCACGCTAATATATTTCACATATATACAACAGGGACTAATCCCAGTATAACAGCCTATCAAGTCATTGTCTATGACCTGTTCGATGGGTTCAAGGCCCCAAGGGCTATCGCTCTCATAGCCCTTATTGACTAGCAGACATTACGCAAAAAATTCCTTTTAACAACACTCGTGGGTCTGAACACAACGGAAGATCAGAACACAAGAGGCAAAGCTAAAAATCAGCGTCGTCTAAATGGCACACGCAGCATACGCTGGCGGATGCCAAGGTCACTCATATGAGCGCAAGTATATCACAATCACAAAATTATACTAAATTCGCAGCGCCAACCCTGCGACAAAGGATTGCTCAC
>CAZSJU010000238.1:0-3472 GCA_964607235.1 uncultured Anaerolineae bacterium | reverse complement strand
GCCGCCGGGCGAATCAGCCTGCCCTCCACCTCAGGCAAGAGTGAGCAACGCCGGCGCCTGGAAGCAGAAGGGATCATTTTTGAACTAGATCACCACATCGACCTGACACGCTTTGGCTGGGAGGGTCTGCCCCGGCACGAGGTGCGGGCCTTGACGTCCAAGGCGGACTGTGCATAATCTAGGGGGCATTGCATGTCCCGGGCGTCGGTGAGATAAAGGTGACCCAGTTCGCACCGCCGTCCGGCGAACGCCCGGTCGAGATGTCGGTGATTTGCGCCCCAAAGATCACCCGATCGATCAAGGCGTTGGCGTTCGCATCGCGGTCAAACAGGCCAATCTCTTCGCCATCCTTGCTCAACTTGAAACCGGTATGCAACGGGCCGTCCCCCTCGTCATCGTCGGTCCAGATCAGCAAAAAACCACCGGGAGGGATCAGCGTGCCCTGAGGGATGCGCCACTTGGTAGGTTGGCTCAAATCGTCGGTCAGGTACATGCCACCCACGTCCAGCGGTTCCGCCCCGGCGTTATAAAGCTCGACCCAGTCCTCATATTCGCCCCGCTCGTCGGTGTTGATGCTGTCATTACTCGCCAGGAACTCGTTGATCCACAGCGGCGGGGAGACACCACCGACCCGGTAGCCATAGGTCGTCCCTGGGGCGTCACTCGGACAAGTCGTCACCGCGCCCAGGCCGTCCTGCGCCGACACGTAATAGTCTACTCTCTGCCCCTCGGGTTGTGGTGGGATCCGCGCCCCGAACTGATGACCGATGCCAGGCTGCATCAACAAGGACTCAAAGCCGGCGCCAACGCTATAGTGCAGCGTCGCCGAAAGGACCGGGTCGTCGTCGTGCACGGTTACGATGATAGTTACTGCCCTGCCCGGCAAGGGTTGTGCGGGTGACTGGACAAGGTCGCTGATGAGCGGTGGCGACTGACGGTTGGCTTGGCCTGGCGTAGGCAGTAACCGCCGCCAGGTGGCTTGACCGTCGCGGTAGCGTCCCCAGGATTGATCCACCGTTTGGGGGCCATAATACACCTCGTCGATCAGGCCCCCATATCCTGCAGGGCCGGCATAAAGGGCTAACCGCTCACCGTCGCCGTCCAGTTTGAAATTGACGTGCTGTATCCCTTGTTCGGGCTGACTGTCGGCCCAAAAGAGCGCGTGACCGCTGGGCGGCACGGTCACGCCGGGCGGGATTTGCCATTTGGTCGCGTTCTCGATCGCGTCGGTCAGATACATGCCAGACATGTCTATTTCGGTCGATCCGGCATTATAGACCTCGAACCAGTCGTCGCTTTCGCCGGCCTCGTCCTCCAACGCGTCCCGGTTAACGGCCATCAGCTCGTTGATATACAGCGGGGGCCGTTCAAAGCCGACGACGTAAGCGAAAGCGGGTGCCGGGAACCCGGGCAAGGTAAACGATGGCTGCGGAGGGTCGGTGCCGATCAGGCCACTGGGGTTCTCGGCCCGCACGTAAAAAGTGACGACCGTGCCACTCGCCAACGGGGGGAGCACGGCAGCATAGCGTCTATCCCCCACCGCGCCATCGGTGTGTCCCCCGTCTTCGACCATCAGGCTGACTTGGGCGACACCACCGGCGAACCAATGTAGCGACACGTCCAAGCCAGCGCTATAGACGCCCGTCTGGCTCACAATGCTCGTCACGGTCACCGCTTCTCCCTCCGCAGGTTCGAGGGGCAGGTGAGCGGTCGCCGTGACCAGCGGAGCGCGTCCCAGGTTAGATTCTCCCGGTGTGGGGGGGGCAAAGGTGATCCAGGTCGCGTCGCCATCCCGGATGCGTCCGAAGGACAGGTCGGCCCCCACAGGATGATAGTCCTGTTGCGCGATGACCTGTCCGCCGTGGACTGCCTTGTCCAACAAGACAACGCTACCACCATCCCGATTTAACTTGAAACTGGCATGGAGCGGACCTTGTTCCGGCTCCCCGTCAGCCCAGATGAGCAAAAATCCCTTGGACGGGATCACCGTGTCCTCAGGCAAGGTCCACTGGGGAACGAGCGTACCGCTGAACACCGGCCGCAGTCTCATCCCGCCGACATCAAAACTGACCAGAGCAGGGTTGTACAGTTCAATCCAGGGCTCATACTCTCCAGCCTCGTCCGCCACGGTCGACGTGTTATCGACCATCAACTCATTCAGCATTGGCCATCGAATCGATCCGGTCTGCGGACAGTACGCAGGGAACTGTGCGGTCAACCAATTCAAACGCTGGGTCACATACGTCTTGAGTTCAGTGGGACCGTAATGAAAATCCTGGTTGTTGCCCCACTTGTAGGGGTCGGCCTCGGCGTAAGGGATGATCGTCCGATAAAAATTGTCAATGCGCTCAAACATGACGGCCTGGGCAAACTCGTCGTTCATTAATTCCCACAGGCGGCGACAATAGGCGAACCTGAAATCATCGACGCGCAACACTTTGGTGACCAATTTGTTCCACTTGCCGTCGACTTTTTTGCTGCCCTGGGTACCCGAATCGATGGGGTTATCCCATGTGACATCTGTGTCTAGCGTGCCGTCTGGCCCCCAATGCCAATTGTGTCCTAGCAGCAGGTCCATATCCCACGGTATAAAAGTCCACCACCCCTCCCCCAAGTGATGGTAGAGGTAGTAATTCTTTTCCAGCCATTCGAAATTGCCCAGCACGACCTGCACGGCCACCCAATCTAAATATTCTCCCACGTCCATCAAGGCAGTGAGCGTCGTGGGAAAATCGGCCTGGGGTGTATGGTTGATCATCTCGACAAAGGCGATCACGTCAGCGTGGCTGTCCTGGCGGTTGGTCTTTTTGGCATAAGAGTCTACATAGGCGGCATAGTCATGGCTCAACTCAAAGTTGCCATAGTCACCTTTGTACAGATTGCTGCTGGGTGACCACCCTACACGGTCCAGGAAACGCTGGTCAACTTGCTCGACCTGCAGGAACAGGCCCTTGTAATGTCCATTAATCTCCAGTCGCACGAATTGGGTCCTGGATGCCGTCAAGCCTGCCCGTTCAAACAGATCATAGGCCAATCGTTCGCGCAACAAGGACTTGTCGGTGTATTCCGCGTTCAGGTTGAGTTCCCGTTGCCCCTGAAAAGGCGTGGCGGCGGGAAAGTCGATCTTCCAAGATTTTTTGGGCAATTGGCGGGCGGTGCCGCCGCGAAAACGTACATCCACCTCATAGACCTGGTCTTGATAAATAAAGATAGCCGGAACCGTCTCGTAGGTCCAATAGTTTTCATACAGCCATGCCAGATCGTTGGGGTGGATGCTCAAGCGATACAAAGGGGGTGTCGTTTGCGCCGGGCGGGTGACAAGGGGGAGATAGACGTTCTGCCAGAACCGCAGCGTGCCGGTGCCCCCACCTTGCGGAACAGCTTGCGGCCCATCATCCTGGGGGGGAGCTAGGGGTAAAGCGGACGGAGCGCAAGGCGCGCACGGCACATCCGGGCGCCACTCAAGAAACCG
>CAZSJU010000237.1:0-5742 GCA_964607235.1 uncultured Anaerolineae bacterium | reverse complement strand
TTGGCGTTCCATTCAACTCGTATAAGGAGCAAGATCAATGGATCACACGTTGCAACTGTTGGCGCTGTTGTGTCAGGACCACGAGGCCTTGCAAAGGGTACATGATCATTCGCTGGACTTGATCGAAACGTGCGGGGTCAAGTTCTATTCCAAGCGGGCGCGCGAGATCTGGCACGGGGCCGGGGCCGAGATTGACGGCGAGGTGGTCCGCGTGCCGGCGCCCGTCATCGCGTCAGCCCTGGAAAAGGCGCCCGCTAGCTTTACATTGTGCGCGCGCGACCGGCAATGTGACCTGGTCGTGGGCGGCACGCGCACGCATTATTCTCAGGACGGCTGCGCAGCCCTGGCGCTGGATTTTGAGACCGGTGAGCGCCGCCAATCCCGCAAAGAAGACATTGCCAAGATGGCGCTGATCTCGGATTATTTGAAAGCTGTCGATGTGATCAGTCCCACCGTCAGCGCCCAGGACATGCCCGTCCCCGGGACCGCCGTCCACGAGTTGGAGGCTTGCTTTACCCACTCGGGCAAGCACGTGTTGACCGAGTCGGTCGCCAGCGCCCGCGACGCCCGGGCACAGATCGAACTGGCCGCAGCCATCACCGGCGGCGAAGAGGCGCTGCGCGAGCGACCCATTTTCAGTAACTTTGTGTGCACCATCTCGCCCCTGACCCAGGACGGCGGCGGCATCGACGCGGCGCTGGCATTCGCCGCGGCCGGCGTGCCCGTCGGTATGTACCCCATGGGCACCACGGGCGTGACGTCACCGGTCACCCCGGCCGGTACGTTGGCGGTGGTCAACGCCGAGGTCGTCAGCGCGTTGGCGTTGCTGCAACTCGCCACGCCGGGCGCCAAGGTGTTCTATTCGGGCGGGCCGGCCACGCTGGACTTGCGGACCGGCGCCTACACGGCGGCGTCCCCCGAGGCGCTGTGGCTGCGCACGATGGTCGCCCGCATGGCACGGTTCCACGACCTGCCCTCCATCGTGGGGGCTGGCGCCACCAGCGCCAAGCTGCCGGGCGCCCAGGCGGCCTGGGAGAACACGCTCTCTTATTTGTTGCCCTCGTTGGCCGGTGCGAGCCTGCTGTTTGGCCTGGGGCTGCTGGACGGCTCTAACCTACTCACCTATGAACAGATCATCCTCGACGCCGAGGTGGCCATGGTCATCCGGCGGCTGCTGTCCGGCGTGCGGCTGGACGACGCGGCTTTTGCCACCGACCTGGTCAAAGCATTGGGACCGGGCGGTGTCTACCTGGACCAGGCGCATACGGTGGAACATATGCGCGAGTCGCTGTCCCTGCCCACGGTGAGCGACCGCGATAGCTATGACGAATGGTATCACAAGGGCCGGCGCAGCCGCGTCGAGGTGGCCCGCGACAAGGTGCAAGAGATCCTGGCCACGCACCAGCCGCCGGCCTTGCCCGAGGACGTCCGGCAAGAGATGGACGCCATCGTGGCCCGCTATTCGGCCGAGGGTTAAAAAATCGTAGCGACTCAGGTGCCCGGCACTTGCAAAAAGTGCCGGGCACCTGATCTGGTTTGGGGAGCGCCAGCATGAGGATCATCGTAGACTGTGAACGCATTCGTCGCAACACGGCAGCCATCGTCGAGATGTGTGCGGCCCTGGATATCGAGGTCGCAGGCGTGACCAAGGCCTGCTGCGGGCATCCCGAGGTGGCGCGCGCCATGTTGGCCGGTGGGGTGCCGCTGCTGGCCGACTCGCGCTTGAAGCACGTGCGGCGCATGCGCGAGGCGGGTATTGACGCGGACGTGATGCTGTTGCGTTTGCCGGCGTTGAGTGAGGTGGACCAGGTCGTGCAGCTCACCCAGGTGAGCCTCAACTCGCACGTGGAGACGGTGCGCGCCTTGTCGCGCGCCGCGCAGGCGCACGGCGTGACGCACCAGGTGATCTTGATGGTCGAGACGGGCGACCGTCGCGAGGGCGTGATGCCCGAGCGGGCCATCGACACCGCGCGCGGCATGTGCGGGCTGCCCGGCATCGAGTTGATCGGCATCGGCACCAACGTGGGCTGCATCGGCGGCGTGCTGCCGACGCCGGAGAACAGCCAACTGCTGGTGGACATTGCCGAGCAGGTGGAACGGGCGTTGGACATCCGGTTCCGGGTGATTTCCGGCGGCTATACGGCGCACCTGGCACTGGTCGACCGTTGCGAGATCGCGCCCCGGATCAACCAACTGCGCATCGGCGAGGCGATCTTGCTGGGCGTGAACCGCCAGGCCAACTGGCCGGTGCCTTGTCCCCATCAGGACACCTTTACCGTGGTGGCCGAGGTGATCGAGGTTTACGTCAAGCCCTCTCTGCCTGAAGGCCCCATCGCCACCGACGCCTTTGGTGACACGCCCCAATGGGAGGACCTGGGGCCACGCAAGCGGGCGCTGCTTGCCATGGGCCGGCAGGACCTGCAGATTGAGGCGCTGCGCCCCCGGCGCCCCGGCGTGAGCATCGTGGGTGCCAGCTCGGACCACCTGGTGGTCGACGTGACCGAGGCCGACCCGCCGGTCCACCTGGGGGACGAGATGCTGTTCGACCCCCAGTACGCGGCGCTCGCCACAGGCATGGCGCGCTATGATGTGACGCAGGTGGTCAGGCCGGTCCGGGAGTAGGGTGAGTACGGACTTTATGGCGCTTCTTTTCGATGCTCTTGTTTTGCATTGAACTGCTTCGGTGAAGCTATCGCGCGCTACCGTTGCGCATCACCAGCGGCAGGTACAGCCTGGAGAGGCGCAGCATCCCGCTGGCCTCGGCACTGGGCGACGATTGAACACCGTCCGCATCGTAAGCCTCCACCACGTAGTAATAGGGTTGGTTCGGTTCCAGCAACAGATCGCTGTAGCCCCCCCCCTCCGCCTCGCCCACCAGTTCATAAGGACCGCCTGGAGTCTCGCTGCGTAAGATCCGATAGCCCGCCACGCCTTCCACCGCCGGTGGCATCCAGGATACCTCCAGCGCGTTGGGGTAGCGGGTGCTGGCGACGACGTTGACAAAGGTTGGCTGCGGCAGTTCGCCCAGGTTGGCCATGGCGATGTTATTGCCAGTGTTGACATCGTCGCCCGCGGTAGTCAACTCTGCATAGATGGGCTGTTCCCCGCTGGTGGTGGTCACGACGAAGGTGATGGCGAGGGAGTCGTTCAAAGTCAGTGTGTAGGGGAGAGTGACCAGCGTGAGTAGCGTGCCGCTCGTAGGCGTACCCGAGTAGAGGCTCACGCTGAGGCCGCTGGCTGTGCCCCGACCCACATTGCGCACCGTGGCCGTCACTACGACCGTGCTGCCTGGCGCTGCGTGACGTTGCGAAAGCCCCAGATCCGGATCGAGGGCCGGGTCCGGTGTCGGCTCAAGCGTCAGAGATTCCACCGGATCGTCGGCCTGAACGAGAGTAACAGCCTGGGACACAGAACGAGCCGCCGTGGAGGCCGGGGCCAGCTTGGGATGGGAGGCTGTTGGAACGGCGGCAGATGGTCCTAGGGCTGCGCGCCTCACGTTCAGAACTAGAGCCTGACCCGTCACCTGGTTAACCGCCAGAGCCGGCTGCCAGTGCTGGCTCGGCTCGTCGGTCAGGTAGAGGGGCACGCTGGCAGCTTGGGCGCTTATCTGGCTCAGCGCCAGTTGCCCCAGATAGCCGTTTGTCCCTGGACTGCCGAAGCGGCGGAATAGCAGCAGCATCTCGCTCCCTCTGCTGCTCAGCCGGGGCTGTTCGGCGTGCACGGCCTGGCCCAACTCGGCGCGCACGGGCGCGCCCGTCCAACCAGAAGCGGTGTGCCGGGCAGTCCATAGCACGGCCTGGTTGCCGATGCCGGTGTCGGTCACGCCATTAGCGTCCTTACCACGGACCAGGAATGCCACGTGCAGTTCGTCCTCGCCCCGGAACGCAGCACTGGGCGAGTCGGCCCCTGCCGGAAGCTCCTCCGGCAGACGGATGGACCAGGTATTCGATATCACCTCAGCAACGGCGAGGCGCCGGTCTCCGTTCGTCGTCAACTCGCCGTCCGCGTCCGTCGTCCAGACCAGTACGATCTGTCCATCGTGCTTGGTCACGCTCACCTGGGCGTTCATCCAGCCGCCCCACTCGTCCGCCCCCAGGTCAGGAGCCGCCCGTTGGGGACGGCTGTCGCCATCAATGTCGACCAGCACACCGGCATCCACGCCCCGGTCAACCGCTGCCGAGTGGACCGTCAGATGGTAGCCGTCGACGGCAAAAGCGGGATTGCCCATGTATTGGTTCTGCACGCTGACAACAGCAGTGGTGGCCTGCGAGACG
This sequence comes from uncultured Anaerolineae bacterium, assembly GCA_964607235.1. Taxonomy (GTDB): domain Bacteria; phylum Chloroflexota; class Anaerolineae; order S140-20; family S140-20; genus CAZSJU01. The sequence continues at coordinate 1,468 of CAZSJU010000237.1, read as the reverse complement.
GTGATAGGTGTGCTGAACCACAGGACGCCGTTGGCGATGACCGCGTTGCCACCGGTGACGCTGATGGCCATACTGTGACTCACCAGGATCGTATTGGTCATGGCCACGCTGCTAGACACCCCTGACCAATCGTCCCAGGTCACATAGACCCCGCTGGCGCCGGTATTGCATGTCAGGGTATTGTGCAGCAAGCGCGGCGATCCTCCCCACACAGCAAGCCCGCTGCCCGCACTGTGGGCGTGGTTTCCGGCCAAGATATTGTTGATCAAGGTAGCATCGCTGCCTTCCAGGGCCAGCCCGCCACCCAGGTCGGCGGTGTTGGAAAGAATCTTGTTCTCCCGGAGCGTGACGTCGCCGCCGCCCAGGAGCACCCCACCGCCGCGGTAGTCTGCCGCATTTTGCGAGACAGTATTGCCACTGAACAGACCATCGCTGTGATACAGATACACTCCTCCGACGTAACCGGCGCTATTGGAGATGATGGCGTTGCCGTCGAACACGGCGGTGCTGGAGAACATGGCTGTGCCCCCACCCAGGAAAGCGGTATTACTGAACACCTGGTTGTTGCTGAAAGCCACCGTAGCACCAACAGCGTACATCCCGCCGCCGGCATCCCATCCCAACGGAGCGCCGCCCAATCCTTCGGCATTGCCGCCAGTGAGGCGCAGTCCTTCCACTGTGGCGCTGACGTTGCTCCCGATGTAGAGCACCCGTCCCTCGTCCTGTGCGTCCAGTGTGCTCGGGTTGGCCACCGGATCGGACACGGTCCAGTCGGCGACGGCGTAACCACCGCGGATGGTGATTGTCTTGCTGACATAGACGGTCTGCGTGAGTCCATCCCGTACCTGCACCCCAGTGCAGAACCCGGCGACCTTGACCGTGTCGCCCTCGTCTGCGGCGTCCACCGCTGCCTGAACGCTGGGATAGGTGATGCCCGGCTGACCGGAAACCTGCGCGTAGCAGGTCCCGTACTCATCGGCGCCCAAGTCGGGGGTAGCACCCTGGGGGCGAGGATCACCGTCAATGTCGGTCGTTACGCCGGCGTCTATCCCCCGCTCTATGGCCGCAGAGCCGGCCGTCAGGTGATAGCCGTCGGCGCCGAAGGCGGGCGTGCCGGTGTAGGCGTGGGTCACAACGACCGTGGCCGGTCCGCCTGAATCGTCCGTATTGGCGGCGTTGCCGTACCACAGCACACCATCGAGGATGGCGGTGTTGTAGGGGGTGACGGCGACACCGGCCGTGTGGCTGACCAAGATGGTGTTCGTCAGGACGGCAACACTGGGGAACACGATGTCGTCGGTGGTGACATAGACTCCCTCCCCAGTATTGCGAGCGATGGTGGTATGCAGAAAGAGGGGAGATGAACGATCAATGGTCATCCCCGGGCCTTGATTGTCGGCAATGACGGTATTGGTAAAGATCGCGCCACTACGGTACAGGTATACCCCGCCGCTCTGGTTATTGAATA
>CAZSJU010000236.1:0-5749 GCA_964607235.1 uncultured Anaerolineae bacterium | reverse complement strand
CAATATTAGACGTTCCTCATTTCGCGACATCGATTTCTTCCGATCCAATAAAGAACCCGGCGACCCGGTAAGGCACCTCGCCCCCGAAGGATGTCTCGAACTCGGGGTGCAGGATGATCTTGAGCGGGATTGACTGGCCGCTGGAAAAAGTGACCGCTCCATCGAACACCAGCACACGCGTCGTCTTGGTACGTCCTTCCTCTTCTTCTGTCATCTCCATCGCCTGTGTCTCATAGGTCCAGCTTTCAATGTCAGGCATGGCGCTGAACATCGCAGCCAAACCCTCCGGACTGCCGAGCTCGGCTTGCAGGTCGGCGGTGCACAGGTCAAAAGCCGCTTCATAGTCCTTGTCGGCCAGCGCCTGGATGAAATCCTCTCCAGGCGCCTTCATTATTTCATTAAAGGTCTCCTCGATGGCCGGCCCCAGCAGCACCGGCAGGCCGACAACGACACACAGGAACAGCAGTCCCAGCGTAGCGACTGCCCCGGTGATGATGAGCAAAATGCGTTTGTTTTTCATCCTGTTCTCCTTTATGTTAAAAGTAAGGTGTTTTTGTCTTTGTCGACGCGTCCCCTAACGCTCAGTCAGGAGGTTGATCCTTTCACCAGAGTCTTTGATTTTCAGTTCAAGCCGTACAAGTTCCCATTGGCCGGCCGACTTGACGGCCACTACGTACAGGGTGCCGGACCCTTTGGGTCCAGAGACGGGGATGGATAGATCGGCGTTGCCGCTGGGGCCGGTGATCTCGATCGAGCCACTCACCAAAAATCCCGCGTCGATGGGCGCGCCTAACGCTGCGACGGCGGCCTCGTTCTCTTGTACTCTATCCATCGCCATTTCGTAAGGCTCGGACGACTTGAGTGCACCAAAGATTGTGGCTCCAAAGAGGATGACACAGCCAATGCATGCCACAATCCCTCCGATGACTGCGACCAAAGCGAGCCATTTCCAGTTCCGATTCAACCAATTCTTGTTGTCCATTAGATTTCCTCCTAGATGAAGATGATGTTTTGATAACGATCTGTCAAAGAACCGCGAGACAACGGTGCTTTGGCAACGCTTCACATTTCGGCGTACACGTCGTACAGTTCCCGCAGTGCCTGGCGGACGTCGCCGTTATGTTTTCGATAAAGCCGCGCAACCTGTCGCTGGTGGTCGGGGAGCGGCTGCCCCAATAGTTCGGCGATGACCTGACCCAACAACGCCGGACTGGTGGTGCATTGCATCAGCGTGGGCAGCCGACCCGACCGGTGGGACGTGATAATCAGTCCCCCGGCGGCGCGCGAGCGGCGTTTAAAGTAATACCAGATGGGCCAGGGTAGTTGGTCCGCCTCGTCGAACAGGATCAGGTCGCGTTGCGTCAGGCTGTCCAGAAAGGGACGCAAGAAGCCTCTGGGAAAGAGACGCTGTTCTTCCCAAAGGCGCAAGGGCCGCAGCCTGAAGCGATCCTGACCGAGCCGTGACGCCAGCGACCGCAGCAGGGTGGTCTTGCCCGAGCCATACGGCCCGACGATGGCCGCGCGATAGTCCAGCGCATCCAGGCGCGCGAGCAGCGTTTCCCAGGTGGTGTCGCTCAGATGGTACGCTAGAGCGTCCGCGCGACCAAGTCTGAACGGATTCTCGTTAGCTTGCATAGGACATCAATTTCTTGCTTGGAAAAGCCGTTAATTTCTCGCCGGTGGGAGAAACAATCAAATGCGCACGCGCCAACTGTTTTCCTCTCAACTGTAGCCCCCGGCGCTTGGCCTGTAGCTTTAGCTCCCAACTGAGCGACACCAACTGGCCCGAAAAGCTGGGGGGCGCATCCGCCGGTATCTCAAACCGGAAGGTGGTGGGTAGGCCGGCCTCGACAGGCTGGCTCTGCACCACCTTGCTGTCCTTGTCTCCCTTGCCTTCTGTGGTCCAGAGCAGTTGCAACTCGGCTTCCTGGTCTTTTTGTGTAGAGACCAGACCCGTGATCCACTCCCCGGGCGCAAAGTTGATACGCCCCTCGTTTATCTGAATCGGGGTGCCACCATAAGGTTCTAGTGGCTTGAAGGTTTTCACCGGGAGGGGGGGCAAGCACACGAGGGTAAAGGCGTACTTGAACCGAAAGAACCACCAGCGCGGATGAACAAATACCTCCAGAGACCACTGTATCCGGTTGTGATGGCCTTGGAAGGAGGGGGGCGCCAATGGCACGCTTATCTCGCACTCCCCGGTTGCTAGTTGTGTGGGATCGTCCTGGTCCACCTGCACGAGGTCAGCAAAGGTGTTTTTGTGGGTCTTGCTAGATGATCCGGCGCCTTCGGTCGCGGACTCGCGGCCGAGCAGATGGATGTGAAGGCGTTTGACACTTTTGGCGCCCCTGGGGAACTCCCATTTGAATTTTTCTGTCTCCCCCATGCGCAGCTCTTCCGAGCTGATGAACAATCGAGGCCGTGAGGGTTGTTGTACCAGCTTGTAGAGCAAGAACAAGGTGAGGCCGATAGAAAAGAAAGGTAACGACAGGATGATTTCTAACGGGCTTGCCGAGGAACCCTCTAAACTCTTGCTTAATAGGGGGAGTAGAGATAATGCCCCCAGGAGCAGCGAGAAGATAAGAAAAATCAGCAGCAATACGGATGAGCACGATTTGGGTTTGAGCTCTTTCATGTGAAATTTCTTCCTGACTAAAAAGTCAGAACGAACAAGCACTGCGCTTGCTCACTTATCGTGTATGATATAACTTGCGACGATGGTCTCCCAGGCCTGGTGAAAGCCCGAATCAGGTGGAGACAACATCATCAACACTAGCGCTGCTTCCTCTGCTTGGTCTATACAAGTGACATTCATCCCGTCTGGTTCTGTCTCGTCGCCAGTTGACTTGGCCCGCTCTGTCATGTGGCGGTAGGCCAGCGTGAACGTGGCAGACTGCAAGTGACCCATACCGATCTCTGCACCAAGGTCGGCGGTTCACATCGTTTTTCAGCTTGATCTGGTGGTGTGGAGCAAATGGAGGGTGAAAAGGGAAAAGGTACCGTAGCAGCAGTGTGTGGCAAACGCGCCTGGTGGCAGGCCAGCGTGCGGCGGTGTCTTGGGCCTTTATTGCATCTGCTATAAAACTGTCTGGTTCGCAATGAAAGCTATCTCGATTTGGCCTGGGTGATAGGGTGACCAGGCCGATTATGAATGGCAACAATCCCCTTTACCAAGGCTATCAAAGTACTGCTAACGATTGGTTAGCGAATTGTTAACGTTCTGTTAACGCTTCACGGTCTCGAACACAATTGGTTTTTGCTGGTCGGTTGGGTTTCTGTGCGGCGCGCCATAGGGCACCGGGGATTTTTGTCCTGGATGTGGGGTTGTGATATTCGGAGCGCGTGCGCCACTTCCGGGCGTTTCACGCTGTGGAGCGCGAGCGCGGTCCGCATCCCGGAAATACATTGATTTCTTTTAAAAGTACGTGTATAATCCAATCAGCTTTTTGGCCTTTTTGGAGGAATGACCAATGAAACTCACCGGCCGACAGGAGACGTTCATCCGGCAGTTATTGGACTTGTATCGAGAATTGAATGGGCCAATTCACTACTCAGAACTGGCTGAACGAGTTGGGGTCAGTCCATTCACGGCGTATGATATGCTGCGTGTCCTGGAAGAAAAAGGATTTGTAACATCAACCTATCGGCTGAATTCAGATAAACCTGTTGTTGGGCGTTCCGAGATTGTTTTTCTGCCCACCGAACAAACCCATCGTTTATTTGTCAAACTCGCTGGAGATGCCGATCTTGATAACTGGGAAACGGTAAAGGTGCAAATCATGCATAGCATCCAGGCTGGTGGTTTGGATGACGAGATTGATCTGGCCCAAGAAATCCTTGCTCGGGTACCACCCAATGTGCCAGAAATTCTCCGCTACTGCATCGAAGTGATGAGCATCGTTATCCTCAGGCTGGGCAAAGGCACTGGGCGTACTATTTTGGCGCAACACCTGCCCCAAATTTTAGAATGGCAAGGGACCATTACGCGCTCTGGTTTGATGCTCCTGGGTGGTTTTACACTCGGACTGCTGGCCAATGAAAACACCAATGATGTGGAATGGAATGATCTGTTCCTGGAGCATATCCGTCGTTACCAATCCATCATCATAGATATGGAACCGCGTTTATGTCGGCAGTTGGGAGATAGTATGAAGGATGTAATTGCTCCCATTTTGCAAACCTAGTTTTTTTGATCTATTTTTTGGTCTTTTTGGAAATTTTACCCGTAAAAAGGGAAAAATCATGGAAACCATAATCGAAGCACAGGATTTAACCAAACAGTATTCAAAAAATAATCGCGATAGGCCTGCCCTGGCAAGCATCGATCTTTCAATCGAAAAAGGGCAATTATATGGCATCATCGGGCCGGATGGTGCCGGAAAGACCACATTGATACGCATTCTGGCCACTGTGATCGAGCCAACTGCCGGAGTTGTTCAACTGGCGAGATTTAATCTGAAAGATCAGGCTGAACAGGTACGATCACGGTTGGGGTATATGCCGCAGGCATTTAGCTTGTACTCAGACCTGACCGTCATTGAGAATCTGCGCTTCTTTTCCAAAGTCAATGGTGTTCCACCCAAAATGCAAAACACTCGAATTGAAGAACTACTGAATTTTGCCGGGCTATCCGATTTCACAGCGCGACGCGGCAGAAATCTTTCGGGTGGTATGCAGAAAAAATTGGCGCTGGCTTGCGCATTGGTGCATGAACCTGAGATCCTTTTGTTGGACGAGCCAACCACCGGGGTTGATCCTACCTCCAGGCGCCAGTTGTGGCAATTGCTGGCCAAAGTGATTCAACGGGGCAAGACCATCCTCGTCAGCACGCCATACATGGATGAAGCGGAACGCTGTAGTCGTGTGAGCATGATGGATCAAGGCAAGATATTGGTCAGCGGCGCACCACATGACTTGGCCCAAGAGATGCCATTCCGAATTATTGAGGTCAAAGCCAGGCCACGTAGCTTGCTGCGCCAGATCGCCGATCAGACCGAGGGGGTTTTAGGGTGGCGGGCTGTTGGTGACCGCTTGCGCCTTTCGGTAGCCGATCCAACTAGAGTCAATGACAGAATCAATCTTAAACTGACAGCGGCCGGGGCGTACACCAGTATTTTGCGGGAAGCTCCCACTCAGATGGAAGATGTTTTCATCTACCTGGTTGAACAGCAGGAGAAAAACAGATGAGTGCGGAAAAATCGATTGAGGCACATCAGCTAACGCGCAAGTTTGGAGATTTTACCGCGGTAGATCAGGTGAGTTTTGAAATTCCAAAGGGGGAAATCTTTGGGTTGCTGGGACCCAATGGGGCCGGAAAAACCACATTGATCCGGATGTTGTGCGGCATCCTTACACCTACTGCGGGAAAAGCCCGCGTGATGGGATTTGAAATTCGCAGCCAGCCTGAACAGGTCAAGCAGCATATTGGCTACATGTCTCAAAAATTTTCACTTTACTATGATCTGACGGTATCTGAAAACCTGCGCTTTTACGCAAACTTGTATGGCGTACCCCTCAATACTCTCAAAACCCGTCTGGCAGAATTGATCGATATGGCCGGTTTACGTGGCCATGAAAAGCAATTAACCGCTAATCTCTCTGGAGCCTGGCGTCAAAGGTTAGCGCTGGCATGTGCCATCGTTCACAAGCCGCCCATGCTGTTCCTCGATGAACCAACCGCTGGAGTGGACCCGGTCTCTCGGCAAGAATTTTGGGAAATGATTTACACTTTGGCCGGGCAGGGGGTGAG
>CAZSJU010000235.1:0-5777 GCA_964607235.1 uncultured Anaerolineae bacterium | reverse complement strand
GGGCCAAACTGGCTGACCCAGGTGACCTGGGACCCCCTGGTGCAACATATGGTCAGCCGGGGCTGGGTGGTGCTGGCGCCCAACTATCGCGGCTCCACCGGCTATGGCCGCGAGTGGCAATTGGCCAATCGCTTTGAGCTAGGCCGCGGCGACACCCAAGACGTGGTCGCCGGCGCGGACTATGTGGTGCAGACAAAAGTCGCCGACCCAGAACGCATCGCCTTGACCGGGCGCAGTTGGGGCGGCTATCTGACTATGACGTGTCTCACCCAGTATCCGGAGCGCTGGGCAGCGGGTTCGGCGGTCGTCCCGTTCCTAAACTGGTTCACCAGTCACGCCAATTCGCGCGAGGACCTGAAGCATTGGGATCGGGAAAACCTGGGCGACCCAGAGACAGACCACGCGCTGTATTATGAGCGCTCGCCCTACTTTTTCCTGGACCGGGTCACCGCGCCGGTGCAACTGGTTTGCGGCGTTCACGATGTGCGCTGCCCGGCCAGCGAATCGCAGCAAGCGCGCGACGCGTTGGTCGATCAGGGCAAGACCTGCGACCTGGTACTTTACCCTGACGAGGGGCATAGCTTTCTCAAGGTCGAAAACGTTATCGATGCAGAAAAGCGCCGTATCGCTTTTCTGGCCGAGATATTGGAAAAAGACGCCGGGGGCGAGGCTTGCGCCGGCTAGCGCTACATCATCATACAGCATACAAGGAGCGATATATGGTTCAACTCACCGTGCTAACAGAGCAAGAAATAGAGGCAATTCACACCGCTACACTGCGCATCCTGAACGAGGTCGGCATCGTGCTGACCGAACCCCAGGCGCGCGAAATGTTGACCGGCGCCGGCGCAAAGGTGCAAGGCGAACGGGTATACCTGCCGCCCGACCTGGTCGAGCGCACGGTCGCGCAGTGTCCGTCAAAAGTGACCCTCCACGGCCGCTCTGGCGAGGCCAAAGTATGGGGGGATGGCAGCCTGCAATGGCACAACCTGGGCGGCGCGCACAGTGTCTATGAACCGCGCACGGGCGCGCGCCGTCCCGCTATGCTGCAGGATGTGCGCGACAGCACACGTCTGCTCGACGCGCTGGACGGCGTCACCAATATCACGCCTTTTTTCACCCCTCAAGACGTGCCCGGGCCGCTGATGTCTCTGGCAATGTACCGTCACGCGCTGCCGCACACCACCAAGCCGTTACAAGGACCGGGCGTGCAGACTGCCGACGAGGTTGAACTGGCGGTCCGGATGGCCAGCGTCATCGGACCGCCAGCCGAGGTGCTCAGCCTGGGCATCTCGCCCATCAGCCCTTTGATTTTCCCGGATGACGTGGTCAGGTCCATGATGGCGACGGCGCGCCACGAGGTGACGCTGACGCCCTTGCCTTGTCCCACCGCCGGCGCGACGGCGCCCATGTCGCTGGCAGGGGCGCTGGCACAACAAAACGCCGAGGTGTTAGCTTCGGTCGTGCTGGCGCAGTTGGCCCGGCCGGGACTGTCCATCATCTACTGCGGCCGGCTGGCGATGATGGAGCCGCAAACCGCCCACTCGGTGTGGGGCGGCGTGGAATTGGGATTGGCTTCCGCCGCCACGGTGCAGATCGCCCACCGCTATGGCCTGCCCGTCAACGTGTATGGACTGAGCACCAACTCTCACGTGCTCGACATCCAAAGCGGCTACGAGCGCGCGCTCAACGCCGCCATCCCGGCGTTGGCCGGAGCGGATGAGCTTTCAGGCATCGGCGAGATGGAAGCCGGCGTCATGGGCTCTTTTGCCCAAATGGTCTGCGACAACGAAATCGCCGCCAGCGTGCGCCGGCTGCGGCGCGGCTTTGTGGTGGATGAAGGCGCCTTGGGCGTGTCGGTCATTGCAAAAGTCATGGACGGCTCGCGTAACTTTTTAGACCAGATGCACACGGTGCGCCACCTGCGCGCCGGCGAGATGCTGCTCACGCAACTAGCAGAACGCCGCCCCTGGGACGCGTGGGAAAAAGACGAGCGGCAGGGCATGGCCGAACGCGCCCAGGCTGAGGCCGAACGCCTGCTATCGGAGCACGAGGTACCACCGTTAACACAGGACCAAGCAAAAGAACTGGAAGCAGTTTGGATAGAGGCCAAGCAAAAGCTGGCCTCATAGACTCTCTATATCAGCAAGAGGAGGATATATTACATGAAGCAAAAGCTCTACACAATGACGTGCCTACTGGTGATCACAGCGTTGCTGCTGACCGCCTGCGGCTCCACCGCGGCGACGGATACACCCCCAGCCGCCACTGAAGCGGTAGAAGAGGCAGCACCGACCGCCGCACCGACGCAAGAGGAGGAAAAAGAAGAACCGAAAAGCATCGTTGTGACGTTTTTCGAAGAGCCTGACAGCCTCAACCCTTACTACACCCAAATGTGGTTCTCGTGGCTGGCAATAGACCTGTTTGATGTCGGGCTGTGGTCGATCGACGATAATCTCGAGATGCACCTCGAGATGGCCACCGAAGTGCCGACCATCGAGAACGGCGGCATCTCGCAAGATGGCACCGTGCTGACCATCCCGTTGCGCCAGGATGCCCAGTGGTCGGACGGCACGCCGGTAACCGCCCATGACTTTGTCTTTAGCTACCAAATGATCATGGACGACAACAATACCGTCCAGACCCGCTACCCTTACGATCCCTTTGTCCAAACAGTCAAGGCGCTGGACGATTACACCCTGGAAATCACAATGAGCGACCCTTACGTGGCCTGGAACACGGGATTGTTCAAAGACGTACTGCCCAAGCACATCCTAGAGCCCGTCTATGAGGCCGAGGGCAGCATCGACAACGCCGAGTGGAACCGCCAGCCCACCGTGGGCAACGGCCCCTTTGTCTTTAAAGAGTGGCAATCCGGGAGCCATATGACCTTTGAGGCCAATCCCAACTATTGGCGCGGCAAGCCCAAAATCGACCAAATCTTTATCCGCATCGTGCCAGACACCGAAGCCCAGATGGCCGCCATCCAGGCCGGCGACACGGACATCGGCGCCTATATGACGGCTGCCGACAAGCCTACGATCGACGCGCTGGATCACATGGCGTTAACTATCGTGCCCTCGGCCTGGATCGAATCCTGGTTCTTTAACCTGGATCCCGAGACCGGTCACCCGGCGCTACAAGAGATCCCGGTGCGCCAGGCGCTCGTCATGGCCGTGGACCGCCAGCAAATCATCGACGAGCTGTTCTACGGCTTGTACAAGATCCCCGCGACCTTTTGGTACGATACCCCTTATGAAGATCCCAGCATCGCGCCCTGGCCTTATGACCCAGCGCGCGCTCAGGCCTTATTGGACGAGGCCGGATGGGTCGACAGCAACGGGGACGGCATCCGGGACAAGGACGGCCAAGAGTTGATCTTGCGTTACTCGACCACTTCTGGTAACGAGTTGCGAGAGGCCACCCAGGTCGTGGTGCAGCAAATGCTGGCGGACGTGGGCATAGGCATCGAGATTCAAAACTATTCCTACGACACCATCTGGGTCTCCTATGGCGAAGATGGGCCAGTCGCCCTGGGCGGATACGACATTGCCGAATGGTCTGACGGCGCGTACGATTATCCCGACCCCAACTGGCCTTACTTTCTCTGCTCCGAGATCCCCACGGACGACTATCCTGATGGGCTAAACTGGTACGGCATCTGCGACCCCGAACTGGACGCGTTGCTGCAAAAGCAAGCGGTGACGGTGGACCTGGAGGAGCGCATCGAGATGTACCACGAAATCGAGCGCATTATGCACGAACAGGTGCTATGGGTGGGCATCCGTACTGACCCCGACCTGTGGGCCGTCAACACCAACCTGCAGAACCTACAGTTCTCCGGGGTGGACTGTTTCTGGAACGCCTACGAGTGGGACATTAGCCAATAAGCGCTAGTCGATCGAGCTTGCAAGAGAGAAGGGAGAACTTGCCCTTCTCTCTTGCTTCAAGACACCCGTACGCTGCAAAGACCTTTATAATACAACGCACCAATGACTTGAAACCTCATTTGCAATCTGCCGCACCCGCTCACGCGCGCACGGTTTTACGATGCCGCGCTTTAACATGCACCTGACAGGAGACTGACATGCTCAAACGTGCCAATGCTATCGCATCTCAACTGACCCAATGGCGCCGTGAATTTCACGCGCATCCTGAACTGGGTTTCCAAGAAGAACACACGTCCGCCTATGTGGCCGAGGTGCTCACAGCCCTGGGCTACCGGGTGCAGACCGGCGTCGGTCGCACCGGCGTGGTAGCCGAACGGGGGGAAGGCGATCCCGTGATCGGGTTGCGCGCCGACATGGACGCGCTGCCGTTGCAAGAAGATAACCCGGTCCCCTATGCTTCCCAAACGCCGGGCGTCATGCACGCCTGTGGCCACGACGCCCACACCGCCATCGCCCTGGGCGTGGCGACGTTGCTGGCCCAGGAGACCTTTCCCGGCACGTTACGCTTGCTCTTCCAGCCGGCCGAAGAGGTCGGGGACGAGGAAGGCATTAGCGGCGCGCCGCGTATGATCGAGGACGGCGCCGCCGAGGGCTTGGACACCGTGTTGGCGCTGCATGTGGATTCCGCCCAACCCGTGGGCGACGTCGTGATCGGGGCCGGGCCGTCCTCCGCCGGCGTGGATACCTTTTACGCCACCATTATCGGACAGGGCGGACACGGGGCCACACCCCACAAGGTCGTGGACCCGATCCACATCAGCGGGCACGTCATCCTGGCTCTGCACGGCATCATTTCCCGCCGCTTGCACCCGGCCGCCCCGGCGGTGATCAGCATCGGCGCCATTCACGGCGGTGAGGCCAGCAACGTGATCCCAGAGCGGGTCGAGCTGGCCGGCACCATCCGCTACCTAAAGCCCAAAATACGGGCGCAGGTCCACGCCGAGATCGAACGCGCCCTGGCGCTGGCCCAGACGATGGGCGGGGACTTTGAGCTAGAGATCGAGCGGGGCTACCCGCCGATGGCCAACGACGCCGGCGTGGCGAAACTGCTAGAGAAGGTCGCGACCGACTTTTTGGGCGCCGAACACATCCACGCCCCAGAAATACAGATGGGCGCCGAGGATTTTGGCTTTTTTTGCACCGCCGCGCCGGGCGCCATGTTTATGCTGGGCAGCCGCATCGAGGGAGACGAACGGCGGCACCACGACCCCCGCTTTGACATCGATGAGCGTTGCCTGCCCATCGGGGCCGCCCTCCTGGCCGAGGCCGCGTTGCGCCTGCTGCGTCAGGGAGACCAGCAGACGGAGGAACGAGAAAAATGAATACCTCAACCTCATCCAGCATCCGGCCCCAGATCACGGTTCTGAGCCTGGAGCAAATCGAGCAGGTTCATGCCGCCGCGTTGCACATCCTATCCACGGTGGGCGTGCAGGTGGACGCGCCCCAGGCGCGCCAGGTCTTTATCCAGGCCGGCGCTCAGACGGACGACGACGAACGGGTGCGCATCCCGCCCGATTTGGTCCATTGGGCGCTAAAAGTAGCGCCTGCTTGCATCGAGATCTATGACCGGCGGGGAGACCGTGTCTTCTCCCTAGGCGCCAGCGGCAACCAAGACCCCCAGACCCGTTTCGGGATCGGGGTGACGGCCCTCTATTATCAGGACCCCGCAACGGACGACGTCACGCCGTTTGCGCGCCGACATATGGAAAAGATGGTCCGTCTGGGTCACGCCTTGGACAGTTTTGACGTGATTGCCAACCCCGGCATCATCCAGGACGTCGCGCCCGAACAGTCCGACCTGACCGCCGCGCTGGAGATGATGGCCAA
>CAZSJU010000234.1:2044-5780 GCA_964607235.1 uncultured Anaerolineae bacterium | reverse complement strand
GCGTTACGATAGATGTCATAATTAATTTCTCTGTGCTCTCTGCCTCTGTGGCAAACTTTTCGGTTCTTTCAGTAGAGCCAAAATTAGACGAGCGGCGTGTAAAAGGGGTTGGAGGAGATATCGAAATAGTCCAACCCCTTTGCTTGAGCAAGTCTGTTGGCGATAGGATGACGAGTCCTAGTCCACCTTTTGGTACCAGTTTTCCGGAAAGTCGTCCGCGTGGGGGTCGATGGGTTTCTCGGAAGGATACAACACGTCGATCCCCAAGATCTCGGTGATAAAGCACTCGACCACGCCCTTGACGATAGACCCTTCAAGCAGGTGGCCGCCGATGGTGGGCACGTCCCAGGCCCCGCCGGTCACAAAGTGAATCGCCGGGAACGGTTCTTCGCCCCCGCCTTTGACCGGGCGGGGGTGGATGATGCCGCTCATAGACAGGACCATGCTCAGGTTCTGGATCGTCATGGCGGATTCATTGTGCCAGTTGTCCGGTTGCTGGGTGTCCGGCGTCCACACCAGAAACCTGGCGGGTTGAAGGCCGCCCATGAACGCGGCGTGAATCTTGGCAAAGCGGATATTGTGATCTTGGGCAAACTGCTCCAGCGCCAGGAACACGTCGGCGCCCGTCGTCATGCGGATGATAAACTCTCGCCCGCGGCGCCCTTCAACGAGGTGATATTCGCCCGGATGGCTGGCATCCATTTCCCATTTGTCTGGCATATAGATATACTCCTTTTTAATAGTGGTTATCGGGCCTGGCGCGCCTTCATGCGGTTTTCTAGCACGCCGGCCAGCCGCGTCAGCGGCACGAAAAAGATGATATAGATGGCGGTGGCGGCGATGAGCGGGGTGGGGTTGGCCCGCCAGGCTTGCAATTGCATCGCCGCTTTGAGCAGCTCTAGGATCGAGATGGCGGAACACACCGCCGTGTCCTTGGCGCTGGCCACATAGTTGCTGGCCAGCGGCGGGATCACCACCCGAAACGCCTGGGGCAGGATGATGAGCCGCATCGTCTTGATAGAATTCAACCCCAGGGCATGGGCAGCTTCGATCTGTCCGTGATGAATGGCCGAGATGCCGGCCCGAAAGATTTCGCTGATATAGGCCGAACTGTTCAGGGACAGCGCCAGGATGCCCGAGACCATGGCGCTGAGTGTGATACCCGTGTAGGGCAGGGCGTAATAGACCAACGCCATCAGCACGATGATGGGCATTGAGCGGAAAAAGTCAATGTAGGCGATGATAAATATGTTCAGGATGCGGTTGTTAAAGGATCGGAAAATGGCCAAAAAGAGGCCGATCAGGGTGCCAAAAACCCCTGAAAAGAAGGCGATCTGGACCGTCAGCCAAAAGCCCGCGAACAGGATCGACCAGCCGGTCGAACCGCCCTCCATCGTGTCGCGCATCATGTCCCAGTTAAAGAACACGTGCCCCAGCCGGTCCCATTCAGTGTCCGTGTAGCGGTAGAACAGCCATCCGGCCAGGAACAGCAGGCCGAACGCGACCAAGGTTTTGACCCATTCTGGTTTTTCTGTGTCGCTGAGGATCAGTCCGGCCCAGGCCAGCGCTGACGCGCAGAACGCGCCCAACAAAAAGGTCTCTATTGCAGAGCGGTCGCCCGAGACCGGTAACAATAACAGGGCATAGGCGACCAGCGCGGCCAGGGCGCCTGCGATGAACGCGTTGCGCCGGTACCAGGGAATTTTGCCCTGGGCCTGGCGCAGCATTTCGAGCCGTTTATTGGCGTGCGTTAAATTCGCTTCACTCATCAGTCATCCCGTCGTGATTACAAGATCTTGCTCAAGAACTCTTGGGTCCTTGGCTCGCTGGGGTTGTTGAATATTTCATGCGGTGAACCTTGTTCCACGATGAGGCCGTCGGCCAGCAGCATGATGCGACCCGCTGCCTCGCGGATAAAGCCCATCTCGTGGCTGACGACAACCATCGTCATCCCTTCCATCGCCATGGTGCGCATCACGTCCAGCACCTCGCCGATCATCTCGGGGTCCAGCGCTGAGGTCGGCTCGTCGAAAAACATGATTTGCGGCTGCATCGCCAGCGCGCGGGCGATGGCCACGCGCTGCTGCTGTCCGCCGGAGAGCTGGTCGGGGCAATTGTAAGCCTTGTCGGACAGCCCGACCTTGTCCAGCAGTTCCAACCCGCGTTCCCTGGCCTCTTTTTCCGAGACCTTGCGCACGTGCATCGGCGCCAGCTTGACGTTTTCGATGCAGGTGAGATGGGGAAAGAGGTTAAAGCTCTGAAAGACCATGCCAATTTCCGTGCGGACCTTGTTGATATCCACATAGGGCGAGGTAATGTCGACGCCCTCTACGATAATATGACCAGAGCTGGGCTCTTCCAGGCGGTTCATGCAACGCAAAAAAGTGCTCTTGCCCCCACCCGAGGGGCCCATCACCGCGACCACTTCTCCGCGGGTGATTTTGGTCGAGATACCCTTGAGGACGTGCAAATCCTTGAAATATTTGTGCAGGTCAATGACCTCAATCATGACCTCTGGACTATCTTGACTCATCGCGTATTTAACCTCTTTTCCAACAGACTAGACAGACGCGCCAGGGGCAACAGGATGATCAGGTAAATCACAGCGGCGGCCACCAGCGCGGTGGGATTGGCCCGGCCGACGTACACTTCTTTGGCGCGCTTGAGCAGTTCCGGGGAGGCCACCACCGAGGCGACGGCGGTGTCTTTGAGCATCGCCACCAGGTTGCCTGTCAGCGGCGGGATCACCACGCGAATGGCCTGCGGCAGGATGACCAGGCGCATCGTTTGCAACCGCGTCAGGCCCAGCGCGCGGGCAGCCTCGACCTGTCCAAAGTGCACCGACTCGATGCCGGCGCGGAACGACTCGGAGGTATAGGCGCCATATCCCACAGAGAGCGCCACGACGGTCGCCTGGACGGAATCCAGGGCGATGCCCAGGTAGGGCAGCGCGTAATACACGACCACCATCAAGACGATCATGGGGATCGAGCGAAAGAGGTCGACATAGGCGATCATAAAGATGTTCAGGGTCTGACTCTCAAGTGAGCGCAGCACCGCGATTGCCAGGCCGATAAAGATGCTAAAGACGGCCGATAGGGCCGCCAGCTTGAGCGTCACCAGCAGGCCTGCGAACAACTCGGGCCAACTGCCCTTCATTTTCTCCAGGTTGAAGAACGAGCGGCCCAGTTTGTCCCATTCAGTGCCCGAGTAGCGGTAAAACAGCCAGGCCAGCAGGAACACCAGCCCAAAGGCGACCAGGCCTTGCAGCCATTCCGGTTTGTCTCTGTCGACGAGGACGTTGGCGCTCCAGGCCAATGCGAGCAGCAGGAACATGCCGAGAGAGACCCAGCGGTAGGTTAAAGACGCGTCGTTTCCTGGCAGCAGGAAAACCGCATACAGGATGAGCAAAGCCAGGGTGGCGAGGATGAACGTGTAGCGCCGGACCCAAAAGGTCCACCCCGGTCGAGAACGTATGAAACGTGATTGTGGGTTAGCTTGCGCGGATTCGTAACTCATCGTCAACTTTCGTTGGATGGCACCCCCAGAGCGCTCAGCGCGCTCTGGGGGCGCTGTCTTGTCGTCTTGTTATAGACTAGGGCAGTTCATAGCCCCCTTCATAGATGGTGACGGTCGAGCTGTCCTCGGGCGGGGCCTGGCCGAACCATTTTTCATAGATGACGGCCAGCGTGCCGTCCGCTTTCATCTCGTTCTGGATGGCGTTGGCGGCGTCGCG
>CAZSJU010000234.1:0-1944 GCA_964607235.1 uncultured Anaerolineae bacterium | reverse complement strand
AGGGGGTCGCCCTTGCGGAAGGCCCAGGCCTGGGGAAAGCCCTCGTTCATGAGGAAAGGCACCTTGAGGCCGGCGTCCGGGTTCTCTTGCACATAGTACAGCGCCGTGGGGGCGTCGGCCACCACGCCGTCCAGGCGGCCCGCCTGAGCATCCAGGAAGGCGTCGGTGGGGCTGTCATAGTTCTTGATCTCGTAAGGGCCGTACTTGTCCATGTTGTCTTTGAGCCACTGGTCGTTCATGGAACCCGTGTCGGCGCCAAAGACGCCGCCCGCCATGCCCGCAAAGGACGTGATGTCGCTGTCCTCGGGCGTCAGCAGGGCAATGTCCGAGTCATAGTAGGGGTCGGCAAAGTCCATCTCTTTGAGACGTTCTTCGGTGATCCAGATGCTGGACGAGGCCAGGTCCCACTTTTCGGACTGCAAGCCGGTAAAGATGCCGCTAAAGGGCACCGTGATAAACTCCAGCTCGACGTCCATGCGTTCGGCCAGCTCGTTAAGCATATCGACCTCAAAGCCGACCAGCTCGCCGCCGCGCATAAACTCCCAGGGTACGTTCTCGCTGTTCAGCCCGACCTTGAGCACCTCGCCACCTGCCGCAGTGGCTGCGGTAGGTTCAGGCGCTTCGGTGGGTGTTTCCACCTTGGTGGTGGCGGTAGGCGCTTCCTCCTCGGCGCAAGCCACCAATCCTGTGACCAGTATGAAAAAAACTAGCCCTAGCCGTATTAGCTTTTGCATCTTTTTTCTCCTTTTCTCCTAAATCAGTCGTTTACGCTATGGAACAACACGATCATTCGGCAACCCTCTGCTGCCGGCCGAATCCAAAGTTAGTGGTTCAACTCTTGTATGCGCAACGCAGATTTTTCCAGGTGAATGCGCATCGCCTCGGCTGCCTGTTCCGGGTCCCGTTGACGCATCGCGCTCAGGATGGCGCGGTGCTCGACCAGCGACTCGATCAGGTGGGGACCGGGTTGCAGCAACGCGAAACGCCTCACCCGGACGATGCGGTTGTTCAGGCTCTCCAACGTCTCTCTGAACAGCTCGTTCTCGACAAAGCTGAGGATGGTCTCGTGAAACAGTGTGTCGTTTCGAAAATGCTTGGCGCTGTCGCCGGCGGCGACCTGCGACTCGTCCCGGTCCAGGGAGCGCTCTAGCTCGTCCAGTTTCTCGTCCGTGATGCGTGTGGTGACCTGATAGATGACTTCGGCTTCCAGCACCTTGCGAATCTCGTACACGTCCGAGATGTCCTGGCGCGAGACCTTGCAGATAAACGCGCCACGATGGGGACGAATCTCGATAAAGCCCTCGGATTCCAGCACCTTGAGCGCCTCACGCACCGGGGTGCGGCTGACGTCCAACTCGTCGGCGATACAATCTTGGTCCAGTTTTTCTCCGGGCTCGAAATGGCCTTGTAGGATGGCCTCACGTACTGATGCGGTGACCCAGTCGGTCAGGACTCGGCCGCCTCTTATGTGGGGAAGGGGAATCTTCATGCGCTCCTCGCTCCTGAGGATGGTCGCGACTCGGCACACAAGCTTTATGCTAAGCAGTATCTAGAGTATATTGTATAAATTATAAATTGTCAAGCGGTTGGCTGAAAAAGACAGCGCTCCTCATGGGTCGGTGAAGGGATAAGGGACGCAGATTAACGCAGATGCACGCTGATTTTTTTTGATCTGCGTGCATCATGAAAATCTGCGTCCTATTTTTTCTAGTCCGTGTGAAAGATCTCGGCCAGTTCCGGCTTGAGGAACTGTTGCACCTCGAACGCATAGCCGGCCGGGTCCTCGAAAAAGAAACAGCGCACCTGAATGTCCGCGTGCGTCTGCATCTCGCGCAGGATCTTGACGCCCTGGCGCTTGAGATACTCGTACCAGGCCGGCACGTCGTCGACCAGCAGCGTGATCAGGACGGCGTTCTTTTCCTGGGGCTTGTGGAACCCGCGGTC
>CAZSJU010000233.1:0-5811 GCA_964607235.1 uncultured Anaerolineae bacterium | reverse complement strand
AACGTCCCCAGGCCCAGGCCATGCATCAAACGGCCCAGCAGTAGCAACGGCATACTCTGACTGACCGCGTAAATCAACGGCGCCACCGTGAAACAGAGCGCGCCAAACAGCATAAAGCGGCGCTCCCCCCACAGATCCGTCAGCCGGCCCGCCGGGATGCGCGTGAGCACCGCGACCAGGGCCAGCACAGTCGTCGCCAGGCCTACCTGACCGCCGACACGGCCTGGCGGCTGTCTCAACACCACGTCGGCAATAAAGCGCGGCAAAACTGGAAAGATGCCCTGAAAGCTAAAAAAGAAAAAAACGTTGGCCAGCATAATGACAAAAAAAGCCAACGGATACCCATTGAACCGCCCCCGGACAATGTGCACAGCGCGTCTCCTCTATAGGACAAGCGTCTATAAAAAGATTCGCCGCACCAGACCTGACAGCCTGGTACGGCGATAGGCTTTATAGCGTAGGAAAAGACAAACTAGCGCAAAAAGTCACGCAGCTTACGGCTATGCGTGGGGTGCCGCAGACGGCTGAGCGCCTGCGCCTCAATTTGCCGCACCCGTTCACGGGTGACCCCTAGTTTCTTACCGACCTCTTCTAGCGTATAGGTCTCACCATCCACTAGACCATAGCGCATCTGCAAGATGCGCACTTCGCGTGGCGGCAGCGCATAAAGGATGTCATTTAGTTGATCACGCAGCATATTAGACGTCACAAGCTCTACCGGCTCGGGACTCTCCACGTCCTCGATAAAGTCGCCTAACACACTGTCGGCCTCATCGTCGGTGGGTGTCTCTAACGAGAGTGGACGACGTGCCACGCGGATCATCTGCTCCGCCTTGCGCAAAGGTACCTCCAGCGCGTCTGCCAGCTCTTGCACTGTTGGATCGCGCCCCAAATCTTGGGTGAGCTTGTGGGAAGTACGGATCAACTTGTTAATCTGATCTCCCATGTGCACCGGCACGCGGATGGTACGCCCCTGGTCAGCAATAGCCCGCGTGACCGCCTGGCGAATCCACCACGTCGCATAGGTGGAGAACTTGTGCCCACGATGATAGTCGAACTTTTTAGCCGCACGGATCAGGCCAATGTTCCCTTCTTGAATCAAGTCAAGAAAAGGCACCCCACGGCCGATGTACTTTTTGGCGACGCTGATGACCAATCGCGAGTTAGCACTGATGAGATGTTCACGGGCAGCAAACCCATCCTCAACCAGCGCTTGAAGGTCACGGTGTTTCCCGCGTTCAAAGCCGTTGCCGTTTTTTTGCAACTCTTCGGCCGCCGTGAGACCTTTTTCCATGCGCTTGGCGAGCCACACCTCTTCTTCAGCGGTCAACAAGTTGACGCGACCTATCTCCTTGAGATACAGCCCAATCGTATCGTCGGCCGCCACGGCGTCAAAAAACGCGCTGTCATTGTGGTCATCCTCGTCCTCATAAGGTTCATCAGGCGAGTCGTCATCCTCGTCGGAGTGAGGTTCTCCCGAGTCCAAACCGCTAATCTCCACTCCCGCTTCCATCAAGTCCTCAAACACATCCTCTAGCTGATCCAGATTGTTTTCCGCTTTGGGATAAACTGCCAGGATGTCATCCAGGGTAATATAGCCCAAGTCCTTACCCAAGGCGAGTAGATATTCTTTACTGACTAGTTCAGCTTGTTCCTGTTTTTCTTTAATCGTACCGCTCACAACTGACTTTGACCCCCGCTCTCACAAAATTTCACGCTAAAGAGCACAGTGTGCGGTGGTGCACAATGTGCTCTTTGACATAAAGCCAAGTGATTGTCGGGTTATACTATACAACAATTCTACAGTGCTTGTCAAGCCCTTTGTCACTTTTTTAAAGTGATATTTGTTACTGATTAGCGCACCGGTCGCCGGTCCGCGCCTCTAACATCAAGACATCCTACAACCACAAACCTCAAGCCCGCCACGCGTTCGCATCCATGGCGTCTTGTAAACCAAGCGCGGCGCGTTGACAGAGCAAAGACCAGCGACTATAATAAGCTCAAGCAATATTAAAGTATACCTGAACGGGTAAACCAGGATGACAACCGCCTATATCTACCACCCTTTATATCTGGCCCATCAACTACAGGGGCATCCAGAGCGCCCAGCGAGACTGGAACAGGCAATGCAGACGCTGCAACGTGAGGGCGTTTTGGAGCAGCTGGTTGCGTTAGCGCCAACGCCGGCGACCGAGGCTGAGATCGACCAAGTCCATTCGGCCACTTATCGTCGTTACGTGCAACGGGTCGCTGCGCAAGGTGGCGGATACTTGGACCCTGACACCTATGTCAACGCGCGTTCTTACGATATCGCCTTGCTGGCCGCCGGTGGCGTCAACACGGCGGTACGGGCCGTCCTGGGAGGTGAGAAGGACATAAAGAATGCTTTCTGTCTGGTGCGCCCCCCCGGTCACCATGCCACAGCGGAGCGTGGTATGGGCTTTTGCTTATTTAACAACATCGCGATAGGGGCGCGCGTGGCCCAAATGGAAGCCACGCAAGGCCGTGTGATGATCGTAGACCTGGACGTACATCACGGCAACGGCACACAAGATGTCTTTTTCGATGACCCCTCGGTGCTGTATTTCTCGACGCACCAGTATCCTTATTATCCAGGCACCGGCCATTGGAGAGAGCGCGGGCATGGCATGGGAAAAGGGACGACTATCAACGTGCCGCTGCCAGCGCATGTCGGTGACACTGGCTATGTCACCGTATACGACCGTTTGTTGCGGCCCATCGCCCAACGCTTCCGGCCTGACCTGATTTTGGTCTCCATTGGCTTTGACGGCCACTGGCATGACCCACTGGCGACGATGACACTCTCACTCACCGGATATGCCCGCCTGGTGCGCATACTAGGCGACATCGCACAAGAGCTATGCCACGGCCGCCTCATTTTTACGCTGGAAGGCGGCTACGACCTGGATGTGATGGCTTACGGTGTGCTAAACACCTTTTATGCCTTGTTGGGCGAGGGTAAAATCGTCGATCCCATCGGTCTTTCACCCAGAGCAGAGGTGCCGATCAAAAATTTAATAGATGATTTATGTCAGCTACATCAATTGACACAAGACTAGGCTGTATTGTTATCGGATATAGTATTCACAGCAAGTTGTCAAAACGCCTCAACTCCAATGATAATTTGCTAACCTCCGATTAAAAAGAGGTGTGTTCTCACGAGAGGAGTTGGCCATGCCCGAAATAACGTTAAAAGCATATTGTACCGAGATCGAAGAGTTGATCGACCAAGGCTCCCTTGACCAAGCCATCAGCCATTGCCAGCACATCCTCAAAGCCTATCCCAAGTACTTGCCTGCCTATAGTTTGATGGGCAAAGCAGCACTGGAAAAGGACGCGTTGCCGGCTGCCGCCGACTTGTTCAATCGGGTGCTCAGTATGGCCCCCGATGATTTTGTCGCACGCGTCGGCTTGGGCATCGCCAGCGACCAAACAGGGACGCTGGACCAGGCGGTCTGGCACATGGAACGGGCTTTCGAGCTGGCCCCCGACAATCAAGCCATCGTCAGCGAATTGCGCCGCCTGTACAGTCGCCGGGATGGCGTGGAACCTGAAAAAATCCCCTTGTCCCGGGGTGCGTTGGCGCGTCTCTATGCCCGTGGGAACCTGTACACCCAGGCCATTCAAGAGTTCCGCCGGCTGCTGGAACGGGAACCTAACCGTATGCATCTCCAAGTCGCTTTGGCAGAGACGTTGTGGCAAGCCAACCATCGTATCGAAGCGGCCGAGACCAGTTTAAAGATTTTAGAAAAGCTGCCCTATTGTCTCAAAGCGAATCTGATCTTGGGCGAAATCTGGTTCAGCAGTGGCAGAGAGGAAGAAGGCGCCGCCCACCTGGAACGTGCGCAGATGATCGACCCTCAAAATGAAACCGCCCAGACGCTCTTTGGTGAGCGCTCGCCTCTGCCCCACCAAAAAGTCATGATCGAGCGCCTCGAATATGTTCCTCCTTCCAAGCCGGTTGAAAAGCAACCCGACTGGCTCACTTCTATGATCCAAGAAGACGCTGCGTCCCAAGCTGCCGAGCAGGCTGTACCCGACTGGCTGGAAGCCATCGCCGCTTCGGCCGAAATCGAGTCGCCGCCCGAAAGCGAGGCCGCCCAGCCCGAAACGGAATATGTCCCAGATTGGTTGCAGAACGTCGCGGCCACAGCCCAAGCAGAAGCCACCGAATTTGCTGCCGAACCGGAAGCGCCAGAGCGCACACCTTCCGAGGATGAAACGCCGGACTGGTTGGCAGAAATAGAACCGGCTCAAGCGCCCCTTTCCGACGAGGAGCCAGAGCCAACAGCGGGCGAAATGCCCGATTGGTTGGCCGAGATGACCCCCGTCGAAGCGCCTCCTTCCGCTGAAAAAGAGATGCCCGATTGGCTAAGCGAGATGCGCGCCGCCGACCAAGAAACTGCACAGCCAGAACTAGAGCCGGGTGAAATGCCCGATTGGCTGGCCGAGATGGGTGCAGAAGAAACCGCCCCTTCCGACGCTAAAGAAGCGGCAGAAATGCCCGCATGGTTAGAGACGCCCACCGAAGCGCCAGCACCTGCCCCTCTGGCCGAAGAACCAGAAGCCGGTGAAATGCCCGATTGGCTGGCCGAGATGGGTGCAGAAGAAACCGCCCCTTCCGACGCTAAAGAAGCGGCCGAGATGGGTGCAGAAGAAACCGCCCCTTCCGACGCTAAAGAAGCGGCCGAGATGCCCGCACGGTTAGAGGCATCCACCGAAGCGCCAGCACCTGCCCCTCTAGCCGAAGAACCAGAAGCCGGCGAAATACCCGATTGGCTGGCCGAGATGGCGCCTACTGAGAGAGCAGCAGAGGCGGGAGCAGACTTGGAAGAGATGGAGCTAGAATTAGAGGCCGGAGAGATCCCCGACTGGCTAACCGAGATGGCCCCCGATGAAGAAAAGCACCCCTCAGCGGAGGACATGGGGCTCGCGCCGGCCGAAATACCCGATTGGCTGTCGGAAATGGCCCCACCCAAAACCACCCCCCCAGGCGTGGAAGATATGGAACTGACCCCAGCCGAGATGCCCGAATGGTTAAAAGAGACCGAGCCGCCGGCTGAGGAAGAGAAAGAGGAAATTCCCCCGGCGCCCCTGGTGGCGGCCAAGCCCCCTGATTGGTTGACAGAGTTGGTAGAAACCGCCGGAGCGACCATGGAAGAATCACTAGAGCCGCCGGCCGAGGAACCAGAAGCGACAACCGAGTGGATGGCCGAGTTACCATCTGCTAAAGCGCCCTCCCCTCTCACCACCGAGGAACCAGAACCGGAGGAAGAGGCAGTTCCCGACTGGTTGGCCGCGCTGCGTGAGGAACAAGCGGCCGAAGAACCGTCTGCCCCTAGCGCAATGAAAGAACCCCGAGCGGCCGGCGAACAAGCCGCCGAGGCCGAGTTGCTGGCCCATCTGGACGAGATGTCCCCCGAAGAAGCCTTTGCCGCCTGGGAGTCGATGGTTGAAGAGGAAGACGAAGCGCCTGAACCCACACTGCCGGCCGCAAGCAAAAAGGGCGGCCCCATCGTGATCGAAGAGCCGGAAAAAGAAAAATTGGTCTACCCCGAAGGGGCCGGCGGAAAAGTTACCCTGGCCGAAGCCGAATTACTGGCGCGCCTGGACGAGATGTCCCCCGAAGAGGCCTTTGCCGCCTGGGAGACAATGTTGGCCGAAAGCAAAGCCAAGGCCCCCGAGGCCGAACCAGAGGCGCCCGAGGTCGAACCCGCGGCCGCGCTGCCCGCTGTGCCGGAGCCAGAAGCTGCGCTACCCGAAGAACCGGAAGCTGAGGCGCCCGACGCC
>CAZSJU010000232.1:4235-5825 GCA_964607235.1 uncultured Anaerolineae bacterium | reverse complement strand
GAGACAGCCGCCACCGACCAAGTGCTGGTGCTGAACAATGGCGTCATCGCCAACACGAAATCATGGGCCTACCAATTGCCGGCCCTCACCCCCCATTACCGCGTGCTGCTATACGATATGCGCGGTCAGGGACAATCGCAGAAATGGGCCCCTGGGGACGCCGACTATACCTGGGAGACCCACGCCGATGACCTGGCCGCGTTGCTGGACGCCCTGGATATCCCGGCCGCCCACATTGGCGGCATCTCGTATGGCGGTGAGCTGGCGCTGGTCTTTGCGCTGCGCTACCCTGAACGGTGCCACGGCCTGATTGTGGCCGACGCAGTGAGTCACGTCGAACCGCAACTGCGCGCCATCATCGAGAGCTGGATCTTGGCTGCCCAGACCGGTGACCACGAGGCCTTTTACCGCACCACGTGGTTCTGGAACTTTAGCGAGGCCTTTTTTGCCCAGCAATACGACCTGCTCTTGAGCCGCATCGACGCCGCCCAAGCGTTGGACCTGCCCGCAGTGATCCAACTCTGTCGTTGCTTTAACACGCTGAACGTCACGGACCGCCTGGACGAGATCCAAAAGCCAACCTGCGTCATCGTCGGCGAAAAAGACATCTTGAAACCGATCCACTATTCTCAGACTATCGCCCAAGCTATCCCCAACGCCGAGTTGCACATCTTGCCCGGCGCGGGGCACGCTTCCTTTTGGGAGCGCGCGGCGGAGTTCAACAGTATCATGCTTGGCTTTTTATTGAAACATGGTGTATCATAGGGACGTCACATTTCAAGCCCTGTAACCGGATGGTAACCAAGCTATGTTACCTTGAACAAGTGTGGCTTGTAATAGCCGTTACCCCCTTTTGCTTTTGATTGAGCCTTGGCTTGGCAGATTGAACACCTGTGCAGAGGAAATATCAAATGCCCCCTGTTCAAATTGGCGATGCACACACGATCACAAAAAAAATCACTGGCCTGGACGTCGATACTTTTGCCGACATTGTCGGCGATTACAACCCTGTCCACCTGGACGCCAAGTACGCCGCCAAGACGCGTTTTGGGCGGCGTATCGCCCATGGGATGATTTCGGCCGGCCTCATTTCGGCGACGATTGCCGACGGTTGGTCTGGCGCCATCTATCTCAGTCAAACCTTACAATTCCGCGCGCCGGTTTACCTGGACGACACCATCACCGCGCACGTCACTGTGACGCACATCCGTCCTGACAAACCCATCGTCACCTATCGCACCGAATGCCGTAACCAGGATGACGTGCTCGTCATAGAGGGAGAGGCGGTCTGCCTCGTCCCTGCATGAGAGAAAACAAAGCACTTTATCGGGGCGCCCATAGGCACAATCAACACTCGCATGGTATACGAGCAGCGTGCCGGTTGCCCACATGAACAAGAAAGGAGGTGAGCGTCCGAGACAATTTTAACACGTAAAGTTAGCCCTGGTGAATAGACGCCGGGGATCGTCAACCTGTTGGGCGCAGCGTCATCCTGGCGCGGCCCAAGAGTGAATTTAAAAAGTTTTCCAAAGGAGGAAGAAAAATGAAACGTTCATATCATCTCATTGGGACGATGATCAGCTTGCTCAT
>CAZSJU010000232.1:0-4135 GCA_964607235.1 uncultured Anaerolineae bacterium | reverse complement strand
GATCAAGAATTCAAGGTCGGCATGATCTCGGACGTGGGCGGCGTCGACGACGCCAGCTTTAACCAGACCACCTGGGAAGGGCTGGAGCGCGCCGGCAACGAGCTAGAGGACGTCACGGTCCAATTTCTCGAGTCACAGTCTCAGGCGGACTATGAAAACAATATCACCGAGTTCGCCGAGCAGGGCTATAACATGGTCATCACGGTCGGCTTTTTGCTGGGTGATGCCACCGCCAAGATGGCCGAGGTCTATCCCGACCTCAAGTTCGCCATCATCGACTTTGCATACGACCCGCCCATCCCCAACGTCCAGGGCATCGTCTTTAACACCGACGAAGCCGCCTTCCTGGGTGGCTACCTGGCCGCGGGCATGGCCGTCGAATTCGACCCCGCAGAGCCGAGCGTCGGCTATGTGGGCGGTATGCAAATCCCGCCGGTCGAGATCTTTTTCGTCGGCTTTGAGAGCGGCATCACATACTATAACGAGCAAAAAGGCACCGACGTCCAGGTCTCTGGCACCTATGTGGGTGACTTTGAGGCGCCCGACGAGGGCAAGTCCGCCGCCAGCTCGCTGCTGGACGAGGGCGTCGACGTCATCTTTGGCGTCGGCGGCAAGACCGGCAACGGCGCCCTGGTGGCCGTGCGCGAGCGCGCCGAAGCGGGCGACGCCGTGGCCGGCATTGGCGTTGACGTGGACCAGTACTACACCCTACCTCAGGAAAAGGGCATCCTGTTGACCAGCGTCG
Organism: uncultured Anaerolineae bacterium; assembly: GCA_964607235.1. Classification (GTDB taxonomy): domain Bacteria; phylum Chloroflexota; class Anaerolineae; order S140-20; family S140-20; genus CAZSJU01. The sequence goes on along the minus strand of CAZSJU010000232.1, from coordinate 3,390 downwards.
AAAAGCGGCTGGACAACGCCGTGTTCCAAACCGTCGAGGAAGCCCAAGCGGGCAACTTTGGCGGCGGCGGCGTCTATGTCGGCACGCTGGCGAACGACGGCGTCGGTCTGGCCCCCTACCACGACTGGGAGGACGAGATCCCCGCAGACCTCAAGGCCGAGATTGAAGAGATCCGCGCCGAACTGATCGCGGGCAACATCGACACCGGCTGGCCCATCGGCGGTGAACCCGAGCCAGAAGCTCAAGCGTTCAAGGTCGGCATGATCTCGGACGTGGGCGGCGTCGACGACGCCAGCTTTAACCAGACCACCTGGGAAGGGCTGGAGCGCGCCGGCAACGAGCTAGAGGACGTCACGGTCCAATTTCTCGAGTCACAGTCTCAGGCGGACTATGAAAACAATATCACCGAGTTCGCCGAGCAGGGCTATAACATGGTCATCACGGTCGGCTTTTTGCTGGGTGATGCCACCGCCAAGATGGCCGAGGTCTATCCCGACCTCAAGTTCGCCATCATCGACTTTGCATACGACCCGCCCATCCCCAACGTCCAGGGCATCGTCTTTAACACCGACGAAGCCGCCTTCCTGGGTGGCTACCTGGCCGCGGGCATGGCCGTCGAATTCGACCCCGCAGAGCCGAGCGTCGGCTATGTGGGCGGTATGCAAATCCCGCCGGTCGAGATCTTTTTCGTCGGCTTTGAGAGCGGCATCACATACTATAACGAGCAAAAAGGCACCGACGTCCAGGTCTCTGGCACCTATGTGGGTGACTTTGAGGCGCCCGACGAGGGCAAGTCCGCCGCCAGCTCGCTGCTGGACGAGGGCGTCGACGTCATCTTTGGCGTCGGCGGCAAGACCGGCAACGGCGCCCTGGTGGCCGTGCGCGAGCGCGCCGAAGCGGGCGACGCCGTGGCCGGCATTGGCGTTGACGTGGACCAGTACTACACCCTACCTCAGGAAAAGGGCATCCTGTTGACCAGCGTCGAAAAGCGGCTGGACAACGCCGTGTTCCAAACCGTCGAGGAAGCCCAAGCGGGCAACTTTGGCGGCGGCGGCGTCTATGTCGGCACGCTGGCGAACGACGGCGTCGGCCTGGCCCCCTATCACGACTGGGAGGACGAGATCCCCGACCAGATCAAAGCTGACCTGGAAGAGATTCGCGCCGAACTGATCGCGGGCAACATCAACACCGGCTGGCCCATCGGCGAAGAACCCGAGCCCCAAGAGCCCGCTGAGGCGGGCGAGGTGCTCAAGATCGGGCAGCTCTCCATGCAATCGGGTGTGATGTCACTGTACGGCATCCAGCAGAATCGTGGCTTCCTGTTGGGGCTCGAGTACGCCTCTGGCGGCGAGATGGACGATGAAGGCCGTTACATCATTGCCGGTCGCCCCGTCGAGGTGATCTTGCGCGACACCGAGGGCGACCCCGAAAAGGGCGTCCAGTTGGCGCGTGAGCTGATCGAGTCTGAAGGCGTAGAACTGTTGCAGGGGCCGGTGAGCTCTGCTGTGGCAGCCGCGTTGACCACCGTCGCTCAGGAGAACGAGATCATCCTGATGGTGGACCCAGCCGCGTCGGCCTTTACCACCGGCAAGTACTTTAACCCCTATGTGTTCCGCACCGCCCGCACCAACTATGACGACACGCTCGTCATCGCCAAGTACCTGGTCGAGAACGTTGGCGCAAACTTTGCCCACATTGGCGTGGACAATGCCTTTGGGCAAGGCAGCGGCCAGGCGCTCAAGTACTCGGTCGAAAAGTTTGGCGGCGAGGTCATCGCGGATATCTATGCGCCCTTTGACACCACCGACTTTACGCCCTATATCCAGCAGGCGATGGACTCAGGCGCAGACTGCCTGTTCCTGACCTGGGCCGGCACCGGTTACGTCACCCTCTTCCAGCAGCTCAGTGACCTGGGCGCGCTGGACGAGATGCGCGTGGCTACCGGCTATGGCGACAATGCCTCCTTTGCAGCGGTGTATGGCGCGGCGATGGACCAGATCGGCCTCAACGTCTATCACTATACCGTGCCCGACAACCCCATCAACGACTGGCTGACCGAGCGCCATTTTGAAGAATACAACGAGCCGCCCGACCTGTTCACGGCCGGCGGCATGGCCTCGGCGCTCGCTCTGGCGGCAGCGTTAGAAGAGACCGGCGGCGTCACCAGCGGCGAGATGATGATCCCGGCGCTCGAGGGCCTCATGTTCGATGGCCCCAAGGGCACCTACTATATCCGCCCTCAGGATCACGTCTGTGAGCAGCCAATGAACATCCTCAAGCTGGTCAATCTGGATCCGGACCAGGATGGCGACGGCGTGCTCGAGTACGCGTTCTTTGAGACGGTCTATGTCTCCGAGTATGATGAGCTCGGCGTCCCCTGCACGCTCGAAGGGGACTATGCCGATCGCTGTGGCGACCTGCCTACACCATAGCTGAACCGCACATTCAGGGGGCGCGCGGCGCGCGCCCCCTATGTCACGTCCTACACGGACATAGACAGAGATGAAAAATCACAGGGGATGGCCCGGCGTATGGGCCATCCCCCCAGTACAGTAGAGCGACCCTCTATGGCGCCTCACCTATCTCTCCACGAGGTCAAACCTCAGCCGGCGAGATTTCGCCGCGCCAGCCGTCTTTTTCGGTCTGAAAGAAAAGAAAACCCATGAGCAATCACGCACAAGAAACTGAAATTATCCTGGAATCAAAAAATCTGCGCAAAGAGTTTGGCGGACTGGTCGCGGTAGACGACGTCAGCATCCAAATCAAGGCGCGCACCATGCACTCGATCATCGGTCCCAACGGCGCGGGCAAGACGACGCTCTTTAACCTGCTGAGCGGCACCATGCCCCCGACTCTGGGGCAAGTGTTTTTTCAGGGCGGCGACATTACCAATATCCCCTCCTATCGCATCGCGCACCTGGGCATTGGCCGTTCGTTCCAGATCACCAACATCTTTCCCAACCTGAGCGTGCTGGAAAACGTCCGGCTGGCCGCGCAGGCTATGGGCCACGACAATTTTAGGCTGTTCCACCACTTTGCCCACCTGGAAAAATACCAACGCAAAGCCACAGGCGTCATCGCGCGAGTGGGACTGGAGGGCTGCGAGTCGACGTTGGCGCGCAATTTGCCCCACGGCGACAAACGCAAGCTAGAGCTGGGCATCATGCTGGCCGGCGATCCCAAGGTATTGCTGCTAGATGAGCCCACCGCGGGCATGTCCGCAGAGCAAGTGCCGGCACTGTTGGAGATCATTCGCAACATTATGGCCTCCGATGACAAGACCATCGTGCTGGTGGAACACCGCATGGACATGGTGATGAGCATCTCGGACGTCATCACCGTCATGCACCAGGGCGCAGTGCTGGCCGAAGGCACGCCCCAAGCCATCGC
>CAZSJU010000231.1:3210-5848 GCA_964607235.1 uncultured Anaerolineae bacterium | reverse complement strand
TCGCTGCGCGCGATCAGGCCCTGGATCTCTTCCAGTTCTTTTTCCAGCCGCGCGCGCTCGGCGGCCAGGTCGACCATGCCGGCCAGCGGCAGGTAGCACGTCACGCCGCCCACCACGATGCTGGCTACTTGCTCGGGCGGGTCCAGCGCCGGCTGGATCTGTAGCGTTTCCCCGTCCAGGCGCGCCAACTGTTCCAGGACCGGGCGCTGGGTCTCTAGCAGCGCGGCTTGGTCGCCGGCGGCGATGAGCGCGTCGATGTGCTTGCCCGGCTGTACCTTGTACTCGCCGCGCACGTTGCGGATGCTGCGGATCAACTCGATGACCAACGCCATATTTGCCTCGGCCGCCGGGTCCAGCCCGCGGCCGGTCTCGGGCCAACGGGCGATGATCAGCGCCTCGGCCCAGCCCCCGCGCGGCGCCAGGGCCGTCCCGGCCGCGCGCTTGAGGTGGCCCCAGGCCGCCTCGGTCACAAAGGGGATAAAGGGGTGCAGCATGCGCAGTGTCTGGTCCAGCACGTGCACCAACGTGAGACCGGCGCTATAGGCCGCGATGCCGCCCTGGTCGATCTGGCCTTTGGCGATCTCGATGTACCAGTCGGCAAACTCGGACCAAAAGAACTCGTACAACTGACGGCCGGCCTCGCCAAACTGGTAAGCCTCGAACAGGCGGTTGACGTCGTTGACCGTGCCGTTCAGCCGCGAGTGGATCCAGCGGTCGGCCAGCGTCCCCTCGAACTGCGACGGCTTGAGCGCCAGGTCGGGCACGGCCTCTAGCTTGCCGATCACGAAACGGGTCGCGTTCCAGATCTTGTTGTTAAAGTTGCGGTTGCCCTCTACTCGCTGCAGCGACAGGTTCATATCGTTGCCGGGTGAGCTGCCGGTCAGCAGCGTGAAGCGCAGCGCGTCGGCGCCCATGGCCGGCAGGCCGTCGGGATATTGCTGGCACACGTAATCGGACAGCTCCTCGGGCGCGGCGCCGTCCAGCAGCGCGATGGGGTCGATCACGTTGCCCGTGGTCTTGGACATCTTGTGGCCCTGGTCGTCGCGCACCAGGCCGTGCAGGTAGACGGTGTGGAAGGGGATGTCGTTGGTGTACATCAGCCCTTGCATGATCATGCGCGCCACCCAGAAGAATAGGATGTCGTAACCGGTCTCCATGACGTCGGTGGGATAGTAGCGCTGCAGGTCGGCGGTGTCGTCGGGCCAGCCCAGCGTGGAAAAGGGCCACAGGCCGGAGCTGAACCAGGTGTCCAGCACGTCGGGGTCCTGGTGGATGTTGGGCGAGTGGCAGAATTCGCACACGGCCGGGTCCTCGCGCGCTACGGTCAGGTAGCCACAGTCGTCACAGTACCACACCGGGATGCGGTGGCCCCACCACAGTTGGCGGCTGATGCACCAGGGCCGGATATTTTGCAGCCAGTTGTAATACACTTTTTCAAAGCGCTCGGGGATGACCTTGATGCGGCCGTTGCGCACGGCGGCCAGCCCCATCTGGGCCAGCGGCTTGGCGTCGACGAACCACTGCCGGCTGATCATGGGTTCGATCACCTCGCCGCCGCGCTGGCTGCGCGGGATGGTCATGGCGTAAGGCTCGGTCTTGAGCGTCATCCCGGCCGCTTCCATGTCGGCCCACAGCTTTTCCCGGCATTCAAAGCGGTCCTGTCCGGTGTATGGCCCCGCGGCTTTGTTAAGCGATGCGTCGGGGTTGAGGACATTGATGATCTGCAGGCCGTGGCGCCGGGCGATCTCAAAGTCGTTGGGGTCGTGCCCCGGCGTGATCTTGAGCGCGCCGGTGCCAAACGCGACGTCCACGTACGTGTCGTGGATGATGGGGATGGGCCGGTTGAGCATGGGCACCAGGCAGGTCTTGCCGATCAAGTGGCGGTAACGCTCGTCCTCGGGGTGCACCGCCACCGCCGTGTCGCCCAGGATCGTCTCGGGGCGGGTGGTGGCCACGGGCACATAGCCCTGGCCGAGCCCGTCTTCCAGGTCCGCCCCGGCGATGGGGTACTTGAAATAGTACAGCGTGCCCGGCTCGTCGCTGTATTCCACCTCCAGGTCGCTGACGGCGGTCTGCAGGCCCGGTGACCAGTTGATCAGGTATTCGCCGCGGTAGATCAGGCCCATGCGGTACAGCCGCACAAAGGCCTCACGCACGGCGCGGGTGAGGCCCTCATCCAGCGTAAAGCGCTCGCGGTCCCAGTCGCAACTGGCGCCCAGGCGGCGCAACTGGCGCAGGATGTGGTCACCGTACTTTTTGCGCCATTGCCACGTGCGCCGCAGGAACTCCTCGCGGCCCACCTCGCGGCGGCTGGTGCCCTCGGAGCGCAGCAGGTTTTCCACCTGGAGCTGGGTGGCGATGCCGGCGTGGTCGGTGCCCGGCACCCACAGCGCGGCCTCGCCCTTCATGCGGTGATAGCGGATCATCAGGTCTTCCAGGCTGACAAACATCGCGTGGCCCAGGTGCAACTCGCCGGTCACGTTGGGCGGCGGGATCGAGATGACGAACGGCCTGGCGTCGGGGCCGGCGATTTCCGGCTTGAACCAGCCGTTCTCTTCCCACCACTGGTAGATTTTTTCCTCGGTGGCGCCAAAGTCATAGACCTTGGGCATCGTCTCTTGGGTCATAGCTTCTCCTC
>CAZSJU010000231.1:1734-3110 GCA_964607235.1 uncultured Anaerolineae bacterium | reverse complement strand
ATTATTTCAATTTGCGCCGCGCGGGTCACGCTTTGAATGTCCGGCGTCGCAGCGCGCAGTCGCTCGGCGAATTGTGCGTCCCCGGTCGCCAGTTGCAGCCGCGCCAGCTCGGTGCCCAGCGACAGGTTGTGCTCGCTCTTGTAGCGGCGCACCGCCGTGGCGATCGCCACCAGCGTCTCGCCAAAAGCCTCGGCGTCGTCGTCCACCAGGTGCGCCTGGGGCGCCGGCCAGCGGGCGCGGTGGATCGACGCCGCGCCGTCACTGGTCGCGAACATCTGGCGGTAAATCTCGTCCGTCACGTGCGGCAGGAACGGCGCCAGCAACTTGAGCGTCGTCAGCAGCGCCTGGTGCAACGCATAGCGCGCGCCGGCGCCGGCCGCGCCCGGCTCACCGTACAAGCGCAGCTTGGCCATTTCCAGGTAATTGTCCGCCAGGTCGTGCCAGAAAAAGACCTCGGTCTCGCTCTTGGCCGCGGCGTAATCATAACCTTTGAACAGGTCCGTGACGCGACGGACCAGGTGTTGGACGCGCGCCAGGATCCAGCGCTCGGCCGGAGACAGTACAAGTGTGTCTGGCGCGGCGTACGGTGGGACGTCCTCGGAGAGGAAGCGCTGGCTGAAACGGGCGACGTTCCACAGCTTGGTGACCAGCTTGGTCCCCATCTGGACCTTTTCCTCGCTAATGATGGCGTCTTTGCCAAAGCCGGTGCTGGCGGCCCAATAGCGCACCGCGTCGGCCGAGGTGCTTTCGATCATCTCTAGCGGCGCCATCGGCCCGCCGCCGCGGCTCTTGCTGATCTTGCCCGCGCCTTCGGGCGCCAGGCCCCAGCCCGAGATGGCCGCGTCGTGCCAGGGCAGCGCGTCAAAGTGATGCTGCGACTGCACCAGGGTATAAAAGGCCCAGGTGCGAATGATCTCGTGCGCCTGGGGGCGCAGCGCAAAAGGGAACACCTTTTCGTATAGTGCCGGGTCGTCCAGCCAGCGGCCCACGATCTGCGGCGAGAGCGACGAGGTGGCCCAGGTGTCCATCACGTCCTGTTCCGGCGTAAAATCGTGACTCCCACACGGGCAGGGGCGATTTGGCGGTCGCGTCGTGGGGTCCACCGGCAGTTCGGATTCATCCGCCACCATGACCGCGCCGCAGGCCTGGCAATACCACACCGGAAAGGTCACGCCGAAATAGCGCTGGCGTGAGATGCACCAGTCCCAGTTCAGGTTCTCCACCCACTCGCGGTAGCGCGTCGCCATGTGCGCGGGGTGCCAGTTGACCTGGGCGCCCGCCGCCAGTAGCTGCTCCTTGAATTCCAGCACGCGGATGAACCACTGTTGGGCCACCACGTACTCGACCGGCGTGTCGCAGCGTTCGTGCACGCGCAC
>CAZSJU010000231.1:0-1634 GCA_964607235.1 uncultured Anaerolineae bacterium | reverse complement strand
GCGAACGCGCCGGCCAGGTCGGTCGTGCGCCCGTGGCGGTCGATGGCGACGCGCAGCGGCAGGCCGTGCGTGTACCACCACGCCACGTCCGCCGTGTCGCCAAAGGTGCAGCACATCACCGCGCCGCTGCCCTTGTCTGGGTCCGCGCCCGGGTCGGCCAGGACCGGCACCACTTGATCGAAATAGGGCACGCGCGCGTGCTGACCCACCCGGTGCGCATAGCGCGCGTCGTCGGGGTGCACAAACACCGCCACGCAGGCCGGTAACAACTCGGGCCGCGTGGTGGCGATGGGCAGGGTCGCGCCATCCTCTGCGATGGTAAAGTGCAAGGTGTAAAAGACGCTCTCGCGCTCCATGTCCTGCAGTTCGGCCTGGGCGATGGCGGTGCCGCACTCGGGGCACCAAATCGTCGGCGCCTCCTGGCGATAGGCCAGCCCTTTGCGGTACAGGTCGAGGAAGGACCATTGCGCGGTGCGCCGCGAACGCGCGTCGATGGTGCGATACGAGTAGCGCCAGTCTATGGACAGGCCCAACCGCTGCCACAGCGCCCGGTAATCCCGCTCCGCGTGGGCGCTGACCGCCAGACAGCGCTGGATAAAGGCCTCGCGTCCTACCTCGGTGGCGCGGATGCCCTCCCGGCGCTCGACCAGTCGCTCGGTGGGCAGCCCGTTATCGTCATAGCCCATCGGGTAAAAGACGTTATAGCCATTCATGCGCCAAAAGCGGGCCATAAAGTCGGTGTGGCTGTAAGAATAGACGTGGCCCAGGTGCAGGTGACCGGACACCGTCGGCGGTGGGGTGTCGATAGAGTAGACCGGCCCCGTGCCGTCCGGTGCAAAGTGGTAGACGCCCGTCGCCTCCCAGTCATCCTGCAGCCGTGGTTCCGCCGTTTTCGGTTTGTAACGTTTTGGCAAGCTCATTTTTTCACCCCCTGAATCGTCAACATGTCACGTGGAACAGACCGATGGTTTTGCTCTTTGCTTCGTTCCATCTGACCAACGCTTCAGGGGTGGGCAACAGCACGGCCCGGCACCCTCGAACCTCCAGGTACTCCTGCGCCTCTGCTGAGAGGCGCACCTGATCGTACTGTCCGGTGCCGATGATGAGCTGTCCCGCGCCCTTTTGGTACACGTCCTTGATCTCGTCCAGCGAGATTTTGTGGGACGTGCCGAAAAGCCGTTTGGACAGCTTTTTCTTGCGCTTGCGCACCTGACCGTCCAATTCAAGCACCACGTCGTGCTCGTAGGTCTGGGCGCCGATGGTGATGGCGCCAAACTGGGTATGTTTAATTTTGGGGCGCATCTTACACCTCCACAGAAACCATAAACCCCCTCGTCGTCACAAGGACGAAAGGGGGCCTTCCGTGGTACCACCTTGCTTCAGTTAACCCGATGGTAGGGGGGCCAACTGCGCTCTGGCGCTGTAACGGGCGTACCCGGACGTGGCTACTGCTCGTTTCACCACATCGACTCCCAGGCGACGTTGGGCGGGGCGGCTGCGGGGGCTTTCAGCCTGTGGCCACTCCTTCTCTACCAAGCGCTGTCCGCTTGTTCTTCCTGTTCACTGTCGTTAGGTTATGTGAATGTGGGGAGATTATAACATCAGGTTTCGCGGGCGTCAACTGGCTAACAGCT
>CAZSJU010000230.1:0-5858 GCA_964607235.1 uncultured Anaerolineae bacterium | reverse complement strand
TGCACCTGATCTCCCTTCATGGTGCAGTTTCTTAGCGACTGAACAGCGCCGCGGCGCTATGGAATACTCGCAATGACAGATTTGGAATGGCTGCGCGACGTTAGAATTACTTGACAGTCATTAACAAAAAGGCTATACTTGTTAAATGAGACACAGTTTGTCCAATTTTTCACCGATGCAGGACAAACGCGGGACGCACCTCACAAGAGCCAAGCACCATTGGAGGAGCCAACATTATGAGTAACATTGTATTAAAACCGGAGCATCGTCGAGCTATCGCCAAGCGTGGAGAAGTGGTATATCCACAAGTCTGCTGTGGGTTGTTGTTGGGCCGGAAGGAAGGCCTGACCACAGAGGTAGAAGAGCTGGTGTTCGTCGACGAAATGCCCGAGCCAGAGGACTCGAACCATCCCTATTACATCCCTCCCCAAGAAATGCAAAACGCAGAACAACTCGCCCAAGCCAAGGGGTTCGCGGTCGTCGGCTCTTTTCATTCCCACGTTGACCAACCAGCCAAACCCTCGATCTATGACCGGGAATTCGTCAGGCCGAGCTTTAGCTATGTCATTGTCGGGATTCGGCAGGGGCGGGCGCACGAGTTGGCTGTCTGGACGCTGTCCGAAGATGGCACTGCCTTTTTCCAAGAGGACATCCGCAGCTAGCCTCTCGAGCGGCGTAGCAAAGCGCCTTTTATCGGTTAACGCCAAGCGACAAGCTATGTGCGTCGATGTACCGTCACTGGCAAAAAAGTCGATGTGCGCAGCGTTAGGTTAGGATGCGTCAAGTCGTTTTGGGACCCGTCAGCCAGAGGCTTTCGCTACGAGTCTCATACCTCCGCGATTAAATTAAAGCACCTCCCACGTAGAAATGGGAGGTGCTTTTTCGCATTTGAAAGGGGAGGCGAACCGTGTTAGAATAGCGCATTGTGCTTATGATTTAGACGAGGAGATACGACGTGCTGCGAGACCAGATTGTCACCATGATCGAACAAGGATTGCGGGCCGCTCAAAAGGCCGGCGAGCTGCCACGCTTTGACCTGCCCCCCATCGTCATCGAACGCCCCCAACAGCCCGAGCACGGCGACTATAGCTCGCCGGTTTGTATGGGGCTGGCGCGCTATGCCCGTATGGCGCCTATCAAGATCGCCCAAGGGGTCTTGCCCCACCTGGCGCGCCCCAAAGCGGTCGCCCGGGTCGAGGCCATGCACCCCGGCTATCTCAACATCCACTTGGATACAGCTTGGATCGCACAACAAGTGGACGCGATTTTGGCGGCCGGCGAGACCTGGGGCGCCATCGACCTGGGACACGGCCAGCGGGTACAAGTTGAATTTGGCAGCGCCAACCCCACCGGCCCGTTGCACGTCGGTTTTGGGCGCAACGTCGTGTTGGGAGACGCCATCGCCAGCGTGTTAGAGGCGGCGGGCTATCAGGTCCAGCGGGAATATTATGTCAACGACGCCGGCACCCAGATGGGCCTGTTTGCCGCAAGCCTGTACGCGCGCTATGCGCAAGCGCTGGGGCAGGACGTCGAATTTCCTGCCAACGGCTACCATGGCCAGTATGTCATCGATTGGGCACAAGAAATCGCCCAGTCTCACGGCGACCGCTTTTTGCAAATGGACCGCGACAAAGCCGTGCGCGCCATTGGCGAACTGGGGTTAGAGGAAAAGGTGTTACAAAGTGTGCGGCGCGACGTAGAATTGCTCAACATTCACTACGATCACTGGTTCCGTGAGCACACATTGTATCAAGGTCCCCAGTTCGGCGCCATCATGAGCATCCTGCGCCAGGGCGACAACCTGGTGGAAAAAGAAGGCGCGGTGTGGTTCAAAGCCACCCAGTATGGGTTGGAAAAAGACGAGGTTGTCATCCGCTCCAACGGACAACCCGGTTATTTTGTGTCGGACATTGCCTACCACTATGAAAAGTTTGTCGAACGTGGTTTCGATTGGGTGATCGACGTGTGGGGCGCTGACCACCAGGGACACGTGCCCCGTATGAAGGCAATGATGCATGCCCTGGAGCTGGACCCTGAGCGGTTGACGCTGTTGCTCTACCAGTTGGTGACCATCAAAGAGGGCGGTGAGGACATCCGCCTCTCCAAACGGGCGGGTACTCTGGTAGACTTGCATGAGCTTTTGGAGGACGTTGGGTCTGACGCCGTGCGCTTTTTCCTGCTGTCGCGCGACGTCGACAGCCAGATGGAATTTGACCTGGACCTGGCGCGCGAACAGAGCGACAAGAACCCCGTTTACTATGTGCAGTACGGGCACGCGCGCATCGCCAGCATCCTGCGCAAGGCCGCCGAGGAGGGCTGGGACGTCGAGAGCGACGCGGGGGACACGCGCTTGCTGACGCATCCCTCGGAACTGGCGCTCGTGCGCCGTATGCTGGGACTGGAAGAGGTGATCGAATTGGCCGCCAGCAATCTGGCGCCGCATCACCTGACCTATTACGCGCAGGACCTGGCGTCGGACTTGCACGCCTTTTACCGCGACTGCCGGGTCATCTCGTCGGAACCGGAGGAGGCCGCGCTGACCCAGGCGCGGCTCAAGTTGGTCCGGGCCGCCCAAGGCGTGTTGGCGCGCGTGCTACACCTGATGGGGATGACGGCGCCGGAACGTATGTAGTCTATTGCCGAGTTTCAAAACACATTCACGGGGGGAGGAGGTTAATCTAGGCGTATGGGACTCAAGCCGGATCATTGGATCAAGCGGATGGCACAACAGCACCGGATGATCGAGCCGTTTGTAGAACACCAGGTAAGGGACGGTGTCATCTCGTATGGACAAAGCTCCTACGGTTATGACGTCCGGGTGGTCGACGAATTCAAGATCTTTCAACCCGAGGTCACGGCTAACAAACTGTCGGACGTGCAATGCGCCTATGTGGCCGGCGCTATCGACAGCCTGGGCCAGATCGGTTACAGTCCGCCTGGAAAAAACCACCGCACCTTAGAACTCGGTCTCTCTCACGCCAGTCGACAACGCCTGGTAAAGATCCAAGAACTGTTAGGCGTGGGCCAGCTACAGGCAGACACAGACGGCGACGGGCATAGGCTGGTCATCAACAAATCCGCCGACGTGCAACACATTCTCTCCCAGACGCTGCCCTATTTGATTCACCGGCGCGGGGATGCCTACCGTACCCTGGCCGAACTCAAGGCCCACAAACCCATCGTGGTGGACCCCAAAAACTTTGACGCCAATTCTTTCATTGACTTTAAAGGGGAGGTGTGCATCATTCCGCCCAACTCTTTTGCCCTGGGCCGCACGGTCGAGTATTTCCGCATTCCCCGCAACGTGCTGACAATCTGCCTGGGCAAAAGCTCGTACGCCCGCTGCGGCATCATTGTGAACGTCACCCCCTTTGAGCCCGAGTGGGAAGGCTTTGTGACGATGGAGATCAGCAACACTACGCCGCTGCCGGCCAAAATTTACGCCAACGAGGGCATCGCGCAGGTGCTCTTTTTCGAGGCCGACGAAGAATGCGCGGTCTCTTATGCCGACCGCAAGGGGAAATACCAGGCGCAGCAGACCATCGTCCTGCCCAAACTGTAACGTCTCCAGTGCACAAGGAAGGAACAATTTTATGCGTCTAGGCGCGCACGAATCTATCGCCGGGGGACTGGTCAACGCTTTCGAGCGCGGACACCAGGCTACCTGCGACGCGATCCAAATCTTTAGCAAGAGCAACCGCCAATGGAAGGCCAATCCGCTGACCGAGCAAGAAATCGACGCCTGGCGGGAGCGCATGGCCAAAGAGGCGGCCTCGGACGGTATCTTTCCCGTGGTGGTCCACACGGCTTATCTCATCAACGTCGCCTCACCCAAGGCCGAGACGTGGCTAAAGTCCTACGACGCGCTCAAGGTCGAGCTGGAACGCTGCGAGGCCCTGGGGATCCCCTATATGGTGCTGCATCCCGGTTCCCACACCGGCGCCGGTGAGCAAGCCGGGTTGCAAAACATTGTCCGTGCGTTGAGCCAACTCTACGCCGAGACGGCGGATTTTGAAGCGATGATCTGTCTGGAAGTGATGGCCGGTCAGGGCACGAACCTGGGCTACAATTTCGAACAGTTGGCCTGGATGCTGGAACATGCCGACGGGGGGGAACGATTAGGCATCTGTCTGGATAGCTGTCACCTCTATGCCGCAGGCTATGACGTGCGCACGCCCGAGGGCTATGCGGAGACGATGGAGACGTTCGACCGCGTCATCGGCCTGGAGCGGCTCAAGGTGATACACCTGAACGACTCGGTCCACGAGCTGGGCTCCCAGCGCGACCGTCACACCCACATTGGGCAAGGCACCATTGGCCTGGAAGGGTTTCGCCATTTCGTCAACGACCCGCGCCTGGACGGCTTGCCCGGCTTGATCGAGACGGACAAGAGCGACGACCTGCACGAGGATGTCGAGAACTTGGAACGGCTGCACGATTTGATCGCGTGACCTGGCCCTTGGGGCGTTCAGGCGTTATTCCGACTTGCCCATCCTGGCCACCTGCGCCATCTCGCGCGCCGCGTCGCGCAGGGTGAGGATCGCCGTTACACCGGCGGCAAGCGTAATGACGCCGGCCAACACGAATACATTCTCCACACTGTTCAAGAGTTTGGCCAGGAGGCCCGCCATCCCTTGTGCCAGCGCGGTGGACACGGCCATCGTCATCTGGACGGTGGCCTGCACCCGTCCCAACATCTCATCGGGCACGAGTGCCTGGGTAAAGGTATCGAGCGCGGCGCGGGCCATCACCAGGCATATACCGATAATGGCCGCCGAGATCAGCACGACGACATAGTTCCCGGCCCCGGCAAAGGCAATCATTGCCACACCGACGGCGATCAGGCTGCCCCCAACCAGCACATTGGCCAGCACCCGCCCCACGACGCGGCTGACCACCACGCCGCCGATCAAGACGCCCAGTCCCACCGCGGCCACAGTATTGCCATAGCCCTGGGCCGCGACGTTCAGGCGCGTCTCCAGGTACGAGATGCCCAACACAATGATGGCGCCCAGGCCCAACATTGCCACCGCCGTCACCCCCAGTATCGTCATCAGGTCCCGCCGGCGCCCAATAAAGCGCAAGCCGGCCTTCATATCCCCCCACAACTCTGACGTCGTCACCCGCTCATCCGGCGCAGCGGACAGCGGCGGGATGCTCATAAAAGCGATGGCCCCGGCCGAGAAAAAGAACGTCGCGCTATCAAAGATAATGGCCCCGCCTGTCCCAATCAGTTCGATTGAATAGCCCGCCAGCGCCGAGCCGGCGATGAGCGCGATGACATAGCTGCCTTGCCGCACAGCGTTGGCCGTCATCAACTGCCCCGGCCGGGTGATATTGGGGATCACGGCGTTGCGCGCCGGATAAAAGAACACGCTGACGATCTCTAGGCTCGCCGAGCACAGATAAACGATCCACAATTGGCCGGGTTCTCTGACCAGGAGCACCGGCAACATCAAGACCCCACGCAGGATATCCGAGACGATCAGCACCGTCTTGCGGTTCACCCGATCCGTGACGGCCCCGCCCAACAAGCCCAACACGAACTGGGGGATGACTATGGTAAAGGTCAACAGCGTGATGGCCAATGGGTCCCCGCCGGTCAAATTGTTGACAATGACCAACACGGCCACAAAGCGAAAACGGTCGCCCGTTTCAGAGAGCAACTGGCCCAGCCACAAGGCAAAAAAGCTTCGGTTTTTGAGAATCTCTAGAATCGCGGCCCGGCTAATAGGTGTGTGGAGACGAGGACGAGATTGAGCGGTTGTTTCAGTCATAAGTTTTTACAGTTACAGACCTTTCAGGCATAAGCAGGCTGGCGGTCATGATCGATCCCAACCTTTGCAGACACGGATCAA
>CAZSJU010000229.1:0-5924 GCA_964607235.1 uncultured Anaerolineae bacterium | reverse complement strand
TGGGGGGGGGCATGCAAGTTTAGCAGCAGCAGGTGCTCACCCGTATATTCCGCCAGCGATTGTGCCAGCGCCGCTGCCTCTTGTCCCACGATGAGTATAGGGTTATAGCGTTCTCCCTGGTGCTCATCCTTGCGCGTTTGACAACTGCCTGCCTGGGTGGTAGAGATGCGGCGCTCAGGCGTGTGAACCTGACGCTCGATTTCGCGTTGCAAAGCGAGCCCGGCCGAGGGCGAACGGGACAGCAAGCTGTCCAGGTCATTTTTGTAAAGCGTCCATACAGAGACAGGCTCGACGGCGCGGGCTGTGGCCCAGCGACGCTCGCCCAACAGCACGGCCACCTCGCCGATGATGGCGCCTGGCCTGAGCCTGGATAGCACGACCTCATTGCCCTCGGCGTCTTGGGTGACCAGCTCGATCACGCCGGAATCTATCAGGTACATGCTGTGGCCCCATTCTCCCTGTTTAAAGATGCACTCTCCACTCTCAAAGTTTTCCAGCTTGAAAGCGCGGGTAAAGTCGGCTTTTTCGTCGTCGTTAAAATAGCGAAAGATCTGTATCTTCCAGGTGCCTTCCAGTACTTGCCAGATGCCAGGGGGTAAATTGCGCGCGCGCCGGCGTGCCAGATTCACGCGATAATAAATTTCGCCCTCGATCTCTTCTTTCTGCATCCATCCCTGAGCGGTCAACAGGGCGACTTGGCCCCGTACGTCTTGTTCTGGGCGTTCCAAGGCAGCGATAAGCGCTTCTAGTTTGACAGGTTCTTGGCGCATGACATGGTTGACCAGTTGCCGCAAATCGTCAGGCAGCGCCAGAATTTCGAGGCTGCTGACGCCACTCTTGCGTTTGCGTGTATAGATTTGGTCAAAAGTTAGCCATGAGAAGGCATCATCAGACATGCTTTTGCTCCCAGTGTTGAAAACCCAGCCGCATAGAAATCCTATTTTTCCGTTGCGACGATCTTTACTCCCAATTCCTGGATACCTTGTGTAAAGAGGTGGTTGGGAGATTGCAAGATGAACAGACCAGAGCTTTCCAGTCGGATCATTTCTTCCGCCAGGGGCAGAATCGTGCCGATCTGGCGATGATAAGTTTGCCCCAATTTTTGGCGATAGCGCTCAACCAGTTGATTGATTTCTTGTTTATTGTCGGACTCGAGCAGGACTTTGTTCAGGACGAGAAACGTCTGGGGAACGCCCAGCTTTTCAGCGACCTCCAGGGTGACGCCGGTACCTTGATAGTCCTGTGTGTCGGGACGCAGAATCACGACCAGTACGTGGGAAATGGCGATCGACAGCAGCGTCTCTTCGTTCAGTCCCGGATGGGTGTCGATTAACAAATAATCCAGGTCCAGTTCACGGATCAGTTCTTTAAAGCCATCTTTGAGTTGCCGCGCATCGTAAGCTTCGTGTAGCATGCGCGAGATGTCACCGGCATGCATGCTAGAGGGCGTCAGGAAAATTTGGCCGGACGATGCTTTTAACTCTGGCGGCGTGACGTCATAGGTCGCTTCTTTGACAGAACACCGCCCCCATAAATAGTCGTTTAACGTGCGTTTGATGCGGCGCTCGGATAATTGAAAGATAAGGTGGATGCCTGGAGATTGGATGTCAGTGTCCACGACGCCGACTCGGCGGCCGGTTTGAGCGATGGCGGCCGCAGTGTTGGCCGTGATGTTGGATTTACCGGTCCCGCCCCGAAAAGAGTGCAATGATATGACTCTGGCCACGGTGATACCTCCGTTTCTACTATATCCCTATACTGGGCTGTCTCTCACGTATTGTCCATGTTACCTGCGGAACAGATAGGATAGAGTGGGGGATAATAGCTTGATTTATAGCCCCTCCTCGAACTCACGCCGCATCTCTTGGGCGGTTTGTTGCAAATGGGCAAAATAGTCAGTAGCAGTGACCGAGTCCACCTGGCGCTGTTTGCGGATTTCGTCGATTTCGATGCGTAGCTCCCGGATTTGTGCTTTTAGCCGATTCTCACGCGCCTCGACCTCGCGGGCTGTCTCGATGGCGATGGCAGCTTGCGAGGCCAGAGCGGTGAGCAATTTTTGATCGCTGGCAGTAAACATAGTGCCGGCAGTAAACATAGTGTCGGCCACTGCCGGTCTGGCGCGCCCGGATTTGTCATACAGTACCAGTGCGCCAAGATGTTGATCGATGTTGGTCAATGGGACGCACAATAGCGATGTCGCGCCGGCATCGGCTGGACCGCAGCGAGGTTCATCGGCCGGGTCGTTGACGATGACGGGGCGTTGGCTTTGTACCACCCAGCCGGCGATAGTGTCGGTGGTGGGGCAATGTGTCGCGATGGGCGTTTGTCCTTCCTGATCTTGCACACGGAAAAAGTCGAACGCCAAGCCGTCAGGCGTCAGGAGCAGTAAAGCGCCGGCTGTAGCCTGGATGACGCGGATGCTCTCATTGACGATCAAGCTGGTAATTTGGGCCAGGTCGAGCTGTGCGCCGATGATTTCCTGGACCCGGTATAGCAGGTTGATTTCTCGATAGCGCTCCAGGGTTTCTTGAGCCAGCGCCCGATTTTGTAGCGCTTGGTCAATCACCTGATTTAGCAGATGGGCAACGACGCCAGACGGGTCGTTCTCAAGCGCCTTGTCGTTTTGGGAGATCAGGACGCCTATGCGGGCGCCGTTGGCCAGGAGCGCCTGGGTCGATACCTGCAAAGCAGTGGCGTCCAGGGTCTTTTCCTCGGGCGCGGCAAGGATCGCGTTGCGCATGGCAGTTGAAAGCTGCGCCGTGCCGGCGAGCAACTGACCGTCCAGATCATACACGCTGAAAGCGCCGTCTGTGCCGGACAGCGTTTCCAGTTGGGACAGCAGCGCTGCGAGCGCTTTATGCTTTAATAGCTTTTTTAGCGTGGGGTGTTCCAATAGCGCATCTCCCTTGAGCAAGCTGTTGACCAGTTTAGCATAAACAGGCACAATGGTCAACAGAGGTCAAGATAAATGTCCTCATTAAATAGTGACACCCTTCACGTTACAAATTGAGCGATATGGGTTAATATTTATACTGGCTTTATTCTTTCCACTGCCTGAATACCACTTTGTTCCTGACACGACGGTTTAAGAATGCTACCCAAGAAAAGCTGGCTCTATTGAGGGGCCGCCTATCTAGTCCCTTTGCGCTACAAAACGTCAAAGCTGACTATGGACAGAGTTCCTCCCCTAATTTATAATATAAATCCGTTCGGCTGTATCTAGTGATAAGGCAGGGACATTATGAGGACAAGGATTTCGGCGGATCTGGTACGCGGCGAGTTTGTCGTGCAGATTGAGACCATCAGTGGCGAGAACTTGTTGGCATGCAATCAGTGTGGCAAGTGCAGTGCCGGTTGTCCCGTCGCGTTCAGTATGGATTTGCTCCCCAGCCAGGTGTTGCGTCTGGCCCAGTTGGGCATTGAAGAGATGCTGGGTTCCCAGACGATTTGGACGTGCGCCTCTTGTCTCACGTGTGTGGCGCGCTGTCCCAAGGGGATTGATCTGCCGCGTATTATGGAGGCGCTGCGGCAGATTAGCATGGAGCGTGGGGGCAATTGTTTGGAGGTGGATCAAGTGTCGCCCGAGATGATGGGCGAGCTGCCCCAATTGGCATTGATTGGTGGGTTCCGCAAGTTCACGACTTAGGGGGCGACGATGAAGTTTGCCTACTTTCCCGGATGTACCCTTTCCACCAAGGCTGTGGGTTACGATGTGTCGGGGCGCGCGGTGGCAGCGGCGCTGGACATGACGTTTGAGGAATTGCCGGATTGGCAGTGTTGTGGCGCAACTTTTCCCCTGGCGACCGACAACACGATGGCGTTGATTGCGCCGACGCGCATGCTCACGCGCGCCCAAGAAGCCGACAATCACGTGACGACGCTGTGCGCGATCTGTTATCATGTGCTCAAGCGCACGCAGGTCTTTTTGGAGCGCGACCCCGAGGCCTTGGAACGGATCAACTGGTTTACGGAAGAGCCCTACGCCGGACAGGCACGCGTCAGCCATTTTTTAGAGTTGTTGCGTGACGAGTTGGGGTGGGAGGCGCTGGCCGAACGCGTGACGCACCCCTTGAAAGGGGTCAAGGTGGCGCCCTATTATGGGTGCTTGTTGCTCCGCCCGGAGAACGAGATTGGCCTCGATGACGCGGACGAACCCAGGATTTTGCACGATTGCCTCGCAGCATTAGGCTGCGAGGTTGTTGATTTTCCTTACAAAGTTGAGTGCTGCGGATCTTATCTGGCGGTCAACAAACCCGAATTGCCCGAAAAGCTGTCCCAGGAGATTGTGGGTTCGGCGCGTCGACATGGCGCGCAAGCCATCGTGACCGCATGTCCACTGTGTCAGTTTAATCTGGATTATCCGCAACGCCCCGTGCCTCCCCCCCGGCGGGGGGGATTGAGGGGGGGGACCAAGGGGGCGCCCGTAGGTGATGAACTGCCGGTGCTTTATTTTACCCAGTTGATGGCGGTCGCTCTGGGATTGGAAGAGGCTGTTTGGGGGATGGAAGGGCATTACGTGGACCCGTCCCCGCTCTTTGACGATTTTGACAATAGGGACTAGACCTATGATTGATCGTGCCCTTGTAATTGGCGCTGGCATCGCTGGCATTCAAGCGGCGCTGGACATTGCGAACAGTGGTTACGAGGTTGTGCTGGTAGATAAAGAACCTTCTATCGGCGGGCATATGGCCCAATTGTCCGAGACTTTTCCCACCCTGGACTGTTCTCAGTGTATCATGACCCCCCGCACGGTAGAAGTGGGGCACCATGAGAACATCCATATGTATACCTATAGCCAAGTCGAGTCGGTGGCGCGGGATGACCCCACAGGGGATTTTTCTGTGCGTATCCGGCGCCGGGCGGCTTATGTGAACTGGGATTTGTGCACGGGCTGCGGCGTGTGCCAGGAAAAGTGCCCATTTAAGGTCGAGTCAGTCTTTGAACGCGGCATCGGGCCGCGCAAAGTCGTTTATACCTTATCGCCCCAAGCCGTGCCTAACAAACCCGTGATTGACGCTGATCATTGTCGCTACTTGCAAAGCAAGTGGGGCATTGAGGCGGGGCGTGTCCCGGCGGTGACCAAAAAGGGCAAGCCGGCCAAGCCCAAGTGCGGCGCTTGTGCCAAGTTCTGCCCGACGGGCGCCATTGACTGGGAGCAGCAGGACGAGATTTTTGAAGAAAAGGTGGGCGCGATCATTGTGGCCACCGGTTACGACTTGTTACCCCAATCACGCCTCAAAGAATACGGCGCCGGCCGTGTTCCGGACGTGATAGATGGACTCGCGTTTGAGCGCCTGCTGTCTGCCAGCGGGCCGACCGCCGGCCAGGTGTTACGTCCTTCGGATGGCCAGGTACCTCGAGAGGTCGTCTTTGTGCAGTGCAGCGGCTCTCGCGACCCGGAGCACGGGGTGGCTTATTGCTCCAAGATCTGCTGTATGTATACGGCCAAGCAGGCGATCCTTTACAAACACCATGTGCCACAAGGCCAGGCTTATGTCTTTTACATTGACGTGCGCGCCGGTGGCAAGGGCTATGAGGAGTTTTTGAACCGGGCACAAGAAGAAGACGGCGTCGTCTATCTGCGCGGCAAGGTTAGCAAGTTGTTCCGCGAGGGAGACAAGATCATTGTCAAAGGGGCCGATACGCTCAGCAACCGCACGATCGAGATCGCGGCGGACCTGGTGGTCCTGGCGACGTCCGTCGTGTCGCGCGCTGACAGCCACAAGGTTGCCGAGATGTTGGGGCTGGACATTGACACAGATGGCTTTTTTAGTCCCAGCAACGAGGAATTTTCACCGGTGGAAAGTGGCATACCGGGCATATTTTTGGCAGGTGCCGCGTTGGGCCCCAAAGACATCCCCGAGACGGTGGCGCAGGCCAGCGGTGCAGCGGCCAAGGTGCTGTCCTTGTTTCAACGATCTAAA
>CAZSJU010000228.1:2035-5953 GCA_964607235.1 uncultured Anaerolineae bacterium | reverse complement strand
CCTCATTCGTTGTCGTGTTGCCCGTCGGGGGCCGGTTTGACATTCTCTGGGAGCCATGTTATATTCCAGGCGCTGACATGAAGTCAGTCCCCAGTCGCACCAAAAGATCGCAAGCAACTGGCCTGCAGGCACGACGCGTGACGTTTGGTTTGCAGGTGCGGGAGGTAAGAGAGGCCATGAAGGCCATCGCCGGCGCAAAGCCGGATGGTCTTTTGGCCTTTTTTGTTGTCTTGACAAGGATAGGGACGCAGATTTCCATGATGAACGCAGATTCTTTTTTGATCTGCGTCCAAATAGATAAAGGAGATAAACATGCTCAACAAGAGACACTTGCTTTTCGTGCTGTTGCTGGTGCTCGTCGCGGCCTTGGCGGCGTGTAGCGAGACCGAGGTGCCGGTGACCCAAATCGTCAGAGAGACGGTGGTCGAAAAAGAAACCGTCATTCAAAAAGAGACGGTGGTCGAGACCGTCGTTGAGACGGTGATCGAAGAAAAGCCGGTCGTGGTCACGGCCACGCCGGCGCCCCAGGTCAGTGAGCCGGTGGTGCTGCGCGTTGGATCGACCAAACCCTTCAAATCCGCCAACAAATTTGGCGACTATTGGTATGGTGTGTTGTCCAACCTGACCTCTCACGACACACTGATAAAGTTGGGCGCTGACATGCAGCCCCAACCCTGGCTCGCGACCGATTGGGAAATCTCGCAGGACAGCCAGACCTTTACCTTTACCCTCGCCGAGGGCGCACGATGGCACGATGGCACGCCGCTGACCGCCGAGGACGCCAAGTTTTCCCTGGAATACTATCGCGACCAAGTCCCGAGTGCCGGGTGGATGCAGGGCGTCATTGACACGATCGAGGCGGATGGGAACCGGTTGATCGTCAACTTGCAACGGCCTTATGGCAACTTGTTGACCGAGTTCATGACCTATTCGCTGGTCCCCAAGCACGTGTGGGAAACCGTCGACGACCCCGAGACCTACCAGGGGGCTGACGTCGCCCTGGGGTCCGGCCCGTTCAAGCTGGAATCGTGGGACGAGACGGCGGGCAAGTACACCTTTGTCGCCAACGCGGACTATTTTCAAGGGGCGCCCACCGTCGATCGCCTGGAGGTAGAAGTGTTTAGCAATATGGACGCTCTGGTCATCGCGTTGGCTCAGGGCAAGGTGGACGTGTGGTGGGATTACTCGGGCGAGTTTCCCTATACCCACGTGCCCGCGCTGTTGCGGGCAGAAGACGTCGAGTTTGCCTCGGCCACCTTTTTGGGCGTGCCGGCGGCGCTGGGCTTTAACCTGACCCGCTATCCGGTCAGCGAGTTGGCCTTCCGCCAGGCCCTGGCCCAGGCCATCAACTATGAGCAGATCGCCGGCCTGGTCTTTCACGGCTATGGCACGGCGCCCACGGCGGGCTTTGTGCCGCCCACGCATCCCAACTTTAACGCCGCGCTGCCCACCCTGACCTTTGACCCCGAGCAAGCCGCCGCGCAACTGGACGCGCTGGGACTCGTGGACAGCGATGGCGACGGCATGCGCGAGACGCCGGAAGGGGAGGACCTGGTGCTCAACTTGTTGACCCGCTCCGACCAGGCCAGCATCATGCGCTCGGCCGAGTTGGTCGTCAGCAACCTGAACGCGTTGGGCATCGGCGCCGATCTGACGGCAGTAGATAGCTCGACCTGGGTTGCCATCAAGGACGAGCTGGATTACGACATTGTCTTTTTCCGCGCCACCCCCTGGGGCACCCTGATGCACGCCAGCCACGGCTCCGGTTACTTTGACGCGCGCCGCACCGGCGCTGGAGTGTTGCACAACCTGGACGCGCCGGAATACCTGCAAATGTGTGACGCCCGTCTCGCCACAGCGTTACCCGAGGCGCAGCGCGAGCTGGACTTGCAACTGCAAGCGTTGCACCAGGAATACTTGCCCGGCATCCCCCTGGTGTGGATCGACAGCGTGTATCCCTACCGCGCCGGCTGGGAAAACTGGGTGGTCGACCACATCTATGGCGGGGTGGTCAACAGTTTCTCCTGGTTCCAGGTACAAAAGAAAGCGGACTAGCGTAAGACGAGGTGCCGGGCGCCTAGAGGCGCCCGGCGCCTGAAATGCTATGGACAAAAAGCAACGCCCCCTGGTGACTTTACTCTACAAGCTGACGCGCTATGCCGTCGTCTTGTTTGTCATCGTCTCGTTGAATTTCCTGATCCCGCGCTTGATGCCCGGCGACCCCGTGATGAACATTTTGGGCGAGGAAGGTTTTTACGGCTCGGCCGAGACGTTGGAAGCGCTGCGCGTCAAGTTGGGCCTGGACGGCCCGTGGCACGTGCAATATGCTCGTTATCTGGGCGACATGCTCAGGGGCGATTGGGGATACTCGTACCTGTATATGCGACCGGTGTTTGACGCGCTGGCGCTGCACCTGCGCTGGACGTTGGCTTTGGTCTTGCCCGCCACCTTGCTGGGCGCCCTGGCGGCGGCGTTGCTGGGGGCGTGGGCGGCGTGGCATCGCCAGTCGCGCCTGGACCTGGGGCTGTCTTCGCTGTTCTTGTTTCTGTACTCCATGCCCCATTACTGGCTGGCGATGATGCTCTTGTTCCTGTTTGGCTTTCGGTTAGACTGGTTCCCCCTGGGCAAAGTCTCATCCGGCGGGCTGTCCGGTTGGGCCTATGTCCTCGACGTGGTCTGGCACATGGCGCTGCCCCTGGCGGTGCTGACGCTTTTCAAGGCCTCCTATGATTTTATCATCGTGCGCAATTCGGTAGTCGCGATCTGTGGGCAAGATTATATCCGCACCGCTTTTGCCAAGGGCCTGGCCCCACGGGTCATTCTCTTCCGGCATGCCCTGCGCAACGCGCTGGCCCCTCTCGTGACAGTGACGGCCATCCAGTTCGGCGCCACCCTGTCCGGGTCGTTATTGGTCGAGATTGTCTTTTCCTGGCCCGGCATGGGCAGTTTGTTGTATGCCGCCATTGGAGCGCGGGACTATCCGCTGCTACAAGGCGCTTTTTTCATCATCGCCCTGTGCATGTTGGTGGCGAATTTCGCCGCTGACCTGCTGTACACCTGGCTGGACCCCAAGACGGCGTAAGTGGCGATGCTCAAAGACGCGTTCAACGCCGGAAAGATGACCTGGCTGGGGCTGTTGATCCTGGCCGTGTTTGCCTTGGGCGCCCTCCTGGCGCCGCAGGTCGCCCCCCACGACCCCTGGGCCTTTGGCCAGCACCCTTTTCTCAACCCCAGCGGCGCCCACCTGTTGGGCACCAACGACGTGGGTCAAGACATCTTTTCTGAGCTGATTTTTGGCGGGCGCACCTCGTTGGTGATCGGGTTTGGGGCGGCCACGTTGGCGGTGGCGATCGGCACGCTGATCGGGTTAGTGGCGGGATTCCGTCAGGGCCTCCTGGGCGAGGCGCTCATGGGCCTGACCGACGTGTTTCTGGTCATCCCCACGTTGCCCCTGGTCATCCTCGTGTCGGTGTACCTGGGGGCCAGCGTGGGGCACGTCGTGCTGGTCATCGGCCTGGTGACGTGGCCCGGCACGGCGCGCGTCATCCGCGCGCAGACGCTGAGCATCCGCGAGTCCGAGTACATCGAGGCGGCGCGGGGCGTGGGGGCCAGCGACCGGCGGTTAATGTGGCGCCACGTCTTGCCCAACTTGTCCCCGTTGATCCTGGCCAAGTTTGTGCTGTCGGTGGCCGTGGCAATGCTGATGGAGGCCGGCCTGAGCTTGCTGGGCCTGGGCGACCCCACCGCCAAGAGCTGGGGCATGATGCTGCACTATGCCTTTGCGCGGGGCGGATTTATCAACGAATTGTGGTGGTGGTACATGCCGCCGGGGTTGTCCATCGCCCTGTGCGTGCTGGCGCTGAACCTGATCAGCCTGGGCATCGAAGAACGCTCTGACCCGCGTCTCAAGAGATAGGA
>CAZSJU010000228.1:0-1935 GCA_964607235.1 uncultured Anaerolineae bacterium | reverse complement strand
CAGTGGCAAGCGCAGGTCAGCGCCATGCGCGAGGAGCGCGGCGCGTCAGAAGTGCAAATGTGGGAGCGCCTGGCGCGGTGGCAAGATCGCTGGGTGCAGCACAACGACTATGTGAGCCTGTTTCTGCCCAAGCTGCAAGCGCTGCTCGGCCCCGAGGCGCGCGTGCTGGAAATTGGCCCCGGCAGTGGCGCGTTCACGTTGCCCCTGGCTCAGAGCGTCCGGGAGATCGTGGCGCTCGAACCCGCTGCCACCATGGGCGACGTCTTGACCCGCAACCTGTGCGCCGCGGGCGTCGACAACGTGCGGGTCGTGCCGCAGCGCGCCGAAGAAGGGTTGGCGGACCTGGGCGGGGCGTTCGACCTGGTCTTGGCGTCGCATTCGCTGTACAACGTCCGGCCCATCGATCGCGTCGTGCGCGAGCTGGTCGATCTCGCGCCCCAGGTCGTCATCCTGATGGGCGCCGGCGATCGGCGCGCCTGGTTCCAGTCTCTATACCGCCGCTTCAAGGGCCGGGAGCGCGTGCCGCCGCCGGACGTGGGTCACTTTTACCCCGTGCTGCTCGAGATGGGGATCCTGGCCGACGTCGAAATCGTGTGGACCAGCTACAATTACGTGTTTGAGAGCGAGGACGCGTTGCTCGGGTGGTGGGCGGGCTATTTCGGACTGGCAGCGCATCATGACGCGCTGCGGTCCGCGTTGCTGGGCCTGGTGGAACGGCGCGACGGCACGATCGGCCTGTATGACCGCCGCCGGACGGCGTGGATCCGCATCGACCGGTCGCATAGCTTGTAAAAAAACCAGGTTTTTACAAAAAAGTTTCTAGTATTGCTAAAACAGATAGGTCGTGCCCACGACGCCGTGGACGAACGCATCGGGCATGCGCGTCGCAAAGCGGCAGATGGCCTCAAAGCCGGTGCAGTGCGAGGGGGCGATCAGCGCCGGCTGCAGCGCCTCAATCGCGTCCAGCGTGCGCTCCAACTCCTCTGCTGTGGCCCGCGCCAGGTGGAACCCGCCCAGGATGGCCCACACCCGGTCCACGCCGCTGATCTCGCGCGCGTGGTGCACGGTGTTCACGATGCCGGAATGGGCGCAGCCGGTCACGACGACCAGCCCCTTGCCTTTGACATTGAGGACGATGGCCTGATCCTCCTCAAGGTCGTCGGGCATGAACGTGTCACCGTCCCGGTAAAGCAAGGTGGTGGGACGGCCTGACTTTTCAAAACTGTGGCGCGGGACAAAGCCCGTGGTCCAGCAGCCCGGCGCCAGCTCGTAAGGGTTCTTGCAGAGCAGGAGATCGGCGCCGACGGCCTCCCATTCCTGGCAAGGCGGGGGTGGGAACGGGCCGTGCTTGGTGCCGTCCTTGTCCAGGCTCCAACGCTCGCGGAACGCGGCCGGATGGGCGACCAGCGGCACCCGGCGCCCGGATGCACCGCGCCGTATCGCCTTGGGCGAGGCGTCCGCGGCCCACTTTTTGGGCTGTGGGTCCAGGTGCATGGCCTTGAGCACCCCGGTCACGGCGGCGGTGTGGTCCCCGTGTCCGTGGCTCAACGCGATGGCGTCGATGCTCGCCGCTTCGACCTTTAGGCGCTTCATGTTCTCCAGCAGCGCGATCTGGGTCATCCCCGCGTCCCACAATACCTTGATGCCGGCGGCCTTGAGGTCGATCAAGGCCGAAAAGCCATGTTCGGCCAGCAATGACCCCTCGGTATAGCGTTTGACCGTGTCGCTGGATTGGACGATCAGGTCGGCCCGATTGTCGACCAGCACGGTGACGGCGATGTCCTGGGTCGTTCCAAAACGCTTGATCTTGCTCATCCTTGCACCTCGGTTTCTGTATGGGGTCACCCCGCCCGTCGCCGGGCATAGATGACGCTGTCTTTGCTCTACAGTGTAAGTCAAGCGGGCGATCACGTCAAGGTCGACTTGATCCCACGG
>CAZSJU010000227.1:3953-5956 GCA_964607235.1 uncultured Anaerolineae bacterium | reverse complement strand
CAAAAGCGCTCATCGTAGTCTTGTTTTGTTTGGCGCTCTTGCCACGCCTGCTATACCTGGCTTCCATCCCCCCAGAGGCGATCCTCGAATCCGTTGACGCGCGGGGCTATGATCAACTGGCCCGCAATCTGCGCGCCGGATATGGCTTCTCGCTGACCTCACCGTCTAATCCCGAGCCGGCCGACGCGCTGCCCGACGGGTTGCGCACGCCGCTCTACCCGCTCTTTGTGAGCGCGATCTATGCGCTGGCCGGGCCGCAGCCCGTAGCGGTAGCGGTGGCCCAGGCCCTGTTGGACAGCTTGACCGCGTTACTGGTGGGGGCCATCGCGGCGCGGTTGATGGGCCGCCGTGCCGGCCTCACCGCTGCCGCGCTATACGCCCTCACGCCGGTGCAATGGCGCTACAGCGCTGCGTTGCTGGCCGAAATCCCGTTGGCGTTCCTGATCGCGCTGACCACGTGGCTGTGGCTCCGGCTGATCCACTCACCGCGTCGCTCGACCGCCGCCACTTGTGGGGCCGCCACTTGTGGGGCCGCCGCCGGCCTGGTCGCGCTGTGCAAACCCAACATGGCCGGGCTGGCGTTCCTTCTGGCGCTGGCCACCCTGTGGGCGTTGCGGACGATACGCCACCCCGCCACCTTGTTATCCGTCGCCACGTTGGTCGTGGCGCCCACGCTGGTCGTGGCGCCCTGGCTGGCCCGCAACTGGCTCACCTTTGGACGGCCCTTTCTCTCCAACGCCGCGTTGGGTTACGTGGCGCGGGTCACCGCACCCGCCACCTTGGGCGTCGTGGAAGGGCATCAGGTTCCCCCCTGGTCGCCCGAGTGGGAAGCCCGCTATCACAACATTGTGACCCAGGCCGGGCGGCGCTATGGCTGGTCGCTAGCGACCAGCCCGCCCTCACCGCCCGCGGCGGACCGGCGCGAGCGACAAATCGCCCAGGTGGCATGGGAGATCGTGCTGGCCCACCCCTGGGAGGCCGTACAGGCCCACATGACCGGTTTTGTCCGCGCCTGGGCGCCGCAAGAGCAGGCCTTTTGGTACACCCACCTGACCGGCCAGCCCTGGGAGACGCTGGGCGTCGCGGCCAACGCCTATCGCGACGCTGTCGAGATCTTGTGCGCAGGCCGGCCCTGGGAAGCGTTCACGTTCGCCTTTGTCCGGCCCTGGACGCGGCTGGATCCCTGGGGCCGTCTCCTGTGGTACACTTGGGGAGTGGGGCATCTGCTGGCCGGGGTCTTGATGCTCGCCGGAGGGTGGCGGCTGCGCCGCCGTCCGGCGCTGGTCCTGCTGCTGAGTGCGTCGGTGTTATACGCCACGCTTCCACCCGGGCCGATCGGTTACGTGCGGTTTCGCGTGCCGGTGGCGCCCTTGATTACCGTACTGGAACTGGCCGGCCTATCTAGCGTCGCACGGGGCGTTGTCCGGCGTTGGGGAGCGTGGTATACTGGGCCGCAGCGCACCGTCTCAATGGATCAAACGGAGGAACGATGAACAACAAACACGTCCAACAAGCCCGGGAAAAGGCCCGCGTCCTCTATGAAGGCAAACGCGTGCCGCACCACAGTTGTGGCATCTGCATTGCCGCAACCTTTGGCCTGCCGACCCGCTCCTTTCAGGCCTTGCGCAAGGGCGGCGTGACCGGGGAAGGCGAATGCGGCGCCATCGTCGGTGGCCGCCTGGTGCTGGGTTATTTTCTAGGTGACCCGGATCCCACCGGCCCGCTGCGTCCAGAACTCGCTCAAGCGATGGAACACTATCGGCAACTATGGCGCGCGCGCACCGCACCGGGGCAAACCTCTGACATCCGCTGCAACAGTCTGGTAGGTCACCTGGCCGATGACTTTTGGGGTGAGGAGCGCGTGGGATACTGTGCGCACCTGGCAGGCGAGGTGGCCGCCTGCGTGGCCGAAACGCTGAAAACGTTCGGCGTCCCCCTTTGGGATGTGAATTGAAGCGCTGCTTGCCTATTCCGCCTGACTGGGGTAGAATAACGACGCATCG
>CAZSJU010000227.1:0-3853 GCA_964607235.1 uncultured Anaerolineae bacterium | reverse complement strand
GCCTGGCCGATGTGAGGAGCAAACGTTGCTGGGGGCCATGAGCATATTACCTAAAACGAACAGATTACCGGGCTTTGAGGAGAGCGTGTGATGGCCGTTTCATACCAGGCAATAAAAAAAGAACTCGAAAGTACACGTCAACAGTTAAACCAAGAGTTACAACAATTCGAAGCCAACAGCCATACCGACATGAGTTATAGCAGCCACATGGCAGACGAAGGCTCGATGGCTTTTGATCAAGCCCGCGACCTGGCCCTAAAAGGCAACTTGCAACGCAAGCTCCAAGACGTGGAAGAGGCGCTCAAGCGTCTGGACGCCGGCCTGTATGGCGTATGCAAAGAATGTGGCCAAAATATCGATCCGGCTCGCCTCAAGGCGCTGCCCCATACACTGTACTGTCTGGATTGTCAACGTCATCGGGAAATGTAAACGCATCGCACAGTTGGAGAATCTCTTTGTCTCGAAATTGGATCATCCTGTTAGGGACGGCTGCACTCACGCTGGTCGCCGACCTGGCCAGCAAGACCCTCGTGGTCAATAACTTGCCTCTCAATACGTCACAGGCGCCCCCGCTGCCCTTTTTAGAACCGGTATTCAGCCTGACCTACACCACCAACACCGGGGCAGCCTTTGGGCTCTTTGCCGACCGGGGCGTGTTGTTTATCCTCATCGCCTTTATAGTCATAGCGGCCATCATTTTCTATTATCGCTATCTGCCTGAAGGTTATGGATGGGTCCGGTTGGCTTTGGGGTTACAGTTGGGCGGAGCGCTGGGCAACTTGATTGACCGCCTGCGCCAGGGCTATGTGATCGACTTTATCGACCTCAACTTTTGGCCGCTCAAAGATTGGCCCATCTTTAACGTCGCCGACAGCGCGATCGTCGTGGGCGTCAGCCTGCTCGCCATCCTCATGCTGTTCGAAGACGTGGAAACGGAAAGGCAAGACCAGGTCGAGCCTTCAGAAAGTGAAACCGCCAGCCAGACAGGTGCATCCCTGTGAGCGACGATTTTCACACCCTTGACTTTACAATAGAAGAAAAGGACCTTGGGGAACGCCTGGACAGGGTCATCGCCCAAACCGTGTCGGACCTGTCACGCTCGGTTGTGCAACGCCTGATTAAAAAAGCGCAGGTCACAGTCAACGGACGGCTCAGCAAGCCCAGTTACTGCGTCGAGCCGGGTGATCGAATCGTGATCCACGTGCCTAAAGACAAACCCCTGGAAACACTGCCCGAATCTATCCCATTGGACATAATTTACGAGGACGACGACCTGTTAGTGGTGAACAAGCCGGCCGGCATGGTCGTGCATCCGGCCTATGGTCACCGGAGCGGCACGTTGGTCAATGCCGTCCTGGCCCACTGTCCAAAGACAGAGAATGTCGGCGGCGCGGATCGAGCCGGGATTGTCCATCGCCTGGATAAAGACACTTCAGGCGTCATCCTGGTCGCCAAAAGCCAAGAGACCCACACGGCCTTGCAGCACCAGTTCAAAAAGCGCCAGGTCGACAAGACATACCTGGCATTGGTGGAAGGCCATCCCGAGCCGCGCCAAGGCATCATCGACGCCCCCATCGGCCGCAACAAGCGCCACCGCAAGCAAATGGCCATCGTGCGCAGCGGACGCCAAGCGCAAACCGCCTATCACGTCGTGAAACTATTTGAAAACAACAGCCTGGTTAAAGTAAAACCCAAGACCGGCCGCACCCACCAAATCCGCGTGCATATGGCCTGGCTAGGTTACCCTG
Source organism: uncultured Anaerolineae bacterium (assembly GCA_964607235.1). Taxonomy (GTDB): domain Bacteria; phylum Chloroflexota; class Anaerolineae; order S140-20; family S140-20; genus CAZSJU01. Next base: position 2,105 of record CAZSJU010000227.1, on the reverse strand, counting down.
TGGTCGGCGACCGCGTTTACGGTTATCGCAAGCAACCACTGCTCAAAAGCCGCCACTTTTTACACGCCCACGAGCTGAAACTGACCCACCCTGTCAGCGAAGCGCCGCTCTCCTTCACCGCCCCGCTGCCCAAAGAGTTGGACGACTTGTTACGGCGCCTGCGCCGTGGCCGCTAGCCAGAAGCAGTCATCAAAATCACAGATGGCCACAAGGCTCACCTGTGCGGCCTATGCGGCCTATGCGGCGATTAAAATCGCGGCAACGGTTGCGAAACCCACCTGGGTGGGTCAAAGCGCTAGGGTGCAAGGCCGGTGAAATAGTTCAACTCTACCCAAGCGAAACAGGGATCGTCACGCCAGGCCTCTCGATAAACGCGTTCCTGCCCGCGCGGCACCGCCACGCGCCACAGATTCAAAGCAGGGACGCTAGGACGCGCGCCCTCAAGCGCAGAGACACACGTTGAGGTGCTGGTCTTTAGCAAGAGCTCACCCGGCGCCCAAGCGTTCACCTCAGACGCTTGCCCCTCTGCCCCATGCGCGTAATCTCGCGCATCGGTCGCACCAAAAGCCACGGACCGATAGGCATGGATGCGGCCCCAACCACAATCCGGGTCCCGGCCCGCCACACCCAGGTCCACAGCGTGAGCCAGGATCGCCCAGGCCACCTGTTCATTGTCATAGGCCGGATAATGCGCGTAAAGCAACGCGGCCAATCCTGACACCAACGGCGTGGCCATCGAAGAGCCGCTCGCATACCCGTATGCGCCGCCGGGCAACGTGCTCAGAATGTTCCGTCCGGGCGCTGCGACGTCCACATAATCTCCCCGATTTGCGCCCACGCAGCGGTCCCATTCATCAGTCACCGTCACCCCTAACACACGCTCACAGGCCGCCGGATAAAAGGCCTTATCCGGGTCCAGGTCACGGTTGCCCGTCGCCGCGACGACCAAGACACCGTGCCGGTCGGCATAATCGATGGCAGCTTGCAACGTATTAGGGCACTGGGACAGTTCCTGCCCCACACTCAAATTGACCACGTGGGCGCCATTGTCCACCGCATAGACGATCGCCTCGGCCAACTCTGCGGTGGTGCCTATCCCATTGCTGGCCTGCGTCTTGAGCGGCATCAAACTGCTGCGCCAACCCAACGCAGCCACCCCGATCTCATTGTCCGTCGCAGCAGCAATGATCCCGGCGACGTGCGTCCCATGGCCATTATCGTCGTCCGGGTCGGCATCGTTGTACCAAAAATCGTAACCGTGAACGTCGTCCACCCAACCATTTGCATCGTCATCCAGGCCATTGCCGGGGATTTCGTCGACATTCACCCAGAGCTTGTCCACAAGGTCAGGATGTTCCAGGTCGATCCCCGTATCCGCAACAGCGACGACTATGGAAGCGGCGCCATAGGTGAGCCGCCAGGCGTCGGGGGCATCGATCAACGGCAGCGCCCACAATAGCGGATAATACACGTCATTGGGGATACGGTCGCTGACGTCCTGGCGGGCCACCAGAGGCAAAAACGTGCGTTGCCACCCCACGGGCAAGCGCAGTTGATCCAGCCAGGGGCCGCCTTGGGCCGCGTGCACGGTCAACGTAAAGGTAACCGTCTGGCGTGGCGGCATGTCGCCGTCGATCCGGACGCCAAAAGGTTGCGCAGGCGCTTGGGGTTGCGCACTGACCAGATCGCCATAGGCGATGGCGCCCGCCTGGGTCAAGGTCACATAGGGATGGGTCATGCTGAGGGTCGCCTGCACGTCCAACGCAGTCCCCTGCCCAACATTGACCAACGTCACCGTCAGCGCGAGTGTCTCACCCGGGTCCGCCAGGCCATCCCCGGCAGCCGTTCCAACGTCGTCCAACGTGTAACTGTGTATCTCGACTTGAGGTGAGAGGACGGTCCACGATTCTGGCGCCGGCATATATTCCTCATGGCCCGGCCTGCCCCAGGCACGTGTCATCGCCGTGCAAGCCAGAAACACAGCGACGCTACCCAGCAAAAACAAGCACCCCAGGGCCACCCGTCGTCGGTTGCCCCAACCTAAAACCTGTACGCGCATATTCTCACCTGTGACACCCATTCTAGAGCACCCAACGCATGGCTTC
>CAZSJU010000226.1:0-5977 GCA_964607235.1 uncultured Anaerolineae bacterium | reverse complement strand
ACGGCGCGGGCGCCCTCCACGTTCTCGATCATATCATCCAGGAACACCGCCTGCTCCGGCTGCACGCCCAGCCGCTCGGCGGCCAGCGTGTAAATCCGGGGGTCCGGCTTGGCCAGGCCTTCCTCGGCCGAGATGATTAACGTGTCCACCTCGCAGTCTAGCCCAAAGTGAAGCAGCGCCGCGCGGGCGTCGGACCAGGCGTTGCTGAGGATCGCCGTCTTGTAATGCGGGCGCAGCGTGCGGATAAAGCGCACCAGCTCGACGTTGAGCCGCTCGCCGGACCAGAAATCGCGTTGCAAGTTCTGCAGGTCTGACACCTCCAACGCCAACTGATCTGCCAGATGCTGCCACAGCTCTGCCTCGCTGATCTCGCCCACCATGGCACGGGCCGAGATCTCAGAGCCGAACACCAGGTCGAAAAAGGCGCCCGGTTCCAGCCCGAGCCGCGCTTCCCACTCGCGCTGCCCGCGGGGGTCTTCCAGGCGCACGAGCACCCCTCCAAAATCCAAAATGATGGCTTGAATAGACAACGTCGTTCTCCTCGGTCTCCCCCCCCCAGCAAAACAAACGTAAGCGTTTAGACCTCCGAGGTTGTGCGAACCAGTGGTTCGCTTTAAACCTCGAAGGTCTTTTTTTTCTAGGTCAACGTCTGGCGCGCGCGGGCGCTCATATAATCCATGGTCCAAACCATGGCGACGATGGCCCAGGTGGCCATGCCGGCCGACGCGTATTGGTTCAACCCCACCCACAGGCGGAACTGCTGGCCGATCCCGCCACCGCCCACAAAGCCGATGACGGTGGACATGCGGATGTTGATGTCCCAGGTGTACAGGATAAAGGCCAGGAACTTGGGCACCAACTGGGGCACCACGGCATAGGCCAAGACCTGCATGCGGTTGGCCCCTGTGGCCCGGATCGCCTCCACCGGGCCGGGGTTGATCTCTTCGATGGTCTCGGAAAAGAGCTTGCCCAGGTTGGGAATGTTGTTGAGCGACAGCGCCAACACGCCCGCAAAAGGCCCAGGCCCGACCCAGGCCGACGCGATCAGCGCCAGGATCAAAGGCTCTACCGAGCGCCACAGGTTAAACAGGGTACGGAAAAAGTAATACACGGCGCTCCCGATGGGGCCATGCCCCACAATGTTGCGCGCCGCAAAAAAGCTCAAGGGGATGGCAAAGACCGAACCCAGCGTCGTCGCAATGAGCGCCATGAGCAACGTCACCAACGCCAGGTTGAACACGATCTTGAAAGCGTCGCTGAGCTGCGGCCCACCGATCACCTCTTTCCAGTTGATCACCACCCGGCCGAGTTCGACATCTTCCGCCTCTGGGTCCACCTCCATCAACGGGTGCACCGTCGTCTCTAGCTCCAGGCGCCCGGTGTCGTCGGCGGTGCAACAGTTGGACTTGACGCGCAAATAGCCGCCGTCGGGGAACACCCAACGCACCGAGACGTTCGCGTCAGGCGGCAACTCGTGCCCACGGATGGTCAAGGGGTCCCCCACCTCCCCGCACGAGCGCGAGAGGTTGACCCGCGCGCCGCTGACCGTCGCCGACTCTGTGTCGCCCGCGTCACACGGCACCGGCAGGGTGATGCTGACCTCGTGCTCCTTACTAGGGCGGGTAAACATCTCGGGCACCAAAAAGTCGCGCGCCAAACGCAACCCCGCCGGCGCCCCCCGCACAAAGTCCACGAGGTCGATCTTGGAGACGCGCCACGACCACACAAAGGTCACCAGCAAAATGGCAATGACCAGGCCGCGCGTCACATAGCGGCGCACGGGGCCGGGCGGCTGCAACGACGGCGTGCCGCTGATAATGCGCTGGCGGATCCAGGCCGAGACATAGTCCAGGATCGCCACCACCAGCACGATGGCAATGATGGCCGTGGCCATAGAGCGGAAACGGTTCAAACGGATCCACTGCACGACCAGGAAACCCAGGCCGGCGTCGCTCACCAGGCCGATGACGGTCGACATGCGGACATTGATGTCCCAACGGTACAGCGTAAAAGAGAGAAAGGTGGGGACAATTTGCGGCAACACTGCATAGACCACGATTTGCGGGCCGGTGGCGCCGGTGGCGCGCAGCGCCTCCATCGGGCCGGGGTCAATGCTCTCGATAGCCTCGGAATACAGTTTGCCCAACGCGGCGACGGTGTGTAACATCAGCGCCAACATGCCGGCAAACGGCCCCAGGCCGACCCACACCGCAAACACGATGGCCCAGATCAACGTCTCGATAGAGCGCACGATGTTGAGCGTGGTACGCACCACGTAATACACGACGCGCGTGGCGCGGTTGCCTTCCATGAGGTTACGCGCCGCCAAAAAGCTCACCGGCACGGCAAACAGCACGCCCAACACGGTAGCCATAAAGGCCAGCGCCACCGTCTCGCCGATCTTTTCCAACACCAGCCGCAGCGTTTCGGTCATCTGCAGAGAACCATAGGGCTTGTGTTGCTCGGCGCGGATGAGGTGCGTCTGCGTCTCGCCCGGCCCTGGGATCTGGGTCAACGGGACCGCCAGCGGCACTTTCAAAGTCGCCGTAAACTCGCCCTGGGCGTCGGTCATAAAATTGAGCGGTTCACCTTCGACGATGACCCGCTGCACGTCGCCAATGGGATTGGCCCACCAGAATTCGCCCTCGGTGTCCGGCAAAAAGCCCTCGCCGCGCACCTCGATCCAGTCGCCGACCTCGGCACAAGCCACGTTCGTGGCGACGCGCGGGTCCGGCGTGGGCGCTTTGGCCGGTTCGGGCAAGGGGTCGACGCACGGCACCTGGAACGGCGCATGTCCTTGCACGTCCTCGGTGGGATAGGCGAGCAACTCGGGTTCGGTCAGCGCCTTGAGATAGGGCTTGACCGAGGTCCAGTCGGAAATCAGGCGGCCGGGGCGCACCTCGGTGGCCGAAACGCCCAACGTGTACACGATCAGCGCGCCCAGCAACAAGGGCAAGGTCACGCTGGTCTGACGCCCGCCCGCCAGGCGATAAGCGTCCCAGGCATTCCACAGACAAATCACGGCCAGCGGCACCAACAAGACCCACGCCTCACGCCACAGGATCAACCCGATCAACGCGGCGACGGCGATCAAGACCCCCAGGCCCCGCTCCCGTTTCCCCAATGCGTATTGCCCGCCGCCGGGGACCAGCAGCGAAAAGAGACCCGGACGCCAACTCGGCCCAGCGGGAGGCGCAGTTTGACCTTGTTTCGGATGTCGGTTGTTCATGTCATCGCCCCCGGCTACTCGGTCTGTCCCATGCCGCCCACAGTCACCATCTCGGCCTCTTGGCCGTACACCTCTTTGAAGCGCTGGTGCGTCAATTCTGACGGCAGCCCGTCAAAGACCAGCTCGCCATCCTTGAGGCCGACGACGCGCTGGGCATAGCGATGCACCAGGTCCAAAAAGTGCAGGCTGCACAACACCGTGATGTTGTCTTGTTGGTTGAGCAGTTCAAGATATTGCAAGATCGAGTGCGCGAGCACCGGGTCCAGGCTGGCCACCGGCTCATCGGCCAGCATTAACTGCGGCTCTTGCATGAGCGCGCGGGCGATGCCCACCCGCTGCTGCTGGCCGCCGGAAAGCTGATCGGCCCGGTTATCCGCCTTTTCCGAGATGCCCACCCGCTCCAGAGCCGCGCGCGCCCGTTGGCGGTCCTGGGGCGAAAAGTGATGGAACAGGCTGGCCCAGGGATTGGCATAGCCCAGGCGGCCCGAGATCACGTTGGTCATCACGCTGCTGCGCTTGACCAAGTTGAACTGTTGAAAGATCATGCCAATCTGGCGCCGGATGCGGCGCAACTCTTTGCCCGTGGCCGCCGTCACGTCGACGTCATTCCACATCACGCGGCCCTCGGTGGGGTCGATCAGACGGTTGATGCAACGCAACAGGGTGGACTTGCCCGAGCCCGACAGGCCAATGACGGCTAGAAACTCGCCCTCCTGGACCTCAAAGCTGACGTCCTTGAGCGCGACGGTGCCATCGGGGAAGACTTTGCCAAGATGTTCGATGCGTAGCAAGCGCTGCCTCCTCTCAAAAAATTGCCCCCGTGACGCCTATCCAGCGGGGAGCGTCACCTGCCAGGGGCAGGATATAAAGGAGAGAGGGTACGCACCAGCGCGCCCTCTCTCCCGTAAGTCAAATGCACCCAGCCTACTGGGCCAGTTCCTCGATGTCCATGCCGGCCTTGCTCAGGTCAGCGCGGAAAGCATCATAGAACGAGTCTTCGGCCTTTTGCAAGCCCGCGATGGAGTACAGGTCGTTCAACATCTGCTGGCCTTCTTCCGTCCCGGCAATCTCGAGCAACGCGTTGACAATGTCTTCGCGCTTTTCCTTTGGAAAGTCCTTGATAAAGGACACGCTGTCGTTGGGAATGTCGGTGGTGGTGGCCAGGACCACGACCTGCTCTTTCACGTCGGGCAGGTCTTCCTCGACCGAGCTGCGCGCGTCGTCGTAGGAAGCGCCGGCGTCACAGTCGCCATTGTATACCTGGGTGATGACGTTATTGTGCGAACCGGCCTCGATGGTCTGCGCAAAGTCGGTCTCGGGATCAATGCCGTTGGCCTTGAGCATGATGCGCGGGATGATATAGCCCGAGGTCGAGTTGGGGTCAACCCAGCACATCACCTTGCCCTTGAGGTCTTGCAACGACTCGATGCCGCTGTCGGCGCGCACGTTGATCTGGCCCTTGTACGTGGTCAGGCCAAAACGCTCGGTGACCAGGCCCACATCTGTGCCATACTTTTCATTGGCCAACACATAGTTAAAGGTGTTGAGCCAGCCGATGTGCGCCTTTTTGGCGCCCATCGCCTCGCGCACCGCGGCAAAGTCGGTGCCCACGTTGGCCTCGATGACCAGGCCTGTCTTTTCCGAGACCATGTTGGCGATCTCTTGGCCGCTGGCCAGGATCTCTTGGGTGTCACCCGAGGGCACGAACGACATGATGATGGGATTATCCTTGGTGCCCAGTTCTGCCTCACCACCACAGCCGGCCAACGCCAGAAGGCCGGCCAAGGCCAACAACACGAACCACATGTTTCTTTTCATTTGCTAACTCCTTTTATTTTGCTTGTGGTAAAAATGGATTTGCCATTGATATAGTCGGTTTGACAACAAAGTGGGATAGTTCATAAACGCTACGCGATACGCCTCACCCCCTTTCATCCTGCGTTAGCCAGACACAACCAAGCTCGGGCAAGTGGTGTACCTGACCCGAGCTATATTAGCGTGATGGTTGGCCTGAGGCTCCAAGCGTAGATGTTACATCAATTCGGCAAGCTTGGCAAGTGTTTCAGGGATAAAAAAAAGGGCTCACGTCCCTTCGATCTCGGCGACGGCCTTGTCCGGGGGCACGCCGCCGTACAACACGTTCATCAGACCGGGCAGATAGCGGTCCATGGTCTGCACGGCGGGATAGATGGCGTGCTCGAGCCAGGCGTGGCTCAAGGTCTCTCCCTCAAAATCCAGGCTGCTCTTGTAGCGCACCTCGCCATCGCGGAAATCGAGCTCAAAGTTGCCGATGCGCAGCCCATAGTTGGCGCGGGTGATAAATTCGGCCACCGCCGGGCGGTCCGCCTCGGGGGCCTTGACGGGCGCCATCGCGTAAAACAAGAATTGCTCCAGGTCCGGCCGGACCTGGGCATAGCAGGTAAACTGGCCGTTCTTGCCCATAAAGCCCACGCGATAGATATACTTGTCGTCCAGGCGCTGGGGGTGCCATCCATCCGCTTCCAGGAACGCCGCCAAGGCCTCAAAGGCCCGCAGGCCATTCGCGCGCTCTGGTGCTGCCGCATCGTCGTACATTATTATCCTTTCTCCGTAGGTCCAAGACGTCGTCCCTTGAGTATAAGCAACCTGCCGAAAAAGTCAAAGGGAAAAACAGAGGGGGGAGTAAAACGCAAATAACGCGCCGGCTGTGGGGGGGGGGTAAGCCGACGCGTTATTTGTTTAACGTGCGCATATTATACGGCAAAAGCG
>CAZSJU010000225.1:0-5988 GCA_964607235.1 uncultured Anaerolineae bacterium | reverse complement strand
GCCGAGTGTCTGAGCGGCGTGACGATCTGCCAGTTGGCCCAGGCGGGCGCGCCCATCGTGTGGGGCGGCTCACCGGCGGCCTTTGACATGCGCGAAGGCACGACCCCCATGGGCGCCGTGGGCACATGGATGATCGACTGTGCCTACACCCAAGTTGGCAAGACGCTGGGCATGCCCACCCACGCTTACCTGGGCATGAGCGACGCCAAGGTCGTGGACGCTCAATGTGGCCTCGAGTCGGCCGGCGGCGCGTTCATGGCAGCGTTGGCCGGGGTAAACATGGTCTCGGGCGCGGGAATGATGGACTTTGAGAGCTGCCAGAGCTATGAAAAGCTGGTCATTGACGCCGAAATCATTGGCATGGCCAAACGGCTGATCGCCGGCGTCGAGGCGCGGGACGAACCCATCGCGCTGACGCTGATGCGCAAGCTGGGGCACCGCGCCGACTATTTGTCACAGATGCACACGCTCCAGTGGTTTGACAAGGAACTGTACATCCCGTCCGAGGTCATCGACCGCGGTTCGCTGGATGGATGGAAGAAAAAGGGCGCCAAGACCGCCCGCGAGCGGGCCAAGGACCGCGTGAACAAGCTCCTGGCGATCCCCACACCGTCGCCCATCTCGGACAAACTGCGCACCGAGCTGCGCCAGATCGCCACTCGCACGGCCCAAAAGTTCGGTATGGACGAACTGCCGCCGTTGCCCCAAGAGTAGAGGAGGAACACAAACAATGTCAGATGAACTGTATGGCAAAATCAACGCCAGCATCGTAGACGGGGACCCGGACGCGACCGTGGCCCTGACCAAGCAAGCGCTCAAAGCGGGTCTAGAACCGATGGCCCTCGTCGACGATGGCCTGGTGCCGGGGATGAACATCGTCGGTGATAAATTCCAGTGTGGCGAGTACTTTTTGCCACATCTGATCATCGCTGCCAATGGCATGCAACAAGCCCTAAAAGTGCTAGAGCCCGAGTTGAAAGCGCGCGATCAAACGGTCGAGGTGCGAGGCACTCTGGTCATCGGATCGGTGGCCGGTGACATCCACGAGATCGGCAAGTCGTTGGTGGGCACCATCTTTGCGGCCAACGGCTTTCAGGTCTATGACCTGGGCGTAGACGTGCCGACCGAGACGTTCGTCGCCAAGGTGCAAGAGACCGGCGCCAACTTGATAGGGCTGTCGGCCCTGTTGACTACGACCATGACCGTGCAGCGCGAGATCATCGAAGCGTTGGAAGAAGCGGGCATCCGCGACCAGGTCAAGGTCCTCATCGGCGGCGCGCCGGTGAGCCGGGAATGGTCAGATACCATCGGCGCCGACGGCTATGCCGAAGACGCCATGGGCGCCGTCGCGCTGGCCAAGCAGTTGTTGAGCTAACCTTTTGTTATCTTGCCCCCTTTACTTGCGCGCCAATGCAGCAAACAAGACACGAGTAAAGGGGGCTTGCTTCTGACCTGACACTGTACCTGTAAAAACCGGATCACCGGCGTCTTTTTTAAAATCGAACGGGAGGATAGCATGGGCCGATACATCATCAGACGCATCCTACAAGCGATCCCCTTGTTGCTGATCGTCAGTTTTGTCCTGTTCATCCTGGCCAATGAGATGGGAGACCCCTTGGCTTCCTTTGGCGGCCGCCGCCGTGTACGCTCCGACGATCGGGAACGGCTGACGCGCCAGTTGGGATTGGATCAACCGCTACTCGTACAATATGTCATCTGGCTGGTCGGCAACGATTGGATGAACATAGACCTGGACCAAGACGGCATCGCCGACGAAACCGGCACACGCCAGGGTGTGCTGCGCGGTGACTTTGGTAATTCTTTCACCGAGCGCCGGCCGGTCCTGGACGTGATCAAGGAACGCATCCCCAACACGATGATCCTGATGCTGAGCAGCGAGTTGCTGGTGCTGCTCCTTTCCCTGTTCATCGGCGTCTACTCGGCCCTGCGGCAGTACTCGGTGCTGGATTACATCTTTACGGGCTTTTCGTTCATCGGCTATTCCATGCCCGTCTTTTGGCTGGCCTTGATCCTGATGTACGTGTTTGCGGTGAACTTTCGACGCTGGGGGCTGCCCTATTTTCCTACGGTCGGCATGTACGATCTGGCCGCGGGGCGCACGCTGCCCCAGGTCTTGTGGCATATGGTGCTACCGGTCACGACCGCTTCCGTCGTCAGCATCGCCGGCTATAGCCGCTTTGTGCGTTCCCAGATGCTAGAGGTCATCAATCAGGATTATATTCGCACCGCTCGCGCCAAAGGATTGCCCCGCCGCCAGGTCATTCTGGATCATGCCCTCAAAAACGCGGCCTTGCCCCTGGTGACCATCGTCGGGATGGATTTGCCACTGCTCTTTAGCGGCGCCGTCGTCACCGAATCGATCTTTGCCTGGCCGGGCATGGGGCGGCTCTTTTGGGACGCCGCCCGCGACACCGACGTGCCAATCCTTATGGGCATCTTGTTCATCACCGCCGTGCTGGTCATCACCTTTCAAATCATCACGGACATCCTGTATACGTTCCTCGACCCCCGCATCCGCTACGATTGAGGTGAGAGACCATGGCTACCACAAATGTCACTTGGGAATCCTTTGAGGATCAAGCCGAGCGCCCGCCCTTAACTCCCGCGCAAGTGGCCTGGCGCCGTTTCCGTCGCCACAAGATGGCGCTGGTCGGTGTGGGCCTGCTGCTCGGCATCTTTTTGTTCGTCACGGTAGGGGCCTTGTTTTACTCGGAAGCGGACGCCAACTATACCGATCTATCCATCAGACTTGCCCCGCCTTCGTGGGAGCACCCCTTTGGCACAGACGTGACCGGGCGCGATATCCTGGCCCGCAGCATCTACGGCGGGCAGATCTCGCTGGTCATCGGCGCGTTGGCCGTTGTAGTCTCGGTGCTCGTGGGCATCTGTGTGGGCGCGGTCGCCGGCTTTTATGGGGGGACCATCGACGCAGTCTTGATGCGCTTTACCGAAGCGATTTTCAACATCCCCCAATTGTTCCTGCTGATCGTGTTGGCCAAAATGTTGGGAGGGAACGTCCCCACGTTCAACGTGCTGGGCCGCTCCCTAAGTGGCACGGTGGTCGTCATCATCGCCGTCATTGGGCTGACCAGTTGGATGTACCTGGCGCGCATCGTGCGCGCGAACTTTTTATCGCTCAAGCAGCAAGAGTTTGTCACCGCATCGCGCTGCATCGGCACGCGCAATATATCCATCATCTTTTCTCACATCCTGCCCAACACCGTCGCCCCCATCACGGTCGCTGCCACGTTGGGCGTGGCCAGCGCCATCCTCAACGAAGCATACGTCAGTTTCCTGGGGGTGGGCGTCCAGCCCCCCACAGCCACCTGGGGCAACATGCTGGATCAGGCTTATCATCACCTGGAAAGCGAACCGTGGATGTGGTTCTTTCCCGGCATGTTGATCTTGTTGACGGTGCTGGGCATCAACTTTGTAGGAGACGGCTTGCGCGACGCGCTCGACCCCCATGCCCTGGCCGAGACAGACTAGTGCAAAACATAGGCAGGAGGTAATTGTGGCCCCATTGTTAGAGGTACGAGACTTGACGGTTCGCTTTAACACGCTGGATGGCGTCGTGCACGCCGTCAATGGCATCTCGTACAAGCTGGAGCAAGGGGAAACCCTGGGCATCGTCGGGGAAAGCGGGTGCGGCAAGAGCGTCAGCGTGTTGTCCCTGATGCAACTGATTCCCCAGCCGCCCGGCAAGATCGTCGCGGGCCAGGTGCTGTACAAAGGCCAAGACCTGCTTCAACTGGGCGAGGAGGAAATCCAACACATTCGCGGCCAAGAGATCGCCATGGTGTTCCAGGACCCTATGACCTCCTTTAACCCGGTGATGCGCATCGGCCGCCAGGTGGGCGAAGGGCTGCGCGTCCATCTGGCGATGACATGGCAGCAAGTCCGTGCGCGGGTGGGAGAGTTGTTGGACCTGGTGGGCATCCCGGGCGCCGGCGCCCGCTACGATGACTATCCTCACCAGTTCTCCGGCGGCATGCGCCAGCGCGCCATGATCGCGCTGGGGCTGTCTTGCACGCCCAGTTTGCTCATCGCCGACGAGCCCACCACTGCCCTGGACGTGACCATCCAGGCGCAGATCATAGAACTGGTCAAAGGGTTGCGAGAAGAGTTGGGGATGGCGATTATTTGGATCACCCACGACCTGGGCGTGGTGGCCGGACTGGCAGAAAAGGTGCTGGTGATGTACGCCGGGTTTGTCGTCGAACAGGGCAGTGTGGATCAGATTTACAAAGACCCGCGTCACCCTTATACGATGGCCTTGCTTGAATCTTTGCCCCGCGTGGACCGCAGCAGCAAGGATCGACTGGCTACCATTCCCGGCTTTCCCCCCGACCTGCTGGGGCTGCCGCCGGGTTGCCCATTCATGCCACGCTGTGCCTATGCGGTGGAACGCTGTGACCACGAGAACCCCACATTGACAACGGTGAGGGACAGCAGCGCGCCCGGCGCCGGGAACAGCCACAAAATTGCTTGCTGGGTGGATGTGAGCACTGGGGAGGAACAATGACCGCACCGACAATCCCACCACACACAGAACAAGGACAGCCGGACCCCAGGCTGGTCAAGATACGCGGGCTGAAAAAACATTTTTCCATCACGCGCGGCGTCATCATCCAACGTCAGATCGGCGCTGTCCAGGCGGTGGATGGCCTGAACTTTGACATCTATCGTGGGGAGACGTTGGGTCTGGTCGGTGAAAGCGGCTGTGGCAAGACGACAGCCGGCCGGACCATCCTCCAACTGTATCCCCCCACCGCCGGACAAGTCATCTTTGATGGGGTAGACGTGACAGCACTCACGGGTGAAGCGTTGCGCCACATGCGCCGGCGCATGCAAATGATCTTCCAGGATCCTTTTGCCTCGCTCAATCCCCGCATGACCGTCGCGCGCATCGTCAGCGAACCATTACGCGCGCACAAGCTGGCCTCAGGGAAAGCGCAAATCGAGCGCGTGCAAGAACTGCTGCGCCTGGTACGCCTCAACCCGCGTTTCATCAACCGTTATCCCCACGAGTTTTCGGGCGGACAACGGCAGCGCATCGGTGTCGCCCGCGCCCTGGCCTCAGAGCCCGAGTTTATCATTTGCGACGAGCCCATCTCGGCTCTGGACGTCTCGATCCAAGCCCAGGTTGTCAACCTGCTAGAAGACCTGCAGGCAGAATTGGGCTTGACCTATCTGTTTATCGCCCACGACCTGAGCATGGTACGCCACATTTGCAGCCGTGTGGCAGTCATGTACCTGGGCAAGATTGTGGAACTGGCCGGCAAGGACGAGTTGTACGAGCATCCCATTCACCCTTATACCCGGGCGTTGCTCTCCGCCGTGCCGGTGCCGGACCCTGACGCCGAACGCCAGCGCCGGCGCATTATGCTGGAAGGAGATGTGCCCAGCCCCATCAACCCACCTTCCGGCTGCCGTTTTCGCACTCGCTGTCCGCAAGCCAGGGAACACTGCGCGCTTGAAGCGCCCATCTGGCATGATGCCGGCGGCGGCCATTTCGTCGCCTGCCACAAGGTGTGAGATGAAATATACCCAGCCTCTAGATCTGGAAACGCTGCTGCGGGTCCCACACATAGAGCGATACAGCGGTTTCGACCTCTCCCCCGACGGCCAGCACGTCGCCTTTTCCTGGAACGTGTCCGGTCGCTGGGAAATTTACGTCAGGCCGCTGGACCGCGCTGGCCCACCCCAGCAAGTCACGACCGGCCCAGGCGCCAAGCTCGCCCCGCGCTGGTCACCCGACGGTCGCCAACTGGCCTACGCCCTGGACCTGGACGGCAGCGAAAGATACGACCTTTACTGCCATGACCGCGCGACGGGCGCCCACGTCAACCTGACGCCGGACACCCCCGAAGCGATCCAACCCAACTTTTGCTGGTCGCCGGATGGCCGGCAGATTGCCTTTGCTTCCGACCGGTCGGGACATTTTGACACGTACGTGATGCCGGT
>CAZSJU010000224.1:0-6009 GCA_964607235.1 uncultured Anaerolineae bacterium | reverse complement strand
ACGGGTATCCTGGACTGGTCTGCGGCCAATAATCTCGGCTTTGCCAGCTTTGTGAGCCTGGGCAACAAGGGCGACCTCAATGAGACGGATTTCCTGGAGGCCTGGCATCAGGACGCAGGGACGGACGTCGTCATCGCTTACTTGGAGGGCATTGTTGATGGCCCTCATTTTATGCAGGTGGCCCGTGAGTTTACCAAAGAAAAGCCGTTGATCGTGATAAAGTCGGGCACGACCAGCGCGGGCTCACGAGCGGTCTCGTCGCACACGGGCACTTTGGCGGGTTCCGATGCCGCCTATGAGGCTGCCTTTAGGCAGTCGGGGGTGTTACGCGCGCATTCGGTAGCGGAATTATTCGCGTATTCGACGGCCTTTGCTTACCAACCTTTGCCCCAGGGGCGTAACGTTGCCATTATCACCAACGCTGGCGGCCCGGGCATTATGGCTACCGATGCATGCGAAAATAATGGGATCCACCTGGCCAAGTTGGCGACCGAGACGGTGAACTTGCTCCAAGAGAATTTACCGGCAGCAGCAAACTGTTACAACCCCATCGACGTGTTGGGCGACGCCCGCGCTGACCGTTACAAGTTGGCCCTTGAGGCTGCGTTAAAAGACCCCAACGTCGACGCCGCGATATTCTTGTTGACGCCGCAGGCGATGACAGAGATCCAAGAAACCGCCCAGGCGGTGGTCGATTTGTCTCAAGAATATGACAAGCCGATTTTGGCCAACTTTATGGGCGCCAAAGAGGTGGCGGCCGGCAACCGGATCCTCGGTCAGGGTCAAATTCCCTACTATGATTTCCCCGAGAATGCGGCCGATGCGTTGGTCAAGATGGTTCAATACCGGGAGTGGTGCGAACGTGAGCGTGAGCCCATCACGCGCTTTCCTGTGGACCCCGAACGCGCAGCGACGGCATTGTTGACGGCGAAAAAGGCGGGACGACTCAAGTTGAACGAGATGGAAGCGCGCCAAATTATCGCCGCTTATGGGGTGCCTTTGCCCAAGAGCCATCTGGCGATGCACTCGGATCAGGCGGTCAAGTGGGCCGAGGATATCGGTTATCCGGTGGTGATGAAGATTATCTCGCCGGATATTCTGCACAAATCGGACATCGGCGGTGTGCAGGTCGGGCTCGAGAACGAAAAACAGGTGCGCATGGCTTATGAGGAGATCATTAACCGGGCTTACCGTTATATGCCTGACGCTGACATTTGGGGCGTGGCCGTGCAAGAGATGGTCGAGACCGGCAAAGAGGTCATCCTGGGGGTGACCAAGGACCCGACTTTTGGGCATATGCTGATGTTTGGTCTCGGTGGCATCTATGTTGAGGTGCTCAAGGACGTCGTGTTTAGGATCGCGCCGCTGACGCGCCGTGAAGCTGAAGAGATGGTGCGCAGCATTCGGTCCTTCCCCTTGTTGGCAGGTGTGCGCGGCGAGAAAGCGGCGGATTTGGACGCGTTGGTCGAGTGTATACTGCGCATCTCGCAGTTGGTGACCGATTTCCCGCAAATCGTCGAGTTGGATATTAATCCCCTCTTTGCTTATGAAACGGGTAAGGGGAGTATAGCCGTTGACGCCCGCATTGTGATTGGTGAATAGTTCACCGTCTTTTTGAAAAGGAGCTTATAGATATGGCGAAAACCATTTACGTGATTTCTACCGAGCCCTATTCTGGCAAGAGTGCTATCTCGCTAGCGCTGGCTTTGGGCTTTAAGGAGAAAGGACTGGCGGTCCAGTACATGAAGCCAATCGGCGCCTCTTTGCGGCGTTTTGGCGACGATTTTATTGACGAAGACGCTTACTATGCCTGGAAGCTGTTGGGTAGCGATGCAGATTGGGATTTGGCCTCGCCAGTGTTGTTGACGCAAGAGATGATTGATGCCTCGTTGTCAGGACCGGTCCCCGGGTTGGAGGACAAGATCACTGACGCGTTGGCCAAGCTGTCAGAAGGTCAGGACTTGGTCATTTTGGAGGCCTTGAGTGGCCTGCACAGCGGGCGCGCGCTGGGTCTGCCGCTCAAGCGTCTGGTCGAGTTGACGGACGCGGTGGCGGTGGCAGTGATCGCACATCACCACAACCCCGATCTGGATGGCATGTTGGCCATAAAGGAAGCGTGCAGTGAGCGCCTGGCCGCGATGGTCATCAATGGCACGCCGCCGCGGCAGGTGCCCGAGTTGACGGAGCGCATCAAGCCGTTCGTCGAACACTATGACTTGCCTTTTTATGGCATCATGTATCGCGACAAACTGCTGCGTTCTGTCTCTGTGGCTGACCTGGTGGAGGAGCTGAACGGCGAAGTGCTGTGCGGCCACGAGAACCTGGAAGAGATGGTCGAGACCTCTATGGTGGGGGCGATGGGTGGCGAGGCCGCGCTGCGCTATTTTCAGGCCACGCCTAACAAGGCGGTCATCACCGGTGGCGATCGCAGCGACATCCAACTGGCGGCGTTGCAGACTTTAACCCGTTGCTTGATCTTGACCGGCAACTTGCGTCCTAGCGTGCGCGTGTTGGGCTCGGCAGCCGATCAAGGCGTCCCCGTGATTATGGTCAAGGATACCACGCTCAAGACGGCCGAGCGGGTGGAAGCGGCGATCGGTCACGTCCGCCTCTCCAGCCCCAAGCAGGTATCGCGGCTCAAAGAGACCATTGACGACTATCGCGAGTTGGTAGACGGGCTGTACGCCAAGTTGTTTGGCTAGACGGCCTGTGACCTATCCGCTGTTGTCCCCGGTTCGTCCCTGGCATCTACCGTCCCCCGGTATTGCCTGTGAGGGCGAGTGAGGGCGAGTGAAGGCGGGTGAGGACGCGCCAGGTTGGTGAGGATCTGTTGTAACATGGATTGGGCTCCCACGCTGTCGGTTTGTAGGCGTGGGAGCCTGCGTTTGTTGTAAAATCGGGTCGTTACCGGATTAAGGAGGCAGAGATGAAACCCACAGTGTCCGAGGAGCAGATGCGGCGAATTGTGTTCGCCGACCACCATGACCCCTTTCAAGTGTTGGGGGCACACGAGGTGGAGGTGGGTGGTGAGACCAAGGTAGCCATCCGCGCTTTTTTGCCTTGGATAGAGCAAGCCTTTGTCATCGACGACGCGGGCGAGACGCATCCCTTGACGCGCCTTCACGACCATGGCTTTTTTGAGGCGGTCTTTGACCGGCCCGAGGTGTTCAAATACCAGCTCAAGTTTGAGGATCAGTACGGCCAAGAGACGGTTACGCCTGATCCCTTTGCCTTTTTGCCAGTGTTGAGCGATTTTGACTTACAGTTGTTGGGCGAAGGCACTCATCAGCGCAGCTATGAAAAGCTGGGCGCACACCTGACGACGGTACAAGGGGTTGAGGGTATTCACTTTGCAGTGTGGGCGCCTAACGCCAAGCGGGTGAGCGTCATCGGTGACTTTAACCGTTGGGACGGGCGGCGCCACCCGATGCGCGTCGTGGGCGGTTCTGGCGTCTGGGAGCTGTTCATCCCGGGGTTGGGCGAGGGGGCGTTGTACAAGTTTGAGATCAAGGGAGCGCATGGTCAGATCTTGGTCAAGTCCGACCCGCACGCCCACGCCAGCGAGTTGCGCCCCAAGACCGCTTCAATGGTCTGGGACGTCGACAAGTACGAATGGGGCGATCAGACGTGGATGGCACGCCGCGTCCAGTCGAGCGCTTTGCAAGCGCCGATGTCGATCTATGAGGTGCACCTGGGTTCATGGCGCCGCGCGTCCCAAGAGGGCGATCGTTTTCTCACTTATCGCGAGTTGGCCCACGACCTGGTGGCGTATGTGAAGGAACTGGGATATACGCACATCGAACTGATGCCGGTGATGGAACATCCGTTGGACGCGTCGTGGGGCTATCAGGTCACCGGTTATTTCGCGCCCACGCGTCGTTTCGGCGACCCGGATGATTTTGCGTATTTTGTGGATTATTGTCACAGCAACGGCATTGGTGTCATCCTGGATTGGGTGCCGGCGCATTTTCCGCGCGACGCCTATGCCCTGGCCCGCTTTGACGGGACGGCGTTGTATGAGCACGAGGACCCACGCAAAGGGGAGCACAGGGATTGGGGCACGCTGATCTTTAACTATGGACGCAACGAGGTGCGCAATTTTTTGATCGCCAGCGGCCTCTTTTGGTTAGACAAGTATCACATTGACGGTCTGCGGGTGGACGCCGTGGCCTCGATGCTGTACCTGGACTACTCGCGCGAGCCAGGCGAGTGGGTGCCCAACATCTATGGCGGCAACGAGAACCTGGAAGCCATCGACTTTATCAAGCGCTTTAACGAGCTGACGCACGAACTTTATCCTGGCGTGGTGACCATTGCCGAAGAATCCACGGCTTTTGCTGGGGTGTCCCGGCCGACCTATGTGGGCGGCTTGGGCTTTAATTTCAAGTGGAACATGGGATGGATGCACGATACCCTGTCCTACATTGAAAAAAATCCGATTCACCGCAAATACCATCACAACAATTTGACTTTTGGCTTGATTTACGCCTTTAGTGAAAACTTTGTGCTGGTCATCTCGCACGACGAAGTGGTGCACGGCAAGCGTTCGTTGGCCGCCAAGATGCCCGGTGACCAGTGGCAACAACTGGCCAACTTGCGCGCCTATCTGGCTTTCATGTTCACTCATCCCGGCAAAAAGTTGTTATTTATGGGGGCCGACATTGCCCAGTGGCGTGAGTGGAGTGAGGTGCGCAGTCTCGACTGGCACTTGTTGCAGTGGGAGCCCCATCAGAAATTGCAACACTTTGTGTCAGACTTGAACCGGTTATATCGTTCCGAGCCGGCGTTATACCAGATGGACCACAGCCACGAGGGCTTTGAGTGGATCGATTTTAAAGATTGGGAGAGCAGCGTCATCGCCTATGTGCGCCGGGCGGAGGATCCCGCGGATCATTTGGTGGTGGTGTGCAACTTTACGCCGGTGCCGCGCGAGGGGTACCGCTTGGGGGTGCCTGAACTGTGCCATTATGCCGAGATCTTTAACACTGATGCCGCGGCGTATTGGGGCAGCAACGTGGGCAACCAGGGGGGCTTTGGTTCAGAGCCGCTCCCCTGGCAGGGACAGCCTTGTTCGTTGGACCTGACGCTGCCGCCATTGGCGGTGTGTGTGTTCAAGCCGGTGCGCGAGGGAAACTAGCCGTGCCGTTGTCGAGTGGTCGGTTAACCATTTCTAATTCTCAGAGAGTGAAAAAATATGGACAGAGTCATACTGGATAACATTTCCTTTGAACCTCATTTCTCCACGCTGATGCGCAAGCTGCGCATCAAGGAGGGCAGTTCGGCGGTCAAAAAGCTGGAAAGGCTGGTCCAAGAGGCACAGTCTATCGCCCGGCCCAAGGCGGTGTACCGCGAGGTGTATGTCGAGTCGCGGGGAGAAGATTATGTCACGTTTGATGGCATCAAATTCTCCAGCCGCGTGTTGCGCGTGAACCTGGAGCAGGCCCATCGTGTCTTTATCTATGTGGCTACGGGAGGGCAAGAGCTGGACGAGTGGTCCCACGGGATCGACGACATGCTTGAAGGATACTGGGCCGACGCCATCGCCGAGATGGCGCTGCGTTCGGCGGCCCAGGCGCTCAAACGGCACCTGATTGAGCATTATCGTCTGGGTAACACGTCCTCGATGAGCCCGGGCTCATTGGAGGACTGGCCCATCCAACAGCAACGGGTGTTGTTTGCTGCGTTGGGAGACCCCGAAGCCGATATCGGCGTCCGGTTGTCGGACAGTATGCTGATGATCCCCACCAAGTCCTTGTCGGGCTTGCGCTTTCCCATCGAGGAGAATTTTGAGAGTTGCCAACTGTGCACCCGGGAGCGCTGCCCCGGGCGGCGCGCCAAGTACGACGCCGAGTTGTACGCCAAAAAATACCAGCCAAAGGCGGGCTAGCAAAAGGTTCGTTCTGCTCCCCCATTGACCGCAGATCGCCAGGTCCCGACCCGGGACCTGGCGATTGTCTTTGTGTGGGGCGGATGTGCAAAAAGGGGAAATAAGGCGCCAGGTCCTAATGA
>CAZSJU010000223.1:0-6047 GCA_964607235.1 uncultured Anaerolineae bacterium | reverse complement strand
GGTCCGGCTGCGTGTCGACCTCGGCGAACAACCGCAACAGCTCTTCATCCGAGCCCTCGCTGAGCACACCGCCGCCCGTCCCGTCTTCCACCGCGGCCAACGCCCGCAGTAACAATGTTACAGGTATCGTTCGTTTGCGATTAAATTTGACGGTGAGGTAATCGCTCTTGCGCGTCTCAAATTCCATCCACGAGCCACGGTCAGGGATTAACTTGGCGGTGCACAACCGCCGCCCCGTCTTGCGGTCCTCTTCGATGTCAAAATAAACACCAGGCGAACGGATGAGTTGACTCACCACAACGCGCTCGGTGCCGTTGATGATGAACGTGCCGTTATCGGTCATCAGCGGAAAATCGCCCAAAAAGATCTCGTTAACAATGACCTCACCCGTCTCACGGTTGTCCAAAGCGACCTTGGCATACAAGGACGAGGCAAACGTCATATCGCGATCGAGGCACTCGGCTTTGGAATACTTGGGTGCCTCAAAGCGATAATCCAAGCCAAACTGACGGCTCTCTGGCTTGGTACTGGGGAAATGCAGTTTCAAATCGCCATTAAAGCTCTCAATGGGCGAGATTTCGTCAAACAGTTGCGCTAGCGCCGCTTCTTGGAACCAGCGAAATGACTCTAACTGCACCTCTATCAAAGTAGGCAAGCGAAGGACGTCAGTAATTCGGGCGTACGACTTTTGCGACCTAGGCCTCATAAAAAAACAACTCCTCTAAAAATCAAGAACACCCACACCACAATTAGGGGGAAGCCTTGCGCCTCCCCCAAAGATGAGAACCTTGTATGTAGGCGTACTACTCAGAACCGCGATTATACCACGAGCAGCAGACGATGTCAACGCCTTTGCGGTTCAAATTTTTGACTTTGCTGCAGAGAACTGGTATAATTAAGCGTTGGCGCTGACTGATTCCGCACTCGTCAGCCGACTATAAAAAAAGATGGATGATTCGAGTTCGAAACGCTTAATTGAATACAGTTCTCCCTCAACTCTCTGTCAAGGGTATGGGGTTGTGTGGTTAATGTCTAGTCCCGGGCAGTCGTACATGACGTGACGACTGTGCCGATGCCATTCGCTTGCCTCTCACAACAGCCTCCTGCCTGTGGCAGGAGGCTGTTGTGATGTGAGGAACACCCAAAGGAGGCAAAACTATGGCTACTCCAGAAGCACTGCTGACCCTGCAAGGTCACGTCGAGAGGCTGATTGCCGACGACGCGATCCTTGAACTCCGCAAACTGTTAATCCGGATCCACCCAGCAGACATTGCCGATTTAATTGACGTCCTGCAAGAAAAAGATCAGATCGTCGTCTTTGAGTTGTTGGACTCGGTGACCGCCGCCGAGGTGCTAGACGAGACTATGGACGACACCACATTCGATCTGGTTGAGGCCATCCCCGACGAACAAATCGCCGACTTGCTCGAAATCCTGGCCACGGACGACGCGGCCGAGCTATTGGCCGAACTGCCCACCGACCGTAGCCAAGAGCTCATCGCGTTGATGGAACCCGACGAGGCACGAGAGGTCCAAAAACTGCTGGACTACAAAGACGAGACCGCCGGCCGTTTGATGTCCCAAAAGGTAGCACGGGTGCGTCCTCGTTGGACGGTCGAGGAAACACTTCAATACCTGCGTGCGCTAGACTCCGAAACCGAGACCTTTGCCTATCTTTATACAGTGGATGACGACGAGCACCTGATGGGGGTGGTGCCCCTGCGTCATTTGCTGACCGCTTCCCCCCACATAAAGCTGGACAGCCTGGCTAACCCGCACGTCGTCTCGGTCAACGTCGACACCGACCAGGAGCAAGTCGCGCGATTGGTCGCCCGCTATGACTTTGCCGCCATGCCGGTGGTCGATCGACGAGGACGTTTAGCCGGCGTCATCACTCACGACGACGTGATGGACATCCTGGCCGAAGAGGCGACCAAAGACATCCAACGGCTAGCCGGCTCGCAACCCTTGGAAAGGACCTATCTCAGCGTCAGCGCGCTGACAGTGGCACGCAAACGCATCGGTTGGCTGTTGATGTTGCTGATCACTGCGACGCTGACCAGCACCGTGATAAAGCTGTTCCAAGCTGATCTGGCTCAGGTGGCCACCCTGGCCATTTTTATCCCTATGCTGATCGGTACCGGCGGTAATGCCGGCTCGCAGACCACCGCCACCGTGATCCGCGCCCTGGGGCTGGGCGAAATCACGCCCCATGATGCCCTGCGCGTCATGGGGCACGAACTCCGCGCGGGGTTCATCATGAGCCTGGTGATGGCTGTAGCCGCCTTTGGTTACGCCTTGCTGTGGAGTAACGACTCTGCACTGGCCCAAGAACTGGCCTTGTGCGTCAGCCTGTCCATCGCATCGATCCTGTTATGGTCAGTAGGGATGGGAGCTGTATTGCCCTTGATCGCTGCACGGGTGGGCATCGATCCCACCGTGGTCTCGGGGCCAATGATGAGCACTTTGGTAGACGCTACGGGGTTGTTCATCTATTTCAGTATCTCGCGACTCATCTTGTGAACAGGCAAACCCGGCGAAAAAAACACATTCCCAACCTGGTGCCAACCAGATGCCAACTTTGTGGCTGGAGTATTGTGATATTGTACTAGCAATCAGATATTTTAGAGTGGTTCAGTTCACAGTTCGACCGGGCGCCCAAAACTTGTCCGATACTGGTGGTGCCGATGACAGTGATAGTGACATGAGAACCAGCCCATCAGCATCCACCAACCTAGCGTAACATCCATACAGACGACATAGCACACATCACCTTTTAACAGCGCCAGTGGGCCAAAATCGACATTTTAACAGCAGATTGATCGGTATTCAAAGAACATCGCTCGTATTGGGTCTGGCAAGATCGCCAGACAAAAAGATAACCCATCTACTTTACTGTCGTTCGTTGACCACGCTCTGGAAATCGGGATAAAATCTATGGGAGGTGCAAAGGAAAAAGTTGAATTCTTTTTTTCTCCAACGGCTTACTGCCTCGCAAGAAAGGAGCAGCCCCGGCTTATGTGCTAGCCGGGGCTGCTCTGTTATTTCATCCTCGCAGACCATCACTCATTGATCGTAAACAAGTCACCCTCTCCCCGCCCAAAGACCTCTGGAAAATAGAATTCGTTGGCAAAGGTGGGGATCACCTGGTACTCGCCGGGCAACACCGCGCGGAAGGTATAGATATACTCGTAGGTACCGGCCGCCAAATAGTCGGCAAACAGCACCACCTTCTCGTCGCGCAGTTCGCTGCGGCTGTACCAGCGCCACCACCACCGGTAAAAGTCCGCCCAGAACCCACCCCGCTCTACCTGGCGGCGCAGTGCCGGGCTGCGCTCTAGCAGGCTGCTCGTGTCCAAGCTGGTGTCAACGGCTTCAGCCCCAGCCGGGAGCATATCTTCCACCACCAGATAGTACAGGTCGTGGGGGGCGGTGAGCGTCAACTTGACCTGGATCACGTCACCCACCTGGGCCTCGCTCACCTCAGGACAAGGCGCGTCCTTGGTCGGGACGCACTCGGCACGCGTATACTGGCGCCGGACGATGATGCCACGGTTCAGCGGCTCAATCTCTTCCACCGGCAGATAAACCTTGAGGTGCGCGGTATAGTACAAGCGCCCTGGCCCCTCGCCTCGACTGATGGTCAGATAGTTGCTGGCCTGGGCCATCAAGTCGGCCACATCTATGCGCAACTTGACGCTCTGGTCGATGTTCTCGGGCGTTACCTGGTCACCTGCCAAAACCTCCCCATTGAGCGAGACGCCATAGCGGTATTGACCTTCCAGTTCGCCGGTCAAGGCCATCCAGTCGGTCAAGGCGATCAACGCCCAGGCGGTCTCTTGCGTCGTCTCCCAGATGCCGTCCTGGCGCGCCACCATTAGCCAGCGCACCACATTGGGGATCAATGCGTTCTCGGGATCCAGTTTGGTCAGCGCGTCCAGGATGATGGCGGTGGAGCGCGTGTCAGTGTTCATGGCCCACCAGTCATAGAATGACTCTTCCCAGTGGGCGCCGGTGGCGCTCAGAATAGCGTCGTTGTTCAAGTCAGACAGCAAAGTCTTGATGCGCTGATCACCGGGCTGGAGCAGCTCTAGCGTCATCGCCAGATAAGCGCGGCTATAGTGGCTCAGCTTTTCGCGGCCCTCATACAGGCCGTCGACCCACTCGTTGACGCGTCCCGATTCGCCCGCCTCGGCCATCACGTACAAGATCCAGGCCTGGCGGTTGGCGCCTCGGCTATCGCCCAACTGGCGCGTGGGCACCAGTTGTCCATCGATATAGTCCAGAGCGCGCTGTAGCACCTCCGCGCGCACCTCAAAGCCGGCCTCTCGCGCCTTGACCAGGGCAAAGGCCACGTAACTGGTCAGGTAAGGGTTACTCTCGTCGCTAGTCCACCAGCCCCAGCCACCGTCGCCGTGCTGTTGCAGATAGAGCCGCGACAACCCTTCCTCAACCAATCCCGGTAGCCTAACTTCCAGTTCGGGGTCCGTCAAGCCCAAATCGCGCAAGGCGCGATAGGTCAACACGTTGGGCAAGAAACGGCTGACGGTCTGTTCGGTGCACTCGTACTCAAAATGCTCCAGGTATTCTAGGCCGTCACGCATGCCGGCCGCCAACGACGGGTCAAGCTGCACGCTCAGCTCACCGCGCCGGTCGTCGTACTTGGGCGGCATGACGACGGACTCGGTGCGGCTGCCCCCTGCGGGGTCATCCAACTGCCCAGCGGTGCCGACCACCTCGGGGGCAGTATAGCGGAACACCTTGAGCGTGCCATCGGGGCCGGTGGTCAGGCGCGGACGGGCCGCGTCGCTGTACTCGCCCGCCACAGCGCTAAAGATCAGGTCCACGTTGGGCACGTCCTGCACCGTCACCCACCAGGTCACCTTGGCCTCGCTGTTGGCGGGGATGGTGATTGGGGTTTCGGCATCCGTCGATTCGTCCAGCGTGAGGCCGACGGCGTCGATCGTGACACTCGCGGTCAGGTCCTCATCCGTGTTATTGCTGACGTTGGCCGCCAGTTGGGCGCGGTCGCCCACCACAAAGAAGCGCGGGGCCACCGGGCGGATCAACAACGGCTTGGTCGCCACAATCTCCCGCGTCGCCTCCCCGACCCGGGTCTCCACTGTGGCGCCGACGCCGCGCATGACCCAGGTGGTCAGGTTGTCGGGTAACTGGATCTCGACGGTGGCCCGACCCTGTTGATCCGTGACCACGTCGGCACGCCAGTAGGCCGTGTCGGCAAACGCTTCGCGCAACTCGACGCCCGCCGGTGGAGCCGCGGCCTGCTTGTCAAAAGCCAGCCCTTGTTCGGCCATCTCGGCAGCGGGTGCGGCCATCGCGACCATCGTCGGCTCTGCCGCCGGCAGTGCAGCTCCCCCGCCGGTTTCCGGCGTCCCACCGCTCCTCAGCTCCGCTTCATCATACGCTTCCAACTCTTCCAACAACATGCGGTTGACCGACAGGCTCAAGCCACTAGCAGTGTTCACGCCCAGGCCGCGCCGGCCATAAAAGGCATTCACGATAGCGTCCGGCGTGCGCGGGCGCAAAGTCAGCACCGCCTTGTCCACCAGATCCAGCGAAAACTGGGCCGCGACCGGATTACCGGCATAGTCGGTAGCCTGCACCTCAAACGTGACCGTCTCGCCCGGCCCTGCCTTGTCGGTGTTGGGCGTCAGGGTGACCGATAGCTCTTGTTGCTCGGTGCTGACGTCCAACCCGACATAGCCGACCTTGTAATCTGCCAGCCGGCCATTGGGCTCGCGCCCCTGCACAATGACGGCCGAGACGTACACGTTGGGTGCGTGGTCCGCCGTGATGGGCAGCCGATACACCTGACTGTTGCTCTCTAGCTCCAGCACCTCGCTGTGCAGCACGCCACCACGCTCGACGGTGATCCACGCCCACTGCGCCCCTTCAAAGGGCGAAGGGATCAAAATCTCGGCGGTCTCACCGGGCGCATAACGGGTCTTGTCACTGATCAATGTGATACGGTCATTGTTCTCCCGGCGCCAGGAAACATGCTCGCTGCCGCTGACCCAGACAAATAT